>CAKZOC010000235.1 GCA_937136025.1 uncultured Bacteroidota bacterium
ATAGATAAATTGAATGTGAGGCCAATATAGTCCCGAGGCCTTCCTTCCGATACTCGAGCGAGAATTTCAAGACGCTCAGTCAATAGAAGTTCATCACTTTCTTTACATAAGGCTTATCTTCAGATGATCGGGAAAAGTCTGAAAAAGTGTTCCCTAAAAAAACGTTACATCGATTGCACTTTCTCATTATATTAATTTTTTTAAAATTTTAGATGCAATAATATCACAAAAGCTATGTAATGTTTGATGGATTTATAAGAAAAAGTGATATTATTATAAAAGCTTATACAAGTATAAATTTGAGTGATGAGGACATGCCTGAAGCTATTTTTTTTTACTCTGACTTGGGTTTGGATGACTACCCCCTTGCAGATATCAGCAAACTCCTGGAGCAAAAAAAAACCTGCTCAAAATACATTGAACAGGCTTTTTCTTGGAGTAAACCCCCTCGATTTAATTCGAGGGCGCAGTCGTCATTTGCTGAAGAACTTTATCAACGCTTAAACTACCGCTTTTTGCCGGAGGGAAGTCCTTAAAAGAAGCCAGGAATTCTGAAACGATGGACTGGGCCGGAACCATAGTCCACATCTTTTCGCCTTGCCAGCGCAGATACATCCTGCTTTCATCCGGCGCTCTCTCATAAGGATCCTGCCTCAGATTCACAATAACCGGCCAGCTTGGAGATTTCCTGTAGGCCGTAGTCAAATCCCCCTCGATAATTGAAAAATGGACCTTCCAGTCTCCATATCGTAAAGCGTTGAGATTACCGCCGGCGTCAAAATAAAAAATCTCCTTTCTGTTGCCTTCAGGATTTTCTCCTGTAAGCATATCCAACTGGTTGTAACCATCGAGATAACTTTTAAATGTTTTCCCATCTGCTTTATAACCGGTCAATAACTTTTCCTTTAAATTGGTCTCCCCGACAATAGCCGCCAGAGTAGGCATCCAATCTTCGTGACTAAAGATTCCATTGAGGATGGTGCCTGGCTTAATCTTACCTGGCCAGCGCACTAAGTGGGGTACTCGAAATCCTCCTTCCCAGGTAGTTCCTTTTTCACCTTTGAATGGCGAAGTTCCGCCATCAGGCCAGCTCATCATCTCCGCACCGTTGTCCGTGCTGAAAATGACAATGGTGTTATCAGCAATTCCAAGTTCATCCAATTTATCCAAAAGCTTTCCAACTACGAAATCAAGTTCCATCATTCCATCTCCATAGAGTCCGCCTCCCTCAGAACTGTTTATCCATTTCTCAGCCAGATGCGTCCAAACATGCATTCTGGTACTATTATGCCATAAAAAGAAAGGCTTTCCATCCTTGGTTTCTTCCTCGATAAACTTCAGGGAACGATCGAGTAATTCCATCTCAACAGTTTCCATCTTTTTAGTATTCAGAGGACCGTGGTCTGTGATGGTTTGTTTCCCAACTTTTCCCCATCTGGGATCTACAGTGCCGTCCACATTGTCTGTGGCATATGACTCCAGCACACCACGAGGTCCAAATTTCTTGTGGAATTCCTCATCCTTCGGGTACTCCGGATCTTCAGGTTCCTCTTCGGAATTCAGGTGGTATAAATTTCCGTAGAACTGGTCAAAACCGTGAACCGTGGGCAAGAATTCATTTCGATCTCCAAGATGGTTCTTGCCAATCTGGGCTGTGGAATAGCCGTGATTTTTCAACATCTGCGCAATGGTAATGTCAGTATCTCTTATTCCCTCTTTCGCTCCCGGCATCCCGATGGTAAGCATTCCGGTTCTAAAAGGACTTTGTCCCATAATAAAAGCCGCCCGTCCAGCGGTACAACTCTGCTGGGCATAGGCATCAGTCATCAGGGCACCTTCATTGGCAATCCGATCGATATTGGGAGTCATTGGTTTTACCATTCCCCTGTGGTAGGCGCTTATATTGTCAACGCCGAGATCATCCCCCCATATAACTATAATGTTGGGTTTCTTTTGGGCTGAAACAGATGCCAGGAAACCGAACATCAAGCCTAAGAGTACTAGTTTTTTCATTTTCATATGTATTAATTGTTAAAGTTTACCATACACCGTACTGCAAACAGAGTATGCATAATGGACGTATTAGTCCTAGCAAGATTGTCAAAAACTCCTTTAACAATATCTGAATATTGCAAGAATTAACAATTACTGATCGATATCATAAAAAATCAACCTAGTTTTTAATAATCCCTCCAAACAGTATACATGAAAATGATAGGAATATCCCAAAATGGAAAGTCTCCAGAACCCATAATATCCCTATGAAAGATGAGGATTATACAATATTACTGCACCCCACCAACCCGCTTCAAGCGGTGGGAAGGCATCTCGCCAAAGAGTTTCTTATAATCCTGGGCGAATTGACCCAGATGCCTGAAACCGTTCTGGTAGGCTACTTCCCGAACCCCAACAAGGCTGGGATCCGCCATTTTCAGCATCTTCTGAACCGCAGTGAGTCTCAGGTTCTTGATATATTGGTGTGGTGTACACCCGGTATACCTTTTAAAATTGTAATAGAATGTCCGGACGGGACCCCCATAGAATTCCAGCACATTCTGAAGATTGACCTCCTTGCCGTGCCGAACCGCTTCGTGTATCATTTCGACAGACTCATGGATCGGAGCAAAATTTATAGAAATCCGGGAAAGTTGCTCCTTACTAAGCGGGTGTAATGCCTTTAAAAGCGAAAATTTAAAATCTGTCAAGTTAAATACGCCTCTGTACACCGCGCTGGTAATAACCTGTCGGAGGGCTATGGCAGCTTCTTGCCGCCTGGCTTTTGTAAAATCCAGACAAAAGTTATAATTCAAAGGGGGTGGGATACCCTCCTCCATAAACCAATCCTGAAGCAAGCCGCGATCTACACTGACGGAATACGAAACAAAACCTGGCCCTGCATCGATATCCATTCCACGTTCCGCATCTGAAACAAAAAGCTTGAGAGGATCGATAAATTCACCATTCCAGGTACAGGCGGTCGGACAAGAAATAAATGTAAACATCACGCTGTGGGGCAAGTGATGCCCGTTCGCGAAAACGCGCTTATTAATGGACGCCGAATAAAAATTAATGCGTCCCTGCGCCTCTGAAAGACCGTTGAGCACGCCCCGGAACTCTCCACATTCCTGCTGGACCACCTCCATTTGCCAGCCCTGAAAGGCACTGGCCATTTCTTCAATATCCGTTGCCCTGAGTATCAGAGGTTCCATAGACGTTCAACTCGAACTGTATTGTCTAAGAAATACAGTTTAACGGTGAACAATATAAGAAAAGTTACGTAGAATCACCACTCTTCATTCCGGGATCCAAAAAAGGCCCATGCGAAAACGCATGGGCCTTTTTTGATTTTTATATCTAAATTCAAAGTGTTCCGGGGTGCAAATAAACCGCGCTATCCGAGCCTCTAAGGAATTTTCTTCACAGAGAGATCTCTGAAATTTTAGGGTCAGGCGCCTAATCTGAATACAAGGCCTCCGCTAAAGCCACCCATGACCAGGGTACTGCCAGCATTCACACCGGTACTGATTCCTCCGGTACCCGCACCGACATAGAGGCCACCCCACTGTACAGGGAATAAGAGATTCCCCTGGAAATTAAGGCCGATTTTGTCTGTGAGCATAACGACGACGCCGCCTTTAAATCCAAAGCTGAACTTGGTAATACTATCTAGGCCACGCGGGGCTATGGTTCGGTCTACATCATCCGGAGAGAAGACCGAGAAGCCCAATTGGCCGCCAAAAAAGGGTTTAACTTTATCGTTTCCGAAATACCGCGTACCTCCGAACATAAACCAATCTACATTCAAATCCGACAAACGGCTTTCGCGAGGGCTGGCAATGCGGTCCTTTATACTAAGTTCTGTCCCCATATTAATGTAGGTAGCCTCCAGCATATAATTGCGGCGTACTTCATACCCAAGGGTAATGCCAAACATCCCACTATCCTCTATTTTCAAGTAATTAGGACCATAATTGTATTTACTCCCAAATTGATATCCATAGGTCGGGGTAATCTCAAAAACCTGTGCTTTAGCAGAGAAACAACCAAGGGCCACTACGGTAAGGATGAGTACTTTAAGTGAATTTTTCATTTTCTAACGTGTTTTTTTTAACTCATTCGTTTTAATTCAAGCACGGCTAAAAGAACTAGCAGGCTTTGGCTTCGCAAAATCAGATACCTAATCTATTGCGTAACCGCGTCAAACTTATCAAATCTTTGAGTACTGTGAGGGGGTATGCTGTTTTAGTGGCAAAATTTTGATATTTCAGTCCGGACACGTATTCCTGAAAATAGTGCCACTACATGTAGAAATGAAGTCCAAATCACAATATGACCCGGGTATTGTTAGCTACGCTCCCAAGCGGACCTTAAATATCGAAATATTCACTAAATTTGCACTCTCTAAGAAACCAGGGGAAGATTGCCCCTTAAAGAGATTTTTATTTTAACGCTAAACACAAGATGATGAAAAAACTAGTACTGGGTATTTCAATTTGCTTACTCGCATTTCAAATGGGCCAGGCCCAGTCCAATGCTGAGGAAATAGACTTTTTACAGTCTATTATCGGGGGCGAAAAAAAGGAAGTTGTCGCTGATTTTATTCAACTGGAAGGAGCCTCAAGTGACGCTTTCTGGGGGCTTTACGACGCCTATGAAGTGGAGCGCAAGGCCCTCGGAAAGAATCGGATCAGTCTGCTTGAAAAGTATGCCAAAGAATTTGAAGGTATTTCCGATGTGGAAACCGACAATATTGTCATGGAGGCTCAAAAGCTTGCCAAAGGAAATGAGAAATTGATCAATTCTTATTACAAGAAGATTAAAAAAGCTTCCGGATCCAAAGCGGCAGCACAGTTTTACCACCTTGAGAATTACTTTAATTCCCTGACCCGTACTACCATTCTGGAAAACATTCCCGTTATCGGCGAATTAGACTAAGGAGACATGGTATGAATACAAAACGCCGGAGGAATCCGGCGTTTTTTTTTATCCCTGTTTCTCAGTAAAATTTTAATCGGCAAAGGCCTTTACAATTTTTTCGACATACTCGTCGGCTGTTTTATAGGCATCGCTCGGGTCTGATAATTTTGAGGTAACCACAAATACAAGTTGGTTTTCTTCCGGCTCATCGAGGCTGTACCCTACCGTTTCAAGCACATAATTATTGTACGTGCTCGTTGTACTGGACGTGGGCATATAACCACCAAAACCAGAATAATAAGATCCGTAAGCGTACGGATTTCCGTAGTAGCTGTTAAACCCCCCGTAATAGCTAGGATACCCGTAACCCGCACCCATATACACTCCGGAGGTGTTGGTTTGAGTCACCTGTTCTGTATCCTTTACAGTGGTAATCACAATCCCAGTGTAGCCTTCAGATTCAATCATACTCAGAATCCGGTTCATGCGCTCATCACTCATCTCCACTTCCGTATGAAGTGTAGGGATTTTCTTAAAGCTTTCTGTAGCCTTGATACCTTTTGCGTTCAATTGTTTGGCTATCGCAGATTCAAAAGCCGTTCGGGCTGTGTTGTTATTGGTTCGCGCGATCACCAAAACATTCTTTTGTTTAAATTTGGCAACGGCATCTCCTTCGGCCTTCCAGGTATTGAGGACCTTAACAGAACCACAACTTTGGAAAGTAAGTGCAACTAGTGTTAGAAAAATCAAAAACGTTCTCATAAATAAATAATTTCAGTTTACTTTTTTTAGTGTTCTTTAAATATAGTCTTCCAGATGACCGCTCGTGGGATTGCCCACAATGAGTCATATAAGAGCCTTGTAAATATACACTAAATTGCTAAAGCTAAAGGGAATTATAACTATAACTGAACGACAGCAAAGCCGCCTGATCCATGAGTATTGAAATAATCCTGATCCTGTGCTATCTCGCAATTCTGGTCTTTACGATTGTGAGGATTCTGCTGGACACCGCTACCTCTTCCAAGTCCCTGGCCTATGTATTGCTCGTTCTGGCAGTTCCGGTTTTAGGAATTATTTTTTATTTCTCCTTCGGGGTCAATTACAGACATCGCCATTATAACCTGGAAGCTAATTCTGCCCATACTGAGGTTACCCGGTCCTACAAAGACACTATCTCCGATACCACAGACTCCTGGATTCAGTCCGATACAGAAATCCCACACCATTTTCAGAGCCTGGTGGCCTTCCACCGCCAGTCTATGGATGCTTATTTGAGTAAAAACAGTTTTCAATTACTTATCAATGGAGAAGACAAATTCCCTAATGTTTTAAAAACACTCTCCGGAGCCCGGCGGTTTATTCATATGGAATACTACGCCTGGGAAAATGATGTTAGAGGCAATCAGATCAAGGAAGTCCTGGTTCAAAAGGCCAAAGAAGGACTTAAAATCCGTATCCTCTACGATGATTATGCCAGTATGGGCATCCGCAAGAATATCGTGAAAGAACTGCAGGAGGCTGGCGTTCAGATACATCCAAAAATAAAACTCAAACTCCGTCAGCTCGCGAACCGGTTGAACCACAGGGATCACCGCAAAGTGATTATCGTGGACGGGGAATATGGCTTTATCGGGGGCATCAATATTTCGGATCGGTACGACAATACGATCGATACGCAGCTCTATTGGAGGGATACCCATATGAAGTTTACCGGTCCTCTGGTGCATGATTTACAAAGGCATTTTTTAGCCAGTTGGAATTCCGCTCAGCCCGAAAAACTCCTTTTTTCTGATGCGCTTATTGCTTCAGGGGGAAGCCCGGAGAGCTTGCCCTTTAGCGGCCTGGGGCAAATCGTGCCGGGCGGGCCCTATTACTCCTTTTCCAATATCATGCTGTCTTATTTAAAGATTTTTAATCTCGCCAGGGAAACCCTGTATATCACCAACCCCTATTTTATCCCCAGCAGCAGTATTCTCAATGCGCTCAAGCAGGCGGCCATGAGTGGTGTGGACGTGCGGCTTTTACTTCCGGATACCTCTGATTCCTGGCTGGTGGGGGCAGCATCGCGTTTTTATTTTCAAGAACTTTTAGATGCCGGCGTACGCATATTCCTGTACACCAAAGGATTTATTCATGCGAAAACGGTTGTTGCGGATTCTTCGGTGAGTGTCGTAGGAACCGCAAACATGGACATACGAAGTTTTGACCTGAACTTTGAAATTATGTCGGTGGTCTATGGCGATGGTTTAGGCAAAAAACTGGAAGCTGTTTTTTTTGAAGACCTGAAATTAAGTGAGGAAATTGACGCCAATTTTTGGAAGCACCAGCCCATTTACAGGAAACTGACCTATGCTACGGCCCGATTGGTCTCCTCGTTTTTATAGAAGGGACATCGCCGGAAAAGCCCGGGGCACGCCCCCACCCCAATTCCAATGTAACGCCCTTCTATGCAAAGTACAATCACAGACCCCTCAGGCCACCCCAAAAGCAAGACCTACCGTTCCACGAGTTCAGTTTAAATCACATCCCGCCAAATGGCCACCCTTGGTCCATAAACAAAGTGCAGGACCTGAAACAATCGCTTTGTATTTTCTATTTTTGTGCTTCAAAAAAATACCGAAAATGAATAGAACCTTCAAACGCATTTTGATCATACTTCTGGCCATCCTTGGCTTCCTGCTCATAATTGCGCTGATCGGCGGGTTCTATATCAATTCTGCTTTTCTCAGCTTTGGCCTGACACAAACACAACCCGATACAGAGATTGATATACTCACAACAGGCGGATTTCAATTTCGGGATTTAAACCGCAACGGCGTGCTCGACCCTTATGAAGACTCCCGAATTTCAATGGAAGAAAGGACAGAGGACCTGCTCAGCCGGCTGACCCTGGAAGAAAAAATCAATATGCTCAAGGGATCTGGAATCAAATCCCTGCTTTCCATGGAAGATCCGGACCTGTTGGTGCCGGGTGCCGCCGGAACCATTGAACCCGTTCATCGTTTGGGCATTCCGCGGGTATATCTCGCCGATGGGCCGGCGGGACTGCGGATAACACCTGTGCGAAAAGAATCGGATAAAACCTATTATGCTACCGCTTTTCCCATAGCTACCTTACTGGCCTCTACCTGGAATGTAGATTTGGTTCAGGATGTAGGACGGGCTATGGGCAATGAAGTTCTCGAATATGGGCTGGATGTACTGCTGGCGCCCGGGGCCAATATTCAGCGGAATCCGCTCTGCGGCAGGAATTTTGAATACTATTCCGAGGATCCGCTCTTGTCTGGATATATAGGTGCGGCCATGGTCAATGGGATTGAATCCAATGGGGTAGGC
Organism: uncultured Bacteroidota bacterium; assembly: GCA_937136025.1. Classification (GTDB taxonomy): domain Bacteria; phylum Bacteroidota; class Bacteroidia; order Flavobacteriales; family Flavobacteriaceae; genus Robiginitalea. Next base: position 8,257 of record CAKZOC010000235.1, read on the forward strand.
ACATCAGTCAAACACTTCGTGGCAAACAATCAGGAGTCCGGCCGATATGGCAATGATGTTATCGCTTCGCAGCGGGCCTTACGGGAGATTTACCTGAAAGGTTTTGAGATTATCGTCAAAGAATCCCAGCCCTGGACGATCATGTCTTCCTATAATAAGGTCAACGGCACCTATACCTCTCAGAGTCGCAGGTTGCTCACGGATATTCTCAGAGATGAGTGGGGTTTTGAAGGGCTTGTGGTTACGGACTGGTTCGGAGGTTCAGATGCTGTAGCTCAAATACAGGCGGGGAATGACCTCCTGCAACCGGGGACGCGAAAACAGTGGAAGGCCTTAAAGGAAGCCTCCGAAGAAGGTGCCTTGAGTGAAGGCGATATCAATACCTCAGTACGGCGTATCTTAAAACTGGTTCTGGGATCCAGAAAAATGGATAACTACGCCTTTACGAATGCCCCTGATCTGAAAAACCATGCGCGCATTACCCGGGAATCGGCCTCAGAAGGCATGGTCCTGCTGAAGAACGAGCAGGTGCTCCCTTTACAGGGCTCTGAAAAAATCGCCCTTTTTGGGGTGACATCTTTTGAGTTTATTGCCGGGGGTACAGGCTCCGGAGACGTCAATGAAGCCTATACGGTTTCCCTGCAGGAAGGCTTGAAGAATGCCGGGTTCGATATTGACCAGAATACGGCAGACGCCTTTGAAGCCCACAAGAAAAAAAACAGAGATGCCTTTGTAAAACCAGAAGGTTTTGAGGCTATGACCAATCCATATAATCCGCCCCAGCTTATTCCTTCTCCAGATCTTTTACAAAAGGCTGCCGGGGAAGCGGATATCGCCATAGTGACCCTGGGACGCAATGCCGGGGAAGGCGCAGACCGGGTGGAAAAAGATGATTTTCTTTTGTCCAAAACAGAAAAAGAATTGATTCAAAACGTCAGCGAAACCTTCCATAAGGCAGGAAAAAAGTGTCTTGTTGTGATGAATGTGGGGGGCGTTGTCGAAACGGCTTCCTGGAAGGTGCTTCCGGATGCCATACTGCTGGCCTGGCAGGGCGGACAGGAAGGTGGGAATGCTGTTGCGGATATTCTCAGCGGGAAAGTGAACCCAAGCGGAAAACTACCGATGACCTTTCCCGTCCATTTGGCCGATCATGCCTCCTCCGCGAATTTTCCTATGGATGGAGAACCGATACGTTTTACGGATGCCATGTTTGGAGTGGAAGAGAAACCGGAAAGCGAAAAAATCCCCAATACGGATTTTACAAAATATGAAGAAGGAATCTATGTGGGATACCGGCATTTTGACACGCAAAACAAGGAGGTGTCCTATCCTTTCGGCTACGGCCTTTCCTATACCGATTTTAATTTTTCGGTCATGGAAGTCGCCGTGAACGACTCCTCCATAGACGTTGGAATAACCGTAAAAAATACAGGGGAAATCCCCGGGAAAGAGGTGGTCCAAATCTATAGCTCAAAACCTGACACAAGCATTGAGCGGCCCCGGCGTGAGTTGCGTGCTTTTGGGAAAACACCCCTGCTGCAGCCGGGAGATTCCACCCGCATCCATCTCAGCGTTCCCGTTTCGGAATTATCCTATTGGAGTGAAAACAAATCGGGTTGGGAATTGGAGCCGGGCACCTATGTCCTGGAAGCGGGTACTTCTTCCAGAGATATAAAGGTAAGCCTGCCTGTTGAGGTTGGGATGCCTCAGAAGGTCCAATAATGTGGGAGGTTTCCCAAAAGTAAAATATTAATACCGAGCCCTTATGAACGTACAGTTTAAACCCGATAAAAACACCTTTGAAATTAAGGGTTTTCAGGCAGAGTTTTCATAAACCTTCCAATCAGAAAACCGATCAGAAAAAAGAACACTACGCCAATCCCTGCCGCAATACCGATAATCTGGGAGGGATTCATAAATCCGGGAAGCACGCGAATAGTGAGTTCCGCCAGTCCGGCAGCCCAAACCCCCAGGGCGGCACCCGTCATACCGCTAATATGGCGTCTGAGCCAGTTTGCAGGTCTTCGGCGAATCGCCGGAATCATCCCATATAGCAGAGACCCCATTGAGATCATAACAAATACATGGAGTAGATTGAACCGTCCGGTGAGGTTATACATAAAACCTGCACTTACGTTGACAATAAGCAGCGTACTGGCAAAAGCATAACCAAGGCGTTTGTGAAAGGGGGTGCCTTTGGGGGCAATGAGAACGAATGCCGCCAATAGGAGGGCTAAAAGGGCGGAACCGATATGAAGCTGTGAAAATATGTTTGCTGTTTCCATAATAGTGATATAAAGTAATTTATTTCAATTATCAAAATGCCGGAAGAAAAAGCAACAAGCATCTGCTCTGCATCCCCACAATTCCATAGAATCGGTTACCTTTCTGACAGATAATTCACCCATCTATGATCACCTATACCCTCGAAAAAAATATTTCATCTGAAGCCTTCAGGGAAATCCTTATACATTCGGGTCTGGGAGCCCGCAGGCCCGTGGACGATCCGGAACGCTTACGCGCGATGATCACCAATGCCAACCTGATACTCACCGCCCGGGACGCTGGCGAACTTATCGGCATCGCACGCAGTGTCACAGATTTTGTGTACTGCACCTACCTCTCAGATTTGGCTGTCCACCAAAAATACCAGGCCAAAGGTATAGGGACTGAGCTTATTCGTCAAACAAAACTACAGACCCCACAGGCCAAACTCATTCTGCTATCGGCCCCGGCCGCAACCGCATATTACCCCAAAATCGGGATGGACAGACATAACTTCTGTTACTATCTGGACGATGTGCAGCAGTTGAAATAACCCGTATCGAAAATTATATTTACATTAAACCTCTCTTTCGAAAAACAAATACCGCCGTCCGTGGCAAACGGCCTCTGGCCTCAAGGGGGATTAATCCAATAAGGCAGAAGAAACCTTAAAAAGACTTAGCTATGTATACTGGAAGGGTATATCGCATATGGGACATGGCCAAATGGACGCGCTTTGAAACCCTCCTGTTCATTTTAATCATTTCAATTTGGGTTTCCGCCTATTATTTTCTGGATCTGCAATGGCTGCGTATTCCCTGGACACCCATGGCCCTAATCGGAACAGCCGTAGCTTTTATCATTGGGTTTCAGAACAATGCCGTCTATGGTCGGATCTGGGAGGCCCGGAAAATCTGGGGCGGGATTGTGAATACTTCCCGAACCTTTGGAATTTTTGTTCAGGACATGCTCACGGCGGAGAACCTGAAGACTCAATCCCCCCCGATTGACATTCCTGCAGCCATCCGGGAGCTTACCTATCGGCATATTGCCTGGATGACTGCGCTCAGACACGCCATGCGCAGTCCAAGAACCTGGGAAACCACCAGCCAACACAGAACCAATCGTGAATGGGGGATTCGCACCCCGGAAGAAGGCGCTACCCTGGAGGACGACCTGAAGGAATACCTCAGTGAAGAGGATCTCGCTTATGCCCTATCCAAAAACAATGTGCAAACAGCCATCCTCTACCTCCAATCCCACCACCTGAGAATCTTAAAAGAACAAGGAGTGATTTGGGAGTTTTCCTTTCTGGAACTCGAAGCCATTCTACAAGAACTCCTCACCCTGCAGGGACAAACCGAACGTATTAAAAATTTCCCGTATCCCCGCCAATACGCCTCTCTGAACCATTATTTTATGTGGTTGCTCCTGATACTGCTGCCCATGGCACTGGTTCCCCAGTTTATAGATATTGGAAATGATATTGCAGGGGCCTATCCCATCCTTGGGGATCTTTTTATATGGTTTGCTATTCCCATTTACACGGCTGTGGCATGGATGTTTCACACCATGGAGCGCATTGGACGGACGGGGGAAAACCCTTTCGAAGGCACCTCCAACGATGTCCCGATCTCAACTATTTCCAGAGGCATCGAAATCGACCTGAGACAGAATCTCGGAGAATCCCCGGATCGCATACCCGCCCCCTTTCCCTCCGAGTATGGGGTACAGTTTTAACGATCTGAACAATACCCGGACACTACAGAATGAACAAATCCTGCTAAAGATCCGATACAACTTCAGATTATAAGATTTCGAATCAGGATCCAAAATAGTTAATTTTGAATGTTTGAAGTTCAACTTTAATTGAAGCAAGCACTTAAAAACCCCATACGTAAAATCACTCCCAATGGAACCTCATTCCAATATCAGGCGACCCCGTCAAAGATCCTACCTTAAGCCTTTTGCGAATATCTGCCAAACACGACCCCTGCTTGTGGCCGGACTTTTGGCATGCCTGCTATGGTGGAATCCGTCTTACGGGCAGCCCCATAGCCCTAAAGATGGATACACCTATAAAAAAGGAGACCCCAACGGCATCGGAAAATGGTATATGGGTCGTGAAATCGCGTTTGTTATGGGATATCAGGGTATGGGATGGCTGGAGCGTCCGGAACGCGAGGCCGAAGAGAAAACCTCAACCCTTATTGAAAATCTGGAGATTCGCTCCCAGGACCGTATTGCTGATATCGGTGCCGGGTCCGGGTATCACGTTTTCCGCATGGCCCCCCTTGCCGCAGAGGGTGTAGTATACGCCGTGGATATTCAACCTGAAATGCTGGAGGTGATTGAACGTCGTAAAAAAACAACCGGTATTGAGAATATTCAGCTGATCGCCGGGGATGAAAAAAGTGTGAACCTACCGGAGAACTCCGTAGATAAAATACTGATGGTGGATGTATATCACGAATTCAGTTATCCGGCCGAAATTATGGCATCTATAATAAAGGCCTTGCGACCGGGAGGTAAGGTCTATCTCATTGAATACCGGGGAGAAGATGAATCGATCCCTATAAAGAAATTACATAAAATGACTGTAAACCAGGCTGTAAAAGAGATGACGGCAGTCGGTTTAACACTTCATGAGAACCTTTCCAATCTGCCCAGACAACACTGTATGATCTTCGTTAAAGATTGAAAAACAGTTCCGCCGAAAGACCTGTGACTCCCAGCGATGGCCTTGGAAAGGCTTTTAAATAGGTACAAATGTCCGTTTGAACATTCCAAAATTAGAAGCTGATTCAGAGGTATGAAACTAAAAATCACCTACTTTTGTCGGAATTTAAAAACCCCCTGAAATCCCGCAGTGTTTCTTCGGTCATCCGCTTCTACAGATCTATCGGGATCACCTGAGCAGAAACCGGCATACCGCCGCAGGTCTCAGGCGGAAAACACCAACCTGAACGCGTTTTAATGAACACCCTCATCAACAGTGTTATTACCGGTACCGGGAGTTATATCCCCAAGCGGCGCATTGATAATCAAGACTTCCTGACTACTGAATTTTACGATTCAACCGGAGTCAAACTCGACAAACCCAACCGGGAAATCATCGATAAATTCCTGGAGATCACCACCATATCGGAAAGGCGCTATGCCAAAAAAAGTACGATGACCTCTCATATGGCCACCTGGGCTGCAGAGCAGGCTATTGCAGCTTCGGGAATCGATAAAGAAACTCTGGATTTTATAATTGTAGCCCATAATTTTGGAGATCTGCACTCGGGAGAAACGCATACAGACATGGTTCCCAGCATTGCGGCCCGGGTCAAGCACAAACTGCAGATTAAAAATCCGGAAACCGTTGCCTATGACATGATTTTTGGCTGTCCGGGATGGCTGGAATCCCTGATACAGGCCAATTATTACATACAGTCAGGAGATGCGCACAAAGTGCTGGTTATCGGTGCTGAGACACTCTCCAGAATCTTCGACCCCCACGATCGGGACGGTATGATCTATGCAGACGGAGCGGGAGCCGTAATTCTCGAAGCCCGTCAGGGCGAAACTAAAATGGGCGTTCTTGCGCATAAAACCCGTTCGGATACCCTGGTCTATTCCCAAATGCTCTACATGGGCAAATCGTACAAAAAAGACGATGAAAACGGAGCGGATCGCTACTTAAAAATGCATGGACGTAAACTCTACCAATACGCGCTGGAACACGTCCCCCAGGCTATTAAAGCATGCCTTGAAAAAAGCGATATCCCCATAGCGTCGGTTAAAAAACTACTGATCCATCAGGCAAATGGCAAAATGGACGATGCCATTTTAAAAAGGCTGTATGCCCTCTATGGGATCGATACCCCTCCTGAATGTGTCATGCCCATGACCATTGCCTGGTTGGGTAATTCTTCTGTAGCTACGATCCCAACCCTTATGGACCTTATTGTCAAAGGGGAAATGCCGGGACACGAAATAAACCCCGGAGATGTGATTGTCTTTGCCTCGGTGGGTGCGGGTATGAACATCAACGCTATGGTGTACCGGGCATAAATTACCGGCTCCACTTGTCGGTTCTATTCCTTATCTTTAGTAGATGAAAAAAGATGAGAATAAAGAAGGGTTTGTTCACCTGTATTCCGGATCTGAAGTCCGTGTAATCCTGTTAAAAGGATTGTTAGAGGATAAGGGTATTGATGTAATTGTTCAAAATGATTATCAGTCGGGGATTTCCGCCGGCTTTGCCGGAGGTACCGTAAACACCATACGTCTCAAAGTACATTCTTCGGACCTTGAAAAAGCGCAGCCTGTGTTGGAAGACTTTATCCAAAACCAGCATTAATCGGGAGAATTGATACTCAGGTTGCCCTACAAATCTCCGCTTCCCACCCGGGTGAATGTCACCTTGTTTTTGCTCCTGGCACTTTCGTCGGGCTTTACGGCTGTAGCCCAGGAATCCGATGGGGCTTCCAACACCCTTTTTATCGATACGCATGAGGTAGTCTCTATTTCGGACTCCAGACAGTACATCCGGATGAAGGGATCGCCTTCAAATCCGATATTCCTTTTTTTAGCCGGAGGACCCGGAGATACAGTGACCGGGAGGATGAAACAGCTATTTTCAAAACTCTCAGGAGAATTTTTAGTGGTTCTTTGGGATATCCGAAGTACAGGTGAAACAGCTAAATTAGATAATCCACCCCGGGAGTTATCCCAGGAATTATTTCAGGAGGATACCCGTGAATTGGTAGACTATTTATTGCACAAGTTTCAAAAGGAGAAACTCTACCTGGCGGGTTTTTCCTGGGGTTCTGTGCCCGGTTTTTATATGGCGGGTGCGCATCCTGAAAAGCTTCACGCCTTTATTGCGGTAAACCCCATGATCGATTCCATGACCAGCGAGGCCATTTCCCTTGAAAACCTTAAGAAAGACGCGCTGGCGGATGGCAATTCAACGGCACTCTCTGAGCTGTCCCAAGTGCAACTTCCCTTTCAAAATGCAGAACAATTATACTATTCCAGAAAATGGCTTTTCTCAAAAGAAGGAAATCGATTTGGGCAAAAGAAAGCCTTCAGGAAATATGTTTTTGACTGGTCTGACACCTGGCTGGATGTCTTTAACCAGGCTGTTCAAAGGAATTTATTTGAGACATTGCCCGCCCTGGAATGCCCGGTCTTCTTTATAGTCGGAAAAAAGGATTACCGGATCGATTACAAGATCGCCCAGCAGTACTATCAGCAGGTAAAAGCACCCGAAAAGGACTTCTTCCTGTTTGAAAACTCCGGACACCTGATACCGTATCGCGATCAGAATCGCTTTCAGGAAACCCTTATCGACTCCATTCTTAAAAATTGAAGCATCCTTGAAAACAGAGTTTCCTTTACCCGATAGATTCCGGACCGTATTCAAATCTTTTTTGATCTCATGGGTACTCTGCTTTATGGGAGGAGACCTGATCGCTCAAATGCGGGTTTCCGGCAAGCTTCTGGAAAAGGATACGAAAACCGCAATACCTTTTGCCAATATCGGTATCGAAAACACCACCATAGGCAGCCTCTCCGATGCAGATGGCACCTTTAGTATTGAAATTCCCGAGGCCTTTGAAAACCGGGAGTTACTATTCTCCGCCCTGGGATATCAACCTAAATACTTTAACGTGAGCACACTGGCCGAGTCAAAGTACATACAGGTGTATCTCGATTCGAAAGTCTTTGAACTGGATCCGATTACCCTGATCCCGGAAAAGGCCGTAAAACGAAAATCGGTAACGCTCGGCAATGGCAAAAGCCTGTTACTCTCCGGGCAACTGGCCTATGACAGCATTTACGCCGGAAGCGCTATAGCCCTGCGTATCGACAAAAAATTGCATCCGGATCTTCCCTACCTGCAAAAGGTTGCCCTTTTTATCGCGGGAAATAAATCCCCCGAATTCAAAGTGAGACTTCGGTTTATGGCCGTGGATCAGGAGAACGGAGGCGCACCGGGAAAGGATCTTATAGAAGATCAGATCATCGAATACTCCAATATGCGAAAGGGGTGGCTGAATTTTAAATTGCCCCGGGCGTATCACCTCGACCAAGATAGTTTTTACGTGGTCTTCGAATGGATCCTGGAAAAAAAAGATCGGCAATATATCGCTGAAACCTATGAGACCTACCTCCGTGATTATCCGGATCGGGTGGTTTATGACACCCTGCAGATCGAGGGAAAGGATGTTGTAGATATCCAAATTGGTAAAATCCTGGCCGGAACCCTCTTTGGCACTACGCACTCCAAATCCGACCTAAAAAATCATCCCACCTATTACAGAAACAATAGTTTTGGTTCCTGGGTGCGTTCCGGTTCTGCCCTCTCCGCCAAGGTGGAAATAGGAAATTACCCGGCAGACCTATGACCTTACCCCCACCTACCCCTTTTATTTCTATCTTTAAAAAAATCAATGGCGTGAAACGATTTCTATGGATTATTACGGGCATCCTTATCTTCAATACGTCTTGCGAGGATGAGAAAACAGGGAAACTGGCAGGCTTTGAAGTGTTTTGTGAGATGGTCTCCAGCGGCGCCAAACCCATTGCCCTGAGCCACCCAATGGATTTGGCAGCGGCCGATGCTATTTGGGATGATTTCGAAGCCATAGCCCAACGATACAAAGTAGCGCTCTACCGGGAGGATGATTTTCCAAAAACGGCCCTCTTTCCCCCTTCCCTCACTGAAGGAAAAACTGTAATCCTGATTTACACCGGAAACAGGCTAACCCAATATGAGCAGCTAAAATCAGATATCCGTTTGAAACCGACAAACGACAGGGGAGCGTCTGAGGCCCTGGCCAGGCGTCTCGGACGACTCCTGGGGTACGATCCGGCCGGAATCAATGGCTTGCTATCTAAAACTATCGGACATCATACCCTGGCCTCCTTCGGAGTTCTCGATCAAACCACCCATCTCTACTACGAAGATCTGGAAAAAGCACAAGGGTTTTACCAAAAAACCCTGGGCCTGCAGCGCGTCGACTCCCTGCGTTTCCAAATAAGCCAGGACGCCTTTATTGAATTGCACCCGCTCAGTGAGGTACACCCCAAGAATCAGCCCAAATCTACTGCGATTGCCCTGCTTACCGATCAGCTGCCGGAATGGTACGCGCTGATGCAATCGCTTGAAGTGCCCATAAAGTACCCGTATAAACCCAGGACAGGGGGGCCTCATGACGGTTTTGTCGCCATAGATCCCGAAGGTTATCTCCTTGAATTCGAGATGTTTAAACAGCATCCGGAAAACGAACGCTTTATGGCATCCCTGGCCGACGCGCCTAAAATCTCTGCGGGAACTGCGGACCTCAGTTTTTACGGTTCCATCACCTGGACGTATCATAAGGATATGCTCAAAATGCAACAGTTTTACCAGGAGGCTCTGGGGTTTACCCTGGTCGCGGACCAGGGATGGACTAAGATTTATCAAACGGCTCACTATAGTTATATCGGGCTCGTGGACGAGTGCCGGGGCATGGCGGATTACGCCGAGTCCAAGGCTGTGGAACTCGGGTGGGGTATTGAGAATTCAGAGGCGCTCCACCGGTATGCCAACGAAAACTGGGGGGGCTACCAATACAAAGACAACGCTTTGTACGGACCTGAGCACTATAGGTATGTACTCCATGCCGGGGACTGAGGTCAGGAACGCAGTCGCTGTCGAATCTATAGCAAACAAAAAACACTTACGATGAAATTTTCTCTATGTATAATCCTGTTGTTTTTTATCGGCAATGGGGGTCTGGCCCAAGCCGAAGAACTGCCAAGGGAGGCCTTGACAGATACATTGGAATCGATTTATGACTCAGGGTCTCTTGTAGGCTTTTCAGTAGCTCTGGTCGATGGGGAGGGTGTTCAATACGTCAGGGGTTTTGGCAGCGCTGACCTCGCGGCCCAAAAAGCCTACGATATCAACACCATTCAGAACATCGCTTCTATTTCCAAGACCTTTATCGGTATCGCCCTTTTAAAGGCTCAGGAGTTGGGGCAATTAGATCTGGATGACCCGGTCAATACCTACCTCCCGTTTGAAGTGATACATCCGTATTATCCAGAGATTCCTATTACCCTCAGGCATTTAGTGACCCATACCTCCGGGATCACAGATCCTGATGAATACGATGAAAAAGGATATATACTTCGCAGTGCCGAGAATGGGGAAGACGCCGTATATGCTGATTTCCTGCCCCCTTCACAAATGCGCTCCCTGGAAGACTTCCAGCAGCGCATTCTGAGCACGGATGGGGAGTGGTACCGAAAAAAGACCTTTTTAAAAAAGAAACCCGGCGGGCGTTTTGAGTATTCCAATATAGGGGCAGGCCTAGCCGGCCTGGCCCTTGAAAAAGCGACCGGAACACCGTTTAACGAATTCACCCGCACCTACGTATTTGAACCCCTGGAGATGACTCATTCGGGCTGGTTTCCTTCAGAAGTCGATTTTTCCAAACACTCCCGTACGTACACAGATACCGGAATTCCGCTTGCCCCGTATGCTCTTGTGAATTTTCCCGACGGAGGGCTGATGACCTCCGCCGAGGATCTTGGAAAATACCTCTCTGAACTGATTCGCGGCTATTCGGGAAACGGAAAAATTCTGACGCCTGAAAGTTTCAAAGAGCTATTCACACCCCAGCTTCTGGACACGCATTTTACCAGCCGAAGTGATGGGGTCTATAACGATGAATATAACATGGGCGTGTTTATGGGGTTTTCATCTCATGATCAAATCGGACATACCGGGGGAGATCCTGGAGTGAGCACTTTTATGTTCTTTAATGCCAAAACCCTGACCGGGAAGCTTCTGTTGGTCAATACAGATTTAAACCAAAAAGGAGTGGAGACCTTTAAAGAAATCTGGAAGACCCTTGAAACTTTCGAAGGTCAGTTTTAAGATGGGAACTCTGGAGGACTGCAAGGCGAGACCCGGATTTTTCCAGCACTGTCCCCCGATAAAACCAGCAGATCCCATTATGAAAAGGGACGACAAGGCATAGCAGAAAATACGTGCCCCGGTCAAAAACCAAACCCCAACAGGTATGGGTTACATGCCGTTTTATTCAGGAAGAGAAAGGAGCTGAACTGACGTCCACACTTCTGGATTTTTACCAAAAGAATCGCGCGCACGGAACAGCTCCTTCATAAACTTTTGACGTATGGGAGGTACGAATTAAAACGCCTTATACTCGAACTTCTGACCTCCGACAGAAATATCGCCCATAAGACCCCCTTTGGTATGCGTAAAAACGGCTACGCCATCTTTGTATTCCGCATCAACACTGGCACCTGCTGTTATGGCAGTGGCTGAAATACCCGCGTCAAATTCATAATCCCCTTCCTTAAATTTCTCCACATCTGCCTTCGTCTCAAAGAAAATCACTTCAATAAGGGCCTCACCACCAGCCTGCAGTCCAACGCTAATCTTTTTCAGGCTGCACATGCCCACTTTTTTGCCATATTCATAGAGGACCCCGTTTCCTGAGGCGCCTCCTACGATAAAGCCGCCTTTACCTACATTGGGAAAAACCGCCGCCCCGGCCGATTTATCAAAATAATCCTTCATCTTCGGATCGATTTTCAATAATGTAGCTACCGCTTCATCGGCATCTTCCAGAATTTTTTGATCCTTTTCGCTTTGAGCTGAAGCTGCAAGCCCCAAACTACCCACCAAAAGAAGTACAATTACATGCTTAATTTTTCTCATTTCTCGTGTTTTTAGAAGAACACGTAATTTAGTGAAAATAAGGGAATTTATGGTTACAAAACACAAAAACAACAGGGGTCACGCCGACCCTTGAAGATGCCGGGAAGAGCCTTCATCCAACACCGCCCGGGACTCCTGTCCGCCGGTCAAAAACACCATCGAATGAACTACCAGGTATATTCCGGAGGTGCGATCCCGCAGAGGCGCAGGTACAGATTCGCCTTGGCCCGATGATTCGCCATATGATCCTGAACATAGAACAGGGCGAATGCCCGGCTCACCGTATTTCCGCTGTGGTACATTACACAGGTCTCATCCAATTGACTTTGATCTATGGTATAAATAACCTCCGTGGTATAGTCGAATCCCTTTTCGAGCAGCGTGATGATCTCAGCCCTGGTCATCGAGTCGGCATCCGGGGCATTGGGTGTTACTTCCTGACCCTCTACATACCGCTGGGTAAGCAGTTTCAGCGTATATCCGATATGCACCATCTGTTCGGCGAAGGTCTTGCTTACAGGCGTGGGTTTAAAGGCGTACAAACTATCGGGCATGGCACGGGCAACCTCAAGGCAATGCTCCCGTGCTTCCTGCCATACGGGAAGATACATTTTGGTAAAGGGAGTTTTCGGTGTGCGCCCGGCCTGGGCAGAAAGATTCCCGGCCATCCCGAGGGAAATTACGAGGAGGATTAGTCTTTTCATCTCTGAGTGTTTTTAAAAGCTTTAAAGGCTATGACTTGTAAAAGGGTTCGGAAGGTAAAATAGCTAAATTAATGCGCACAGTATTCGCGTACGGTCCTACTTTCTTCAAATTCGCTACATTTAACAACATTCGACATCGCGCCCGAAAGTAATGTTGGGTACAGCAGGACAAAGGGTCCGATGTAAATTCCATGCCACTATGAAGGTAACTGCTTGCCTGATACAGGACAGTCCCGTTTTTTTTGACAAATCCAAAACGCTGGAGAAGGTTGAAAGACTGACCCGAAAACACGCGCGGGAGGGATGTGAACTCATTGTTTTTCCCGAATCCTTCATTCCGGGGTATCCCAGAGGATTTACCTTTGGAGCCAAAGTGGGCAGTCGCAACGCTGAAGGACGAGAGCACTTCAGGGAGTATCACCAAAACAGTATCGACCTCGAAAGTGAGGATTTAAAGCGTCTCGAAAAACTCGCTCGTGAAGCCCAGGTCTACCTGGTCATAGGGGTGACCGAAAAACAAAATACCCACGGCAGCCTGTACTGTTCCATGCTGTACCTCTCCCCTACGGACGGACTCCTGGGAGTGCACCGGAAGATTAAGCCTACCGGGACGGAGCGGCTGATCTGGGCGGAAGCGGACGGATCTTCTCTGGTGACGTTTCAAACTAAAATCGGTAAACTCGGAGGCCTGATCTGCTGGGAAAACTATATGCCCCTGGCCCGGATGTCCATGTATCGCAAGGGGGTGGAAATCTACGTGGCACCCACAGCGGATTCCCGGGCGGGTTGGACCGCCACCCTGCAGCACATCGCCCTGGAAGGGCGTTGTTTTGTGCTGGGCTGTAACCAATACTATACCAAGTCCATGTACCCACCCCAGTACAGAACCCTGGTACAGGACGAACCTGAAAACCTTTGCCCGGGCGGAAGTGCTATCGTCTCGCCTATGGGGGAGTTCCTCGCCGGCCCCTTGTTTGATCAAGCGGGCGCATTGCGGGCAGAACTCGATTTAGAGGCTATAATCCCTTCTAAAATGGATTTCGACGTGAACGGACACTATTCCAGGGCGGATATCTTTCATTTACAGATTAAAGGCCAGCCCGAAACAGGTTTGGAAGAGCCAGGCCCTGAGGCCTAGGGACCCCACTGCGCATCGCTCCACTTGAAGACCTGGTTAAAAATCCCGAATATTCCCGAGGCTATAATCCTATTCAGGGAAGGGGAATTACGGTTAAAATTTTCCTATTTTTAAAGACCAACCCAACTATGGATGGTAAACCACAACATCCGGCTGCCGTGCCGTCAACCTTTAAACCCCCTTTATCGATGAAGTCATTTTTTAAACTCCTGTTTTTTTTCAGTGTGCTCTGTACGGGTCTTGCGCTGGGTGCTCAGCAAACCGCGGTCCGTTCAAGTCGGGGCACCTCTATAGATACCTCTTTTTACAAGGGCTTGAAATGGCGCAATATAGGGCCCAACCGAGGTGGAAGATCCCTGGGGTGTGCCGGGAGTCCTTCCCGCCCGGATGAATACTATTTCGGGGCTACAGGAGGCGGACTCTGGAAAACTTCCGATGGTGGAAATGAATGGAAGGCCGTTACCGATGGGCAGGTCACCAGCTCTTCTGTAGGAGCGGTAGCTGTTGCCGAAACCCAACCTGACGTGGTGTATATCGGGATGGGCGAGGTGCAACTTCGGGGTAGTATCACTCAGGGAGACGGTGTGTATAAAAGCATCGATGCGGGAAAAACATGGGAACATATGGGCCTTGAAGACACCCAGGCCATTGCCCGGATTCGCATCCACCCTACCAATCCGGATATGGTTTATGTCGCAGCCCTGGGGCATCCCTATGGGGAAAATGAACAGCGGGGTGTATTCCGGAGCACCAATGGGGGTGCATCCTGGGAAAAGGTTTTATATGTAAGCCCCAAGGCCGGGGCCGTAGATCTGATTATAGACCGAAACAACCCAGACGTGCTGTACGCCACCACCTGGGAAGTTTATCGAAAGGCCTGGAAAATGTGGGGAGGCGGTGGTGATAGCAAATTGTGGAAGTCTACCGACGGAGGTACTTCCTGGATCGACCTCACCGCCAATGAGGGAATGCCGGAAGGCCCGATCGGAAAGATCGGGGTGACGGTGTCTCCGGCAGATTCGAACCGGGTGTGGGCCATCGTGGAGGCCAATGAAGGGGGCGTATTTCGCTCCGATGATGGAGGAAAAACATGGGAACGCACCAATGATGAGCGCAAGCTCAGACAGCGGGCCTTTTATTACTCCAGAATCTATGCGGACCCTTTGGATAAAGAAACGGTTTACTGCCTGAATACCGGGTTTTATAAATCTACAGATGGAGGTAAGACCTTTGACACCACGATTAAAGTACCCCATGGAGACAATCACGATCTTTGGATCGACCCCGCCAACCCCGAACGCATGATTAACTCCAATGACGGAGGGGGAAATGTGAGTATCAACGGCGGTAAAACATGGACCGAGCAGGATTACGTCACCACACAGTTCTACCACGTGATGACCACCAGTGATGTGCCCTATCACGTAGCCGGCGCCCAACAAGACAACAGTACGCTGGCCATGCCAAGTGACGGATGGGGGCATATGCAGGCGCGCGGACCCAGTCACGGCTGGTATTACGCCGTGGGTGGAGGGGAAAGCGGTTGGATCACCCAGCATCCGGAAAAACCGGATATTTTTTACGCGGGCAGCCAGGGGGCTTTGCTCACCCGTTACGACCGGAGCAACGGACAGGTCAGGGACATTCAGGTCTATCCGCGATTCTTTTCAGGGGAACCTGCAGAGGCATTGCCCGAACGCTGGCAATGGACGTTCCCCATAATGTTTGCCCCACAGGATTCCCGGGTCATGTACACGTGTTCCCAGCACGTTTGGAAAACCACGGATGACGGGCAGTCCTGGGAAAAAATAAGCCCGGACCTCACGTATGCCGATCCGGCCACCCTGGGTAAAACCGGAGGTGTCATCACCATGGATATGAATGGGCCGGAGATCTACGCCACGGTTTTTGCCCTGGCCCCTTCCTGGCATGACATCAATACCATTTGGGCCGGGTCCGATGACGGCAAGGTTCATATCACCCGAAATGGGGGTAAAAACTGGGAGGACATCACCCCGGAGGGCCTGCCTAAATTCTCGCGCATCAGCATTATCGACGAGTCCAAACACCGGCCCGGGACCCTCTTTCTGGCAGCGAATCGCTATCAGGTAGATGACCGGCAGCCCTATGTCTTTAAAACCCACGATTACGGAAAGACCTGGACAAAAATCATCGACGGGATTGCCGACGGGCATTTTGCCCGGGCCGTTCGGGAAGATCCGGTCCGAGAGGGATTGCTTTTTCTCGCCACTGAGCACGGGGTCTATTTTTCAATGGATGATGGGGCTGAGTGGCAATCCTTACAGCTGAATCTGCCTGATACCCCCATTCGCGATCTTGTCGTAAAGGATGACGATGTGGTACTGGGCTCTCATGGCCGGGGCTTTTGGATTCTGGATGACATCCGGCCGATCCGGCAGTATTCCGAGGCACTCAAAGACAAATCTGCCGTTCTTTTTGCACCTGCCGATGCCATTCGCGGTGTTTCAGATGCCACCATTCAGTACTATCTCAAAGAAGCCCTGGATACCATCACCATTGAAATTCTGGATGCACAGGACCGCGTGGTAGATACCTTCACAGGCAGTCAGCCGAAATATGAGGAGGATCCGGACCTGCCCTGGTGGCAAAGAGGGGGTTCCTCCAAACCTACAACGGCCCGGGGACTCAATACCTTTACCTGGGATCTCAGATACCCGGGGGCCACCACCTTTGATGGTATGATTATCTGGAGTGCCCGTCCGCAAAGGGGGCCAAAAGCACCTCCGGGAAATTACAAGGTGCGCTTAAAGACAGATGGAGCGACGCAAATTCATCCTTTTGCCGTTTTAATGGATCCCAATCTGAAGGGCATTTCAAAGGCCGATCTTCAGGCGCAGTTTGAGCTCTCCAATCAGATCATGGAAAAAACCAGCACAGCAAACGAGGCAGTCATCGAGATTCGCCAAATGAAATCGCACATTTCCGAAAACCGGGAGCAGATTCCGGATCGGGAATACAGGAAAACCCTGCAACCTTTTCTGGATGACCTCAGCGCTGTGGAACAAGAACTCTATCAGGTTCAAAACCAATCCAATCAGGACCCCCTGAATTTCCCGATCAAACTGAATAACCGGCTGGCCTCCCTCAGACGCAGTGTAGAAACGGGGGATGCGAGACCTACGGATGGGGCCTACAAGGTTTACAAGGAACTTTCAACCGAACTCGACACCCATCTCGACACACTGAACACAATCCTTAAAAAGGAGTTACCCGGGGTCAATAAACTCCTGGGCAATAGTGGCCTTGATCCCCTGGAGCGTCCTTAGTTGCTTTGGGAAACGGTCGATCCGGAGATCTAATTCAGTTTTTGCCCGGGGGTCCAGGGGGCTCCGGCTTTCTGCAGATCGGTCTGAAACGTGTCCAGGGCGTCCATGAAACTTTTTAAATCCCCCTTATAGGCTTGATAATCCCGGGCCGCCGATTCTATCTGGGCCTTTTGGGTCGCCGTCGGCGCCTGGCGGGTATCCCAATGCCCATAGGCTACTCCTCCTACCCTGGAGGTAATGGAGGGTGAGACCGATTCGTTCTTTTGCTGTAAAATAGGATCTCCCATCAGGCGCATCTGCAGTTCAGCCAGTTGCTTTTCCAGACGCTCAAACTCGGCAAAATGGGCTTCTGTAACCCTTGGAGTTCGCGGCAAAGCTGCCTCCATATACCGCAGTCGTTCTTCGGCCTCATCCAGATTTTTACGTGCAAGGGAGGTTTCCCGAAGCAGGTTTGAGGTTTGTTGCTGAAAGGTGGCCATCGCTTGGAAATCGGTGTCCGGGGAATCACCAGGCAAAGGTTTTACATTAAATGTTCTGGGACTCCCCTGAGCGGATAACTTTCCCTGGTGCAACACATACAAAGTAACCGAATACTGACCGGGAGCCGCCAGGGGGCCCTGAGGGGAACCCGCCCAGGGGGGCTGAAACCCGGGTTTTGAGAGGGATACCGGATTCGGAGCCGCGTACCGCAGATCCCAC
This sequence comes from uncultured Bacteroidota bacterium, assembly GCA_937136025.1. Classification (GTDB taxonomy): domain Bacteria; phylum Bacteroidota; class Bacteroidia; order Flavobacteriales; family Flavobacteriaceae; genus Robiginitalea. Next base: position 26,104 of record CAKZOC010000235.1, read on the forward strand.
GAGGTGCGGTGTAACCCTTTGACAGCCTCACCGGGAATCCACCGCACCGGATTACCACCGGAATCTTTAATCAGAAGGAGTATCTGGGGCGCCCCTTCCAGGCTTTCCTCCCGGAGTGCCTCCCAGCCGGGAAATGGAATACTCTCCTTTTGGGCTCGGAGTTCTTTTTCACCTTCCTGCCTCAGCGCTTTTCCGGTTTGAGGCAGATCGCCCAGGTGATAGGTAAACACCGCGCCATAAGGGGGATTCTCCCCCACATATAGCGTACTGCCCAGGGTAGGCATTTCTTTGGCCTGCATGGGCGTATTGGGGATATACCACCAGGCGTCGCGGACCGGGAAAAGGGAATTGGAATTACTTTTAACCGTGTTGGCAATTTCACGCAGGGGGGAATAATCATCTAAAATGTAAAACCCTCTGCCGAAAGAAGCCCCCACCAGGTCGTTGTCCCTGGGGTGCAATTCAATATCGCGAAATGGAATGGTCGGAACTCCCCCTTTGAGCGGCACCCACATGCCACCCTTGTTTGGTGAGAAATATATGCCGTATTCGGTACCGATAAACAGTAATTCCGGATTCACGTGATCTTGCTTTACCACCCATACGATGGTCTTGGAGGGCAAATTACCGGCAATGGATTTCCAGGAGCGGCCCCGGTCCGAACTCATAAACAGGTAAGGTTTGAAATCTCCCTGTTTATGAATATCCACAGCGACAAACACGGTGTTGTCATCATGGGGGGAGGCTTCTACATCCGTTATAAATGCGCGGGCTGGTATTTTGGGCAGCTCAGCCATTTTACGCCAGGTTTGTCCGCCGTCCTCACTTCTGTGGAGCATTCCGTCATCGGACCCCGAATAGAGCAATCCTTCTATCCGTGGGGATTCTGAAAGAGCCGTCAGGGTGGCGTATTTAGACATCGCTCCGGTGTCATAGAGGGCATCGATACTCCAAACCCGGTCTCCCATTTCGAGTTCGTAACGGTTTGTATTGGTGGTAAGGTCTGCACTGATGGCCGTCCAGGAGTCTCCCCTGTCTTCACTGCGCCATACGCGCTGGGAGCCGAAGTAGAGTCGTTTGGAATTGTGAGGGCTCACCAGTATCGGGCTGTCCCAGTTCCATCGCTCGGGCGGGTCTGAGGGTCCGGGCTGGGGTTGTATATTTAAAACCTCTTCCGTGCGCCGGTCCAGGCGGTGCAGCAGGCCTTGTTGAATTTCCATATAAACCGTATTGGGATCTTCCGGGTCAAAAACTGACTCATATCCATCGGCGCCCAGGGGTACATACCAATCCTGATTCCGCACCCCTTCGATATTAAAGGTGCGGGAAGGCCCGATAAGCGTACCCAGGTCCTGGGCTCCCCCCACAATATTGTAAAAAGGCTCCGCATTGTCCAGACCGAGCTTGTAAAATTGGGAAACCGGGAGATTCGGAAAATGCCTCCAGGTCGTCCCCTCGTCATAGGATTCGTACAAACCGGCATCAGTCCCCGCGAGAAGGTGCATCCCATCGGCCGGATCGATCCAAAGGGCGTGGTTGTCACTGTGTTTTTCGCGCCCTGTTCCGAGGTAGTCAAAGGTTTTTCCTCCGTCCCGTGTAACGTGTAAAAACACATCCATCTGATAAATCAGGTTTGGATCGCCCGGAGACACCTCAATTTCCTGGTAATAATGAGGGCCTGTACCCCCTGAAGTATAGCTGTTACGTCGCTCCCAGCTTTCCCCTTTGTCTGTAGATCGGTAAAAACCCTTTTCTCCTTCCGCAGCCTCAATAGTCGCATAGACGACATCCGGATCGGCTGGGGTCACAGCCAAACCAATTTTACCCATATCCCCTTTAGGCAAACCAGACCGCACCTGCTTCCATGTGGTTCCATTGTCCGTGGATTTATATATCCCTGAATTTGGACCGCCGGCCAACAGGGACCAGACGTGACGGCGCCTTTGGTAGGCCGCAGCATAGAGGATATCGGGATTGGAAGGATCAAATTCCACATCGGTGACTCCGGTATCCGCGTCGATCTCCAGCACGAGTTCCCAGGTATTCCCCCCGTCCTGAGACCGGTAGAGGCCGCGTTCGCCCCCGGATGCCCATAGGGGTCCTTCCGCGGCCACAAAAACGACATCACTGTTCCTGGGGTCTACCAGGATTTTACCGATATGTTCGGACGTCTTCAACCCTTTGTTTTCCCAGGTCCTCCCCCCATCGGTGCTGCGGTACACCCCGTCACCCCAGCCTACATGCCGGCCACTGACATTCTCGCCACTGCCGACCCATACCACTTCAGGATTGTCCGGACTAATAGTCACACTGCCTATGGAATAAGAGGCCTGGGCGTCAAAGACAGGTTCCCAGGTCGTTCCCCGGTTGGTTGTTTTCCAAACCCCGCCAGAACCCACCGCCACATACCAGGTATTTTTATTTTTGGGATTTACGGCAATATCGGCGATACGCCCGCCCATTACAGCAGGGCCGATTTCCCGGAATTTCAGAGCCGCAGCCACCGTTTCAAGAGATGGCGCATCCGGTGTTTGGGCCGTAAGACGTAATCCGAATAATACACATACCGATAGAGCTAAGAGAAAGGGAGTCCTGAAGTATCCTGACATTTTTTGCTGTTTTTGGATGGGGTTAAGCGCACCCCGGTTGGTGGTTAAAGATAACCAAAGCCCATAAAAGATTCTCAGGGGTTTCCGAACCCCTGAATCCAGAAAAATCCCTGGAAAATTTCATCGGATTTGACTACCTTTAAGGGAAACAAAAATTCGGCAACTCTGTTGAATCTCAAAAAGTTAAATTGTTATGAATACCTGCACCTGTACCCATTGTGAATGCACCAAATGCAATTGCGGGAACTGCCGGGATGCCAATTGCCCCTGTGCCTCCTGCGACTGCAGCCATTGTGATTGCTGCAATTAAGTGTGCTTGCCCACGGGCTCCTTACCCTAAAAAACAGGTTTACTATGGCCAAAACCCATGATTTCCTATCATTTTTTAAAAAGAATAAAACCTTCTCTGCGGAGGCCGCCCCTGAGGGATACTGTCCCAATTGCTGGGGACGGCAGGAATACGGAGGTGCGTTCTATCAGGCCGTCCGGAATTACAGCCACGACGTGGATTCCCACGACCCCCATGACGGCTGGGTGGTAGACTACGCCAAAAAACATCTGGAGGGCATCCGACTTACCCCGGAAGACGACCATTCGGTATGCCAAAAATGCAAAGTCACCTACTATCCTGAGACCTGAGGGCATCCTCATTTCCAGGGTCTGCATCGGGCTAGCCGAGGGGGACCACCCCCTTTTTATTTCCAAAAATGTCGTATTGCAGTCTCTCTTTTTGATTTGACTATCTTTAGCATGGAACCGCGCACACTATGAAAAATACATTTCTTATACTCACAGCACTTCTGGCCCTATTTGTGGCAAGGGGTCAGGAGATTTCAGGCACATGGAACGGAGTACTTGAAGTTCAGGGCATACAACTCCCTCTCGTAATCCATATAACAGAGGGTGGCCAGGGTTTTACAGGGACCATGGACAGTCCGGATCAGGGGGCAACGGGTATTGAGATCACTTCCCTCAGTTATGAAAACTCCAACCTGACATTCGAAGTGGCTCCCATGGCGATCGCTTATACCGGGGACCTGAAAAAGGACGGAAATATAGAAGGGACGTTTACACAAATGGGGCAATCCCTGCCCCTTAATTTTTCCAGGGATCCGGTAGCAAAAAAGAAACTCCTTAGACCACAGGAACCCAAAGCACCTTATCCCTATTATTCGGAAGAGGTAGCTATCCCGAACCCGGGAGACGGACTGACGCTTTCAGGAACCCTTACCCTACCCTCCGAAAGCGGAACTTTCCCCGTGGTAGTGCTCATTAGCGGTAGTGGCGCCCAAAACCGGGATGAAGAGGTTTTTGGACACAAACCATTTCTGGTCCTCTCCGATTACCTGACTCGTCAGGGGATAGGTGTATTGCGCTACGACGACAGGGGGACGGGTAAATCCACAGGGGATCACACCACAGCCACTAGCGAAGACCTGGCCACAGATGTGACAAGCGCCGTGGCCTTTCTAAAGTCCAGGGCGGATATCGACCCCAAAAAAATAGGGCTTATCGGCCATAGTGAAGGGGGTCTTATAGGTCCTATGGTCGCCGCCAAATCCGATGATATTGCTTTTATAGTACTTCTCGCCGGGCCCGGGATTTCCGGTTACGACATCCTTATGCTTCAGAGCGAGCTCATCCGAAAAGCCAGCGGGGTAAGTGGGGACGCCTTAGAAAAGGAAATGGATCTCACCAGAGGCGCGCTCGATTTGGTACGGAGCGTCGAAAACCAAACCGAACTCAAGAAAGACCTGCAGCAGTACTTTATTCAGGCCTTTAAAGAGGATCCGGAGCAAGTACCCCAGGGTATGTCGGTGGAGGACATCGTTTCGACTCAGGCAGATGCCCTGGCGTCTCCCTGGATGCAGTATTTTATGAAATACGATCCGGCCCCGGCCCTGGAGCAGGTAAAATGTCCTGTTTTAGCCCTTAATGGGGAAAAGGACCTGCAGGTCCCTTCCCAGGTAAATTTGGAGGCGATAGAAAAACATTTAAAAGCCGGTGGGAATTCTGATGTTACGGTTCGGGAATTATCCGGATTGAATCACTTGTTTCAAAACTCAGCCACCGGATCTCCGAGTGAATACGCCGCCCTCGAGGAAACCTTTGCACCCTCCGCCCTTAAAGAAATATCTGACTGGATATTAATTCGCGTGGAATAAACCCGATAGACTCGGAATAAACAGACTGCACAACCCCTCCCTTATTTCTCCTTTTTGGGCAGTCGCCTGTTTTCCTTCAGGCTTTTGTGTATCATCCACTCCAACTGACCGTTGACACTACGAAACTCGTCATCTGCCCATTTCTCCACCTGCTTGAACAATTCAGGATCGATTCGCAATACAAAGGATTTCCGCTTACTCACAAATCAGGCGTTTAAGGATCCAGCATTCACTACCGGGACAACCTCCTTATCCCCGCAAAGGACCACCATCAAGTTACTGACCATAGATGCCTTTTTATCGTCGTCAAATTCAATGATGTTGTCCTGGGCCAGTTGGATAAGGGCGTCCTCAACCATGGCAACGGCACCTTCAACAATCTTTTTACGCGCAGCCACTATAGCGACCGCCTGTTGTCTTTTAAGCATAGAACTCGCAATCTCAGGAGCGTACGCCAAATAACCAATACGAGCCTCCATAACCTTAATCCCAGCGATGCTCAGCCGCTCGGTTATCTCAGTTTCCAGAGCCTCATTAACCTCATCCATTCCGGAGCGAAGGGTGAGCTCAGCCTGCTCGTCGTCAAAATTGTCGTAAGGATAGGACCCGGCCAGTTTGCGCACAGCCGCATCGGTTTGTACCCTTACGAATTCCTCGTAGTTATCCACATCAAAAGCAGACTTGTAGGTATCTTCCACCTGCCAGACCAGGATTACATTGATCAGGATCGGGTTTCCGATTTTGTCATTTACCTTGACCCGTTCACTGTCAAAATTCCGGGCTCTCAGCGAAATACGCTGTCGGGTATAGAACGGATTGGCCCAGAAAAAGCCATTATCGCGTACCGTACCCTTGTAGGATCCGAAGAGTACCATGACTTTGGAGCCGTTAGGATTCACGGTAAAGAAGCCCCGCATAAACAGCAAGACAAAAGGCGCCATAATCAGAAACATGGGATGGCGAAAGAAGATCAACCCCCCGATCATAATTACCAGGAGGATAAAAAGGACAAAAAGCATGACATAGCCACTGGAGGGCGCTAGGTGTTTCTCATTTTTCATAATAGTATTATTTTGATATCACTATAATACTACTTTTTCCTGACATTTACAAATTCAAAAAGGAAGAAACCCGCAAAAAAAGACATGATGAAACCCCCTTATGGGGCCGAAGGAAGATCTCAGCACGTATAAAAGGTGCGCGCCTATCGGTTTTTTACTGCAATTGCCGAAGGAAATCAGGGGTTATTGAAACAAGACATACCTGGGCGGGGTGAGCCCATTGAGCCGCATATAAACCAGCATTTGCCCCCTGTGGTGGGTAATGTGGTCTGCGAGTAAGAGGAAGATTTGTCGTTTCGAGCGTTCCAGACCAAAATAGTCCAGATGATCTGCGAGTTGTGCAGGGTCGAAGTGTTGGATCAATACTATGGCCGCATCAAAAGTTTCGTCGACGATGGCGATCATTTCCGCCTTGGATTTCCCACTCACCTTATAGATTACATCCGTGTTCCAGTCCCGTGATTCGCGCCCCCCGAGCAGGGATTGACTATGCCAGTCCAACGCGAACCCGATATGCAATAAATTCTCAGCAAAGCTGAGGGATTCGGGGGTAGCCCTGAAACTGTACTGTTCCTCCGGCATGGTCTCCGCGACTAGTAAGAGATATTTTCGGGATTGTTCCAGACGCTCTAAATAGTCTGAAATAAATTCATTCTGTTGGGCAAATAGGGGATTTGCCAACAGGCTAAGCAAGGTCAGGCTAAGTGCAATTTGTAATTTTTGCATGGATCGTAATTTAAGGTTAATAAGGGGGCTAAGCGCCCTTTCTACGGAAATACATCCCTCGTAGTGACTTTTCAAACTTTTGCTATTTCAACTTTCGTTTCCTGAATAGCCCCTCCCCTGCCCATATCCGTTAACAGATGGTTTGTCAGTGCGTTGGCAGATGATCCGCCTTTGAAATGGGAAAGCCAATATCCCTGTGGCATACAGACTATTCCCCGGGTCACTTTATCACTAACCCGTGCTGTCAGGAACACATTCCCATTTTCGTTGAATACTTTCACTTCATGGCCATCCGCAATTTTTCGGGCAGCTGCATCATCGGGATGCACCTCCAAATAGGGCTTGCCTTCCTTTTCAAAGATATGGTCGACATTGGCGTGGCTGCTATTGAGAAAATACCGGGGTGTTTTAATGGTCAATAAATGAAGTGGATAGCCTTCCCGCTGACTCGGTTTATAAATCATGGGTATCCACGTCGGAAGGCTGGGCTGCATTTCGGCATCGTAGAAATGACACTTCCCGGATTTGGTCTTAAAATTGCCTTCGTCATGTGGCATCCATTTCTCAGGCAGGTTCAATCGCTGCCCACCCAATGCCCTGAGTGACTCAAAACTGATGCCTCGTAAATATTCATGATCGCTTTGAAGGGTCTTTTTAACGATGTCAATATCCGATTCAAAGAGATAGGCTTCGGTGAAACCCATTTCGCGCGCAAGAACCCTGAATAATTCTGAATTGGGCCTTGATGCTCCCAAGGGTTCAATGGCCGGTTCGTTGATATTGATATAGGTGCTTCCCCAGGAATCCAGGATATCCCAATTTTCAAGGACGGTGGTGGCCGGAAAAATATAATCCGCATACCTGGCCGTGTCGGTCATAAAATGCTCGGATACTATGGTCAGTAAATCATTTCTTTCCAGTCCCCTGAGCACCAAATTTTGATTGGGGGTGGTTACGGCAGGATTCGAGTTAAATACGAACAGGGCCTCGATGCCTGGGTTAAGTTCCTGATCATTGAGCGCTTTTCCCAATTCTATCATATTTATGGATCGGGTTTTAGGATTGGCCAAAACCTCAGGCAGGGCGATACTTTCCCAGTTAAGTGCCTCTCCAAAGAGCTCGTAGGTCATATGCATCAGTCCCCCTCCGAAATGACGCCAGGCCCCTGTGAGCGCAGGAAGCATGGCCACTGCCCTAAAAGCACTGGCACCATTGGCTTGATGCTCCATCCCGATCAGTACCCGAATCACAGAAGGGGCGCTTTTAGCATAGGCTTTTGCAAATCCCAGGATCGTTTCGGCATCCAGGCCGGTAATACGCGCGACGGATTCCGGATCAAATTGTAGCACATGTTCTTTTAGTTGATCAATCCCAAGCGTATACCTGTCAATGTAGTCCTGATCCTGCAGACCCTCTGCCAATATCACATGCATTAACCCCAAAGCCAGGGCGGTATCTGTTCCGGGATTCGGTTGTATGTGCCAGTCTGCTTCTGCGGCGGTGAGTGATTTGAAAGGATCCACCACAACAATTTTAGCACCGTTGTTTTTTGCTTTCTGGATCAAAGGCCAGAGATGTTGATTG
>CAKZOC010000236.1 GCA_937136025.1 uncultured Bacteroidota bacterium
GAAGAATTTGTTTGCCACGGGAACAGGATATGGGAATCAGTCGTCTATTTTCCTTTCTCAGGTTGGGAATTCAACCCTTGAGTGGGAAACAGTGGCGCAATTTAACGTGGGTGTTGATTTCGGGGTTTTTAACCGTCGTCTCAGGGGTTCTGTGGATTATTATAACAAGAAAACAACGGATCTCTTTCAGCCTTCCCCCGTTTCAGCCATAAACTCGGTCACCTTCCTGAATGCTAATGTCGGGGACCTGACAAACAAGGGAGTGGATTTGGCTATAGGTTGGGATGTTCTGCGGAGCAGTGAACCTGACGGCTTTAACCTAACGCTTAATGGGGTTCTGAATTTCAATGAGACCCGGGTCAATAACATCCCTACGGACAATGGGGAAACCTTTAACGGGGATGGATATACGGGTAGGAGGAATGGCGGGATTTTCAATGAATACTTTCTTTTGCGGTATGCCGGGGTGAATCCCTCCAGCGGGAATCTCTTGTTCCGGACGGCTTCAGGGGAACTCACAGAGAATCCGGATGCGGATACCGATCGCGTATGGCTCGGTAAAAACCTGATACCCGATTGGCAGGGTAGTTTTGGTTTCAATATGGACTTTAAAGGTTTCTTTTTGACCACCCAGTTTAACTTCGTGACGGGAGTGGATCGCCTAGATGTTGACCTGGCTCAATCCCAGGATCCCGATGTCATTGGGGTGTACCGGTCTTCACGCGACCTGCTTGACGTTTGGACCCCGGAGAACCCCCGCGCCGACATCCCCTCCTATGATGCCTTTAACAGGGCTTCCTTTACCTCTGACCGGTATTTGAGGGAAGCGGACTACCTTCGGCTGCGTTTTTTGCAGCTCGGGTACAATTTCCCGCAGCGATTTATCGAAAAGACCGGTTTTTCCCGACTCCGTGTATTCGGAAATGCCGAAAACCTGTTTACATGGACCAAGTGGCGTGGATTTGATGCAGAAGCTCAGAATAATACCTCGAGACTGTATCCAACCCCACGGATCATGTCCATTGGAGTTGAATTAGGATTTTAAAAAAACAGAGCGATGAAAAACATAAAAAATATAATTCTGACGATTGGTGCTGTTGCAGGTTTGGTTTCCTGTAATGATGCCATTGATATCGACCAGCCGGGACGTCTGGATGCAGATGCGGCCTTTCGGACCGTAGATGATCTTCAGGCCGGGTTGTTCGGTGTTTACGACAACTATGATATTTCAACAGACATTGCCTTTCAATCCATTTTTACGGATGAACTGTCCATCGGTTTTGACAACGGCGGACAGGGTCTTGCGGATTATGGCTTTGTATTGAACGCGGGTAGTACGGCACCCTTTACGTTCTGGACCAATGGGTATGACCAGCTCAATTCAGCCACACGGCTTATTGAAGCAGCGGTTAACCTGGATCCGGAGGAAATCGCGGAGAATCCGGGACTATACAACCAGGTTTTGGGAGAAGCTTATGCTTTGAGAGCCTGGGGGCATTTTACGCTGCTGGCCTACTTCAGCACGGATTATACGGATGATAGTGCGCTTAGCATTATCAATCTGGACTTTATCCCTACCATTGATCAGCAATTGCTGCGAAATACCAATGGGGAGACTTTTGCGCTGATTGATTCGGACCTTACCACTGCGAATGGACTGCTTGGCAATGATACGTCAAGCAAGACGCGCATCAATAAGGATTTCGTTACGGCACTTCGGGCGCGTATTGCGGCTTACCGCCAGGATTACACAACTGCAGCGACTTTGAGCCAGGAATTGATTGAAAAGTATCCGCTGGCCAACCGGGCGGAGTATGAAGCCATGTTCCTTGATGCGTCGGATGGAGAGGTGATCTTCAAGCTGGAGCGTACCAACAGCGACAACTACGACGGACAGGGGGCTACAGGAAGCCCTGCTGCCGGCGGATGGGCCGGTGCGCGTTTTGCTTTTGTGGACGCGACCCTCGCGGGATCCCCATACTTTGAAATGGGCCGCTCACTTTTCAACATAATCGATCCGAACGATGTGCGTTACGATGTGAACGTCGCTCCTTCGAGTTTGATCGATCCGGATTATCAGGAGAATCAAAACCCGGCCACGGATATTCTCGTGATACAGAAGTATCCGGGTTCTGAAGGTCAGCCTTTGATGAACGACCTGAAGATTTTCAGGGCTTCGGAGATGTACCTGATCCGTGCTGAGGCTGCTGTGGCCCAGGGGAACCTTGGACAGGCGGCCAACCTGATCAAAGCGATTCGTGATGCGCGTTTTAACGAGGACACTGTGGCTCCGAGTTTTGCCAGTCCTACGGCTGCCTATGCTGCCATCCTGAATGAACGCAGAGTAGAACTCGCATTTGAAGGACACCGTTGGTTCGACTTGAAACGTCTGGGTGCAAGAGCCAATCAGGGGGTTTTGAAAGATCCTATTGACTGTGCCTTTAACGGGGCCTGTACGCTTTCTGCGGATGACTTCCGGTTTACATTGCCACTCCCTATTGTGGAATTCAATGCGAACCCGGGACTGCGTGAGCAACAAAACCCAGGATACTAATCTAATAATCTAGAACAATGAAAAAGTATATATATATTCTTTTTGCCAGCCTGGGACTGCTCGCTTCCTGTGAGGAGGAGGTTATTCGCTACGATGATCAAGCGGGGCCTGCCTATTTAAGGTTTTCGGCTCCGATCATAGAACTTCCTATAGTCTTTGATTCCAGCGCGGAAATCGATATACCTGTCCTGGTGAGTACTTTGTCGGACGTGGATCGGACGGTTGCCGTAAACGTGGTAACGACCGGTGGCGAAAACGAGGCAACACCGGATCAGTATAGTGTAGGCAATACGGTGACTATACCTGCCAATTCTTACCGGGGACTACTTCCCTTTACCGGAATTGACAATGGGATTGAAATTGGTGAAACCAAAACGGTAACTCTAGAAATAAATGAGATTTCAGGAGATGCCGGATCGGATTTGGATGCCTTTAGCACGACGACCGTTAGCCTGTTTCAGGTATGCCCGGTGGAATCGGATTTCTTTATAGGTGAGTATGAGCTGACTACCACGGTTCCAGGTATCTTTGGAATTGACACTTTTGCCGCCGGGACAGTCACTATAACACAGGGTGAGTCGAGCCCTGATGCCCGAAAAGTTTCTGCTTTTGTCTATCCGGCATTTGGCACCTATGGCCCTTTTACATTTAATTTTACCCTGGTGTGTGGTACGGTCCTGGTTCCATCCGGACAGGATACGGGTATAGGTTGTGATACCAATACGCGCCTGGGACCCAGTGCTACCACCGGGGGTTATGAGGCAGGAGATGATTCGGTCCTTATAATTGACTTTTTGGACGATGAGGGCGGCGGGAGTTGCGGTGCTGAAACCAGTGCGTCAATAACACTTACCAAAATCTAAAAGGTACTATAAGAAGTTTCAAAAAGTATTCTATTGCGAAAAACCCGCCTGTCAGAAGGCGGGTTTTATATTTCCGAAGGATAGTGATATTTTTTTCGCCTATAAAGTGTTGAGATGATTGATGAGTTGGATCACTTCATCTTCAGACCTGAGCTTCATTTTATTCTCTTTAATATACGCTTGGGCTTCCTCTGAATTCAGGATTTCAGCGACATCTTTCTTCTTGAGCTTGATTTCTTTAGCCGGGACACCTTCCTGAGCCAGGTAGTAGGTGATATCGTCGTCAAAGCTAGGCGGCTTGTCCTGTGTATAGGAAGAGGTTGCGGGCACGGCTTCCATAAAGACTCTCTTGTGTTTCTTAAGGAGTCTTGTGGCTCCTTTATTCAGCTCGAAAAAATACCCCTGAGCAGTACCTGAACCTTTTTCGTAGGTCTCTATTCTTATGGTTTCCCCATTGAGTTCTGCCCAGATATTATCGCGCATAAACAAGGTGGAAATACCCTGACCACTCTGTACCTGAATCTCATCCTGATAGGCATTATAGCGCATCATAGCCGGGTAGGGGGTTTCATTCCCCATATGTACCATTCCCCGTCTGAAATCATCTGTGAGATAAGGGGAGCCCACCAGGTTAGAGGGAAGGTTGCTATTAACCCCGCCTGTGCTATTGTTGCGCAAATATTCGGTTGGGAGATCCAGACTTGTCTGGGCACTTAAAGGACTGGCCAGAGCCAGACCCAATGCTAAAATCAAATGCTTCTTTTTCATTCTTAATTTTTAAAATATTCGTACTAATAATGCAAAATTCATGCCGCACTTCCGGACTTTAATTACTCTACCCTGAAGACAAAAACTTCCGAATTCGTAACATTTCCGGCTGTGTCTTCTGTGGCCACCTGCCAATAATATGTGTTCCCTGATTGTACGTCTGCCTCCAGGCTGGTACCTGTGATACCGGATTGCAGTACCGGAGGCGGATTGTCGGTGCCAAAGGATACCGTATAGCTGCTGATGTCATTATCTACATCACTGCCGCTCCATTCCAAAATCACTGAGGTGACAGCACTTAGGGTAGCTCCCCGGGAGGGTGCTATGGCCTGGGCTGGAAACGGGGCATAATTGCTGATGCCGGGCCCTGCATTGTAAAAGCGCCACGTAGGGCTGCTGGCCGTTTCAGAGGTGCCATTGGCCCGGGAGACCACAAACCATTCATAAGGGACGCCTCTCAGCAGTATGATGGGGGCGGTGGATTCCGCACTGCTGGTCAGGGAAGTTGCTCCTGTATTGAGGTTTCGCAGGTTCACCTGGTAACTATCGGTGTTCTGGGAGTCGTTCCACTCAAAAACTACCCGACTCTGAGTTGGGTTGATCACTTCTCCTTCGGTACACTCCTCATTGTTGTCGGGAAAGATAAGCGTGGTTGCTAAAGGAGCCGGTACGGGATCGGGGTCCCCTCCACCGTTATCCCCTCCATTGTCATCACCTCCTCCGCCGCAGGACAAAAAGAGTATGGCACTTCCCGCGAGCAGGAGCGTGGGTATGAAATGTAATTTTCTCATCTTTTGATGATTTTATAACTGTACAATTGTTCCTGATGGGTGACATTTAAAAGGTAAACACCCCGGGCGTATCCATCCATGTTGATTTTCATTTCTCCTCCTGTAATAACCACTTCCTTGTTTAACAGGCTGCTACCGCTTATCGTAAACATTCGGACCCGAATTTTTGAACCATCCTCAGCCGGTACAAAGACCCTTAAGTCTCCGCTGTCAATGGGGTTTGGAAGGGCTATGGGCTCTTCGGTCAGGATTATGGATTGTGTGTATACTCCCTGGCAGTCCTGATCTGTTCGAACCTCCAGTTGGTTGACCGGCTGATCCAGTTTCAAGGTGATGCTGGAGGCACGCGTCTGGTAGCGCTGCCCGTTTAAAACAATCCGGTACTCTTTACCTCCGCTCAGATCCAAAGTAATCTCTTTACCCAGGGTACTCACCTTGCCGCTCACTGAGAGGTCTTCCGGTTGGGGTACTTCCAGATCATAACACACTTCAAAATCGGGTTCTCCGTCTACGGTAAGGCAAAGCGTGTATGTTCCCGAAACGAGGTTTTCAAAGTTTGTGGTGCTGCTGAATGCTTGGGTGATATTTACTCCACTTCCACTTAGTACAGCCGTATAATCGAGGGTCTCGGTGGCTTCCACCAGGATACTACCATTACTGCTTGAGCGACAGCTTTCCCCTTCGGTTTGTACCAGGAAATTGGTCGCGGGCAGCGTAAATATCGGACAGCCGTCCAGGCCGACGACCGCACCCGTTTCGGTGCCCGGACAATTGTCCAGATCATTGGGAACTCCGTCGTTGTCTGTATCATCATCACAAACATCGCCTATACCATCTCCGTCGGCATCTTCCTGCCCCGGGTTGGCTGTTTTCGGACAGTTGTCATCCAAATCGGGAATGCCGTCATTATCATCATCCACATCGCAGGCATCTCCCAGGCCATCTCCGTCTGTGTCCGCCTGGTCTTCGTTGGCCACGAGCGGGCAGTTGTCATTGACGTCTAATATCCCGTCGTTGTCGTCGTCGTCGTCATCTTCAAACCCGGTGAGCCCGAGGTCATCGATTACCACCCCTTCCTGATTTTCGAGGGGATCTGAGTGAAATACGATTCGGAAAATAACACTGGTCTCCCCGCTTAAATCCGTTTCACCCAATGCGGCGTTGGCTATAAAGTCATAAGCGTATTCGGTGAGGGTGGTATTTGTACCGGTCCATTGAGCACCCGGGCAGTTCTGGCAATCGTCGGCCGCTCCGGAGCTCTCATTGGTCCGATCGCTCGTGTACCAGTTCGGTTGACTGTTCACCGAGCCCAGAACGCTCCAGGTGGTTCCCTGATCTGTAGAATACTGCACGTAGACCACATCGAAATCCGGTTCCAGATCGTAGGCCATCTGAAACCTGAGCACAGGGGCCAGCGTTTCGGTAAGGTCATAGCATTTGGTAAAGAGATAGGCCTTAACACCATCGGGGTGATTTCCGTCCAGATTGGTGCCGTAGACTTGACTGCCCGATGCCGCCTGGTTTAAGACCGAACCGGAAGGCACTCCTTTTTCCCAAAGCTGTCCATCTTCCCCTTCATTAAAGGACAGCAATGTTGTTCCCGATCCTTCAAAGTCGTTTACTTCATTTGGGGCTTCGGGCGCATTGATGTAGAAAATATGCGTGATCTCATTGTTGTCTGCAAAAGCATCTCCATCCACGGTTGCGTTTACCTGAATCTGTGCTTCTCCAATCTGGGAAATACTTATAGTCGGAAGCTCCAGACTCGCCGACTGTTCGCTTTGCAGATTGACTGTGCGGTTAAGGGATACAGGGCTATCTCCGTTGATGGAATACTCTATTTGTACTGTGGAAATTGGGTTAATTCCGTTATTCTCCAGGGTAATCTGTGGTGTAAAACTACCACAAAGTACCGCCCCGTTAGGGGGGGTAAGACTCAACAGGCGCACGTCCACATCCGGGGTTTGAACCGGAATGGGGGACTGCCAGACCCCCCGGCCGAAGGTACTCGCGGTGATCAGCTCATCATCCAGAGTGATTTCCAGATCGCTCACCGCCGTACTGGGCAGGCCTTTAAAATAAGGCTCCCACTCAGGCGTCGTTCCATTGGCTTCGGCAGCGGCAATAATAGTATCATCAATGCGGTATACGCCGAGGTTGGTGCCCACATATATGGGGTTGTCGGTATGGCGACCCTGGTGGGCTATGGCAAAGAGGGCCTGATCGGCGGGCAAATCGAAGGTGATGTCAATTTCCCTTCCGGCGCCGCCATTCTCATTGACGGGGACTTTCCAAACCTTACGCTCTGTACGGTTTAACTGTTCGCTTTGGCGAATCCCAACGCGCAAGGAAGTAATTATATAGATGGCAGAACCATCATCGGTATCCACGGCGATATCAGAAACTGCAAAATCCGCATTAAAAAAGGCCCTGAAGGTGGCCCCCCCGTCATCACTGCGATATACAAAGGTCCCCTCTGCGGCATATAATATTTCTGGGTTGGTCGGGTCTACAATGAGATCTTCCAGAACATCGCCATTCTCGGTACCTCCAAAATTATTTGTCGAAATCTTTTCCCAGGAGTTGCCTACGAGTTTGTACACCCCGTCAAAACCGCTGTATACGGAGCCATCTGAACCGATGGCCAGGGGAGTGATCCAATTGCCACTGATCAGGTTTCCATTTTCATCCCGGGGGCGGCCCACAGACCCGATGGATTGCCCGGAATCTGAAGAAATGTTCAGAGAGCCTCCATTTTGAGTAAATCCATAGACGATATTGTCGTTGTTCGGATCGATGACGTTATCCATGCCATCCCCGCCGTGATAACTATTCCAGCTCCCCTGATTGAGGATTTGCCCGCCGTTATCCTGTAAGCCCCCAATCATTTTGGTGGCATCCTTGGAAGAAACGGTCAGTTTGTAGAATTGGCCAATAGCCATTCCATTGGTTTTATCACTAAAGGTGCTTCCTGCATTCTCGGAAGTATAAATGCCCCCGTCCGTTCCCGCAAACAGTGTTCCATTGAACATCTTGAGGGTATGGATATCTGCATGGGTATAGGAATCATCATTGATAAACCACTCGTTGAGCTTGAACCAGGAATCCCCCTTGTTTGAGCTTTTCCAAATATTCAGGCAGCCCATGTAGAGCTCATTCGCATTGGTAGGGGATACTTCCAGGGCCAGGTCAAACCAGGCCTGGGAAGACTCCATAATGTTGGTAGTATTCGAACTCTGCACAAAGGACCCACCGCTGTCCTCGGATCTGTAGAGGCCCTGATAGGTGAAACTTTGATTACCTGTATTGGCAGCCAGTACATAGAGGAAGTCCGGGTTGGCAGGGGTTACTCCGAGCACCACCCTGCCCGCAGAGGTGGGGAGTACAGAGCTCTCTATTTCTACAAAATCAGCTCCATTCGTGGTCTTGTAAAAGGCAGTATTGTTTCCCCCACCTCCAATATGCGCATTAGATACCGCATAAACGGTATTTGGATCTCCGGGTTTCAATTTAAAATCGGAAATATACCCTGCGCGCACCCGGTCAAAAGTGGCCCCCGAATCGGAAGATTTAAAAAGGCCATTACTTGTACCTACCCAAATGATACTCGAATTCGTGGGGTCTATCACGATTTCGTTCATCAGGGAATTCTCGGAGGTATTGGAAGGGTTTAAACCTGTTTCATTCCAGGTTTGCCCTCCATCGGCGGATCTGAAAACCCCTATGCTATAGGAATCCGCGGCATCATCATCCCCGGTGGCAATGTAGATTATATTAGAATTGTTCGGATCTATGGCAATCCCGGAAACTCCGATTTGAGGAAACTCGTCGAACAGGTTTGTCCAGCTCCCCCCTGCGTTGGTCGATTTCCAGATCCCTCCCGCAGGTGCGCCCACATACCAGATATTCGGGTTGTTAGGATCTACGGCAACGGCATTTAAACGTCCCGTCCCGGGGAGCCTTCCGGAAAAAACCCCTACGTCTGTCGGCCCAATCGTATTCCAGTTGGCCACCGGATTTGGATCTTTCCCGGAAAGATTTTGTTTGGACTTCCAACTGTCCCAGAGCTGTTTGGACGTCGGAAGGTTTCCCTGCGAATCTGCGAGATAGCTCCAGAAGTGTTCCCAACGCTTCATCGGTTTATAACCGCTTCCTTTTTGGGAGGCATCCCTTTCTTTCCAGTAGGCCTGAACCCGCTCCTGAAATTCAAACAGATTCACCTTTTGACCGGGAGTATTTGAAATGATGTGGGAGGCTCCGTTTTCGTCCTGGAGACTGGGGGCATTCGGGTCAGCTTGGGGGTATAGGAGTCCTACCGCCATAAGGCAGCACAACACGAGAATACGGGTCATACCAATTTTTTTGTAAAGATGCTTAAAAATGCTGAATTTTTCAACTACTAACGACAATCAAACGCCTCAACCGGCCAGCGTTGGTTAGATACTGCCCGTGCCTGAGGAAGGGGTCGGGTTCCCCGGAATATTACCCGGCTGAATCTGAACAAAAAAAGTACCTTTGCCCTGAAATTAACCTTTATGCGGCTCTTAACCGTCCTCTTGTTTTTCCTGTTGGCCCTGCCTGTAATGGGTCAAAAGGAAGGCGTCGGTGTAAAAAAGGAAATAGATACGACGAAGTTCAAGGAGCGACTGGCCCGGGGCGCAGTTGTCGATGATCCTACAGATACGCTGACGATTAGGGATTATAAGATCATCTCTTTTGAAAGGGATACCACCTACCTGGATACTACCCTGACCATCCATAAGGACTACAAATACAACTACCTGCGTAAGGATGACTTTGAATTGATGCCCTTTTCAAACATCGGACAACCTTACAATCGCCTGGGTGTAAATTTAAATAAGATCAAATGGTACCCTCAGTTGGGAGCGCGGGCGAGGCATTTTAATTACTACCAGACGGAAGACATTTCGTATTACGACGTCGCGACGCCCATGACGGAGTTGTTTTTTAAAACCACTCTGGAAAGGGGGCAGCTTCTGGATGCCATGCTGACTTTCAATACCTCGAGAAGACTTAATTTTTCTATTGCCTATAAAGGCTTCCGTTCCCTGGGCAAGTACAGGGAAGATGAAATGACCTCCGGGAACTTCAGGACTACAATCAGTTACCGAACCAAAAATGACCGGTACCGGATGCGGGCCCATTATACCAGTCAGGATATCAGGGGACAGGAAAACGGAGGGCTTCTGGATAAGGAAGGTCAATTTGAATCAGGGGATTCGGATTTTTCAAATCGCTCCTCTGTAGACGTGAGGTTTCGGGATGTCACCAACCGGGTCAATGGCAAACGCTATTTTCTGGACCATCAATTGCGTCTTCTCGGAGGGGGCAGGGATAGTCTCTCCCGCAGGGGCAGTCTGCGCTTGGGCCATCAGTTCGAATACGAGTCCAAATATTATCAGTACCGTCAGGCAGACAATACCAATGCATATTTTGGTGATCTGATCTTTCAACCCGTAGATGATCAGGCTTTTTTAAAGACGTACTCCAACGAAATTCATTTGGGGCTCCAAAACAAGGTGCTGGGCGACTTGCGGGCCCAGGTCAGCCTTTACAATTACAGCTACTATTTTACCAGTATCCTCCAGACGCCCGGCGGGGTTATCCCCAACCGCTTAACGGGAGAAGAAGTGGTTGCAGGAGCGGCCTGGGATAAGGATTTCGGGGCCTTCAGCATTCAGGGGGAAGGCGGGATCGGGGTTTCGGGTGATCTCACCGGATCCTACCTCGACGCGTCGGTCTATATACCTCTGGGGGAAAAGCACGATTTTTCTGCGGGGATTCACCACTCCGCACGGAAGCCGGATTTTAATTTTCTGCTCTATCAGTCAGATTATCTCAATTACAACTGGGATAACAGCGCAGTATTCGAAAATGAACAGGTGCAGAGTCTTTTTGCCCGATTCAATTCCAAAACCTGGGGGGTACTCGAAGGGCAACTCAGCTCTGTCGATAACTATTCGTATTTCAGATCGACGGCCGATAATGAGGCCATCGAAGAGGGGGAAGAGCGAAGCTTTATTCGCCCGTTTCAGGAAGGGGCCCGGATCAACCATTTGAGAATTAAATACGAGAAGGAATTTCGCTGGCGCAAATGGGCGCTGAACAACACCCTGTTATACCAACAGGTAGATCAGCCCGGGAATATCCTGAATGTTCCTGCCCTGACGACCCGGAATTCGCTTTATTTTTCCAGTCACGTCTTCAAAAAGGCGATGTTCATTCAGACGGGGATTACTTTCAAATACTTCACCGCTTACTATATGGATGGGTACAACCCCATTTTAGCTGAGTTTTATTCGCAGGATCGGGAAGAGCTGGGAAATTTCCCCCTTCTGGATTTCTTTATCAATGCCAAGGTCCGCCAGGCCCGGATTTACTTTAAGCTGGAGCACTTCAATTCGTCCTTTTCAAACAATAATTTCTACGCCGCTCCGGACTATCCCTACCGGGATTTTGTCATCCGGTTCGGACTCGTTTGGAACTTTTTCTCCTAAACCTTTCGCGTTTTGCTGTCGTTTTACTCATGCCTGAGGAACGCCCAGGGGCGCTAAAAATGGCACGGCTTGGATTTTATTTCTAAAAGAACACTTCGTAAATAACTAAAAATCAAGCGTATAAAATATTAGGAAAGATTTAAGTAATTTTTTTTCATTGGGGGTTTGTAGAAGCAAAAAAACCCCATTATATTTGCACCCGCTTTTCGAGGGAACTGAGAGGTTTTTTTGAGGGTTAAGAATGAGATAAGTT
>CAKZOC010000237.1 GCA_937136025.1 uncultured Bacteroidota bacterium
GTGAATGATGTAGAAGTCTTCGGGGAAGACAAAGGCTTACTCCATAATGATGTGGTGACAAATTGGGGGGAAGGTAAATTATTGATGGATGACTTCGGGAAGCTATGGCTACCCACTCAGCGGGGATTGTCTGTTTTTGATACTACGACAAAAACCTATTCCGGTTATTTCGAAGCTGACGGGTACCAACAGTATACAGGAGTCCACAGTTCGATTAAGACGAAAAAAGGAGATATCTGGATTGGCGGGGATCAGGGACTAAACCACATCATCCCTGAAAAACTGGCGGCGAAGGACAGTACTCTCCCCAACGTGGTCATAACCAAAATGGGAATTCAGGACAGCGTCTATGCTTCTGCCGATGGCGTCCTGTTTGAAAAGGCGGTTCCATATACGCAAGCGGTAACCCTGGACCACACCCAGCGAGACCTGAGCTTTGAATATGTGGCGCTCCACTATCTGAAACCTGAAGACAATTTATATTCATGGAAACTCGAAAACTACGACACTAAATGGTCTGAACCCTCGATAGATCGCCGGGTTAGCTATAAGAACCTTTCTCCGGGCACATACGTTTTCAGGGTGAGAGGTTCTAATGCCGATGGGGTGTGGAACGAGGAAGGGGCCTCCATGGCCATTACCATAAGACCACCCTGGTGGCAGACGGGATGGGCCTATTTCCTCTACCTTCTGCTGGTAGGCTTTATCGGGTACCGCCTCCACCTGTTCCAGAAACAGCGAACCATCCGCAAGGAACGGGAAAGAGCCCGGGAAAAAGAACTCCAACAGGCCAAAGAAATTGAAAAGGCCTATGCAGAATTAAAGGCCACCCAAAGCCAGCTCATCCAATCTGAAAAAATGGCTTCCCTGGGAGAGCTCACGGCAGGGATTGCCCACGAGATCCAGAACCCCCTGAACTTTGTCAACAATTTCTCAGAATTGAACATGGAACTGCTGGAGGAACTGGATGAAGAGACCGGCAAGGGCAACCTGAAAGAGGTGCAAAATCTGACTAAGGATATAAAAGAGAATGAACTGAAAATAAACCACCATGGTAAACGCGCCGATAGTATCGTAAAGGGTATGTTGCAGCATAGCCGGAGCAGTGACGGGCAAAAAGAACTTACGGATATCAACGTCCTTGCCGACGAGTATGTCCGCCTGGCTTACCACGGGCTAAGAGCCCGGGACAAATCTTTCAATGCCACCTTTGAGACCGATTTGGATTCCTCCATCGGCAAGGTGAATATCGTTCCCCAGGAAATCGGTCGGGTAGTCCTGAACCTGCTCAACAATGCCTTCTATGCGGTCAACGAGAAAAAACAAACCACCCAAAAGGAGTATTCCCCTACCGTTTCGCTGATCACAAAGAAGACGAAAAACGGAATTGAAATTCAGGTGTCAGACAACGGCAAAGGAATGCCCGAAGACGTACGGAATAAAGTATTCCAGCCCTTCTTCACGACCAAGCCTACCGGACAGGGCACCGGGCTGGGCCTGAGTCTGAGTTATGACATTATAAA
>CAKZOC010000238.1 GCA_937136025.1 uncultured Bacteroidota bacterium
ATTGTGTCCAGGGCATTCCCATAGGCCTCGATACCCGGCGACCTGAAGTTGAGTTTAAAATCATTCTCATCTGCCACGATATTCCCCCTGACAAACGTATTAGGCCCGAAGGAGACCTCGGGGAAAAACACTTCGACAATCTTATTATAAATGCGAAAATTAAACGCGAGCTCCTGACCCGCGGAAACCGTATCTGCCTCATAATTCGTATAGATACTTCCCACGGAATTCTTAAAGAGTTTCCCCAGCTCCCCGATCCGGAACTTTCCGCTCATATAGCCCGTAATAATATCCGGAGAGTTGATCGTAATGGTATGGACGGAATCGGCATCAATACTCGAGCTGATTTTAAAATCTTCAAAAAAGTAAGTATCGTTCTTATTCTGAAAACTCGTCTGACTGAATCGGATATCCCCTTTAATTTCGTCCAGGGTATTACCACTGATATCCATATTAACATTCCCTTTAACAATGGAGGTGGAAGTAGAATCTTTTACAAAATTCAACCGATACAAATCTGCATAATCCACAGAGGCCACAAAATTAAAGGTGTTCTCATCGCTTCCGAAATCCGCCAGACCCGTGAAATTAAAAATGAAATTGGGGTCTTTGCTATTGAGCGAGCCGTCAAAAAGTTCCTCTTTCAGAATCCCGGAAACGGCGATATCGGAATACTCATAGCCGTTGAAAACAAAAGTGTAGACCTGTCCGATAACTTCGGTATTCAGCCTTTCCTTGGAAAATCCCCGACCTTCCACGTTAACGTCCACAGTAGTCTTGCCCAGCGAAGTTGTCCCGGTAAAACGCCCCAGATCAAAATCGATAAGCGAGACAAACCCGGTATACTCGGCATTGTCTATATCGTCGAACCCTGTTAGATTCAGGTCGGCATAACTACTGCCGAGGGAACTCTGAATGTTCACTTGCGTGCTCACTGAAGTCTCCGTGACCAGTGCGGGTCCGCGGACGGTAAACTGTCCGAGCGATTTCAGGAATTCCGGGAGGGAATTCCCAAAGAGTTCGGGCATCAATCCTCTGAGTTGATAGTAACTGGTCGTGATATCCCGGATTTGGGCATCCATCTGAAAGGGTGCTTCTTTGTTAAAAAGATTGTCAAAGTTGAAGCTGCCGCGAATCCCGGTGTTGTCGGAAACCAGCAAGAGATCGTCCAGTTGAAGATTATTTAAAGTACCTGACACAGATGTGGAGAGCAGCGCCGTACGTCCCTTTCCAAATCCGCCGTAAAACTGATTGATCTCATCCAGGGCAATAGTAGATTCGTTAAAATTCGCAGTGACCTGTACCTTGTCCGTAAATTCAGGCAGGTCCTCCCGCTGGTAGTCAAAACGCAGATTCCCGATGAGCTCCGAGCCGGGGGTTCGGATATACAGTGAATCAAAAATCATGTTCTCACGGGTATAGGTGAAATCGGTGGCGAGTTTCTCCACACTGACGTTTCTGGAGGTACGCACCTGAAAATCTTCAATGCGAGTGCGTACTTCAGGGCCCTGAATCGTAAAATTATCTGCAACTACATTGAGTTCTGTAAAATCCAGAATGACCGGATTTTCGAGGTTGTCATCCTGCAACACAAACCGACTGCTATAGACTTCCAGGCCTTCAGAGAAAAAATAAAAGGGAGGAGTGCCCGGTGCCCTGGGCTTGCCATCGTCCAGTTGATCGATAAAAATACCCAGATTGGTATCCGGAGCCTCTTTATAGGTGCGCATGTTCAGGTAGAGGTTGTTAACTTCGATATCCCCGAATTCGAGCTTTCCGCCGGCTAAATCTCTAAGGCTTAAGATGGACGTATTCAATTCACGCGCGTAGATCAGCGTATCTCCCTTGTAATCGGCGATATAAATATCCCTCAGGGCCGTGTCCCAGCTTATCAGGGATATGCGCAGCCTGTCGATCCGGATATCCGTGCCGAATTCCGTATTGATTCGTTCTGTGACATAACTGGCCAGGCGGGTTTGGACCGCAGGCAATGAGAGTACAACAGTTCCCAACACACAGATCACCAGTAATACCAGCAAAATGCGGACGACTATTTTTCGCAGTCTTCGGATAGGATGTTTTTTTACCTTTGTCAAACCAAAATCCGTACCATTAACAGGTGAATCCCTCAGATATTTTTATTCTCGCCATTGAATCGTCTTGTGACGACACCGCCGCCGCTATTTTACACAACCGTAAAGCACTCAGTAATATTGTGGCTACCCAGCAGATTCACCAGGCCTATGGGGGCGTCGTGCCTGAATTGGCCTCTCGCGCTCATCAGCAAAATATCGTTCCTCTGGTGCATCGTGCCCTGGATATAGCAAATATCGACAAAAAACAGCTTTCAGCCATAGCTTTTACGCGCGGTCCCGGCCTTTTAGGTTCCCTACTGGTAGGGACTTCATTTGCAAAATCTCTTTCCATGGGCCTGGAGATTCCCCTTATTGAGGTAAATCATATGGAGGCGCACATCCTTTCGCATTTTTTGGAAACCGAAGACGCGTCC
This sequence comes from uncultured Bacteroidota bacterium, assembly GCA_937136025.1. GTDB lineage: Bacteria > Bacteroidota > Bacteroidia > Flavobacteriales > Flavobacteriaceae > Robiginitalea. The sequence goes on from CAKZOC010000238.1 coordinate 2,510, forward strand.
GTTCCGGCTTTTCCTTTTCTGGCTATGACCATCAGCGGAGGTCATACCCAAATTGTGCTGGTCCGGGGGTATTTCGAGATGGAAGTTTTGGGACAAACACGGGATGATGCCGTGGGAGAAGCTTTTGATAAAAGCGCAAAATTACTGGGCCTGCCATACCCTGGAGGTCCCTTAATCGATGCCTATGCCCAACTGGGTGATCCGGATAAATTTACATTTCCCATCCCTAAGGTAGGTGGACTGGATTTCAGTTTTTCCGGACTCAAAACCAGTATCTTATACTTTCTGCAACGGGAGACTGCAGCGGATCCCGGCTTTATCGAACGTGAAAGAAACGCCATTTGCGCTTCCATACAAAAGACCATTGTGGAGATTCTAATGCGCAAGCTTAAAAAAGCCGTTCGCGAAACCGGCATCAACCGGGTCGCTCTGGCCGGGGGGGTTGCGGCCAATTCCGGAATCCGAAAGGCCCTGAAACAAGCGGAATCTGAATGGGGCTGGACCACTCATATCCCGCCTCTGGAATACTGCACGGACAATGCGGCTATGATAGGAATTGCAGGATATTTAAAGTATCTTGACGGGCGTTTTACAGACCTTGGCACTCCGGCTACTGCGCGCTATACTATCGGAAGTTAAGGGGGTAAAGAGATCGACTAAAATACCTGGGGGCTTATGAATTACTTTTATCATCCTACATTGGACAACAGTGTTTCCCAGTTCTCTTTCTCACCGGAGGAGAGCCGGCATATTGTTAAAGTTCTTCGTAAAAAAGAAGGGGATCAACTATTGATAACCAATGGTAAAGGATTTTTATATACCTCTGAGATCACAGGAGCCGATCCGAAAAAGTGTACGGGTCGTGTTCTGAATTCAAAAAAAACTATTCCCCCCAGATTTGAATTGCATTTGGCCGTAGCTCCGACCAAGCGTTTGGAACGTTTTCAGTGGTTTCTGGAGAAAGCTACAGAAATTGGCGTGACTGAAATCACCCCAATACTTTGTGAACGCTCCGAACGGGACAAATTCTCTTTGGACCGCCTGCAACGCGTCATGCAGGAGGCGATGAAACAAAGTCTGCGCACTTATCTTCCCCGCTTAAATCCACTGACGCCTTACACGGAATTTGTAAAGGGGAAACTCCCGGACCTGCGGTTTATCGCCCATTGTGAAGAGGATGAAAAAATGGAACTCAAAAGGCGCGTCGCCCCGGACAAAGACATCGTTATTCTCATCGGGCCTGAAGGCGATTTTAACAAGACTGAGATTCATACCGCTTACGAATCCGGTTTTTTACCGGTATCCCTGGGAAAAAGTCGCCTGCGCACCGAAACGGCAGCCATCTACGCTTGCGTAACCGTAAATTTAATCAACGGCACCTGATGACCTGTAGGGACTTTTACATTGATAAACCGCTTCATGAAACACCCAGTGAATTTTAAAGAACAATTGGCGCTTCTCGCCATTGCCCTCGTGTTTGCAGGATTCTTTTCGGCCCATGCGCAGACCATCGGGCTTCTGAAATACCAGGGGGGTGGCGATTGGTACGCCAACCCAACGGCACTTCCAAATTTGATCCAGTATAGCAATACAGCCATAGGAACAGCCCTCGATGCACGGCCTGAAACAGTCGTTGTGGGCAGCGCCGAACTCTATAAATATCCATTTTTACACATGACCGGACATGGCAACATCGTCCTCTCAGATGCGGAAGCCAACAATCTCAGGACCTATTTACTGGCCGGTGGGTTTTTGCATATCGATGACAATTATGGCATGGCTCCTTATCTGGAGAAGGAATTTCCAAAAATATTCCCCGACAAAGAATTGATAGAAATTGGAGCAGACCATCCCATATTCAAGGAGCCCCACCCATTTCCCGAAGGACTCCCGAAGATTCACGAACACGACGGCAAACGCCCACAGGCCTTTGGGTTTTTTCATGAGGGACGGTTATTGTTGCTCTTTACCTATGAGTCCGATCTGGGAGATGGCTGGGAGGATGCAGAGGTGCATAACGATCCTGAAGAAATACGACTAAAAGCCCTTCAAATGGGGACCAATATCTTATATTACGCCTTTAACAATTAACGCTGTAATGGATTCAAAAACCATAGCCAACGGCATCCTGCGGGCCATAGCCGTTCTGACAGGAGTTGTCCTGCTGCTCTACTTCCTCTATCTCATCCAGACCGTTCTGATCTACTTGCTTTTTGCCGGGGTGGTTGCCCTGATTGGAAGACCTGTCGTTCAGTTCTTAAAAAAGCGGTTGAAATTCCCGGATACGCTGGCCGTAATTGTCGTGATCCTGATTATCCTGGGGCTTCTGGTAGGGCTCATAATGCTTTTTATACCGGTTTTGGTGGAGCAAGGGAAAAACCTGTCCATTCTCGATGTGGACGACTTCCAGAGAAATCTGGAATTAATTGAAGTGGAAATCAATAAATTTCTGGGCAGGTCGCATATTACAGTGGAAAATGTGATTGATACCCAGGAAATTAAAAAGGAATTTATACAGGGAATTGAGATGAGCTTTATTCCAAAAATCCTCAATGGGCTGGTCGCGGTTCTGAGCAGTTTCAGCCTGGGATTGATCTGCGTCCTTTTTATCTCCTTTTTCTTTTTAAAGGATAGTAAACTTATTCAAAACAGCCTGTTGACTCTGGTACCCGATTCTAAGGAATCCGGGCTCTTACACTCCATCAATAAAATCAAAGCGTTACTCTCCCGATATTTTCTGGGACTCCTTGGGCAGATTCTGGTTTTGTTTGTCATCTACACCATTATTCTCTTGTTAGTTGGAGTGGAAAACGCCCTGGTCATTGCCTTTCTCTGTGCGCTGTTTAATATTATTCCCTGGATCGGTCCGTTCATTGCTCTGGGGCTGATGGTGCTGCTCACCATTACCAATCATTTGGGGTCTGATTTTAATACTGTGATCCTGCCGGATATTGGATGGGTCCTGCTTGGCTTTGGGATCAGCCAGCTCATCGATAATTTCATTTCACAACCTGTCATTTTCGCCAATGCCATAAAACTGCACCCCCTGGAAATTTTTCTGGTCATCCTCATGTCGGGAATGCTTTTCGGAATCGTGGGAATGATTGTCGCTATTCCGGGATATACCGCAATCAAAGTCATTCTCAAGGAATTCCTCTCTGAAAACAAAATTGTTAAGAGAATGACTCAGAACATCTAGGGTTCCCTTGAACAAGCAACTCCTCACATCTGATATTCAAGATTTTCTTTTTAAGAATCCGGATCTCGACCCACTGGCTGTTTCCCTGGGCAAAAGTCCCTTCCCGGGCGTTTCCCCCGGAGAGTTGGCCGGGCAACTCAGCGGGCGGAAAAAAGCCAGGGCCAAGTTGCCTTTCTGGTATGCACAAGCAGGTATTTATTATCCCCCCCTGCTGAACCTCGAACAAGCTTCTTCGGAGCGCACCGGCCGCTATAAAGCTTCCCTGATCCAGGGCGATACCCTGCTCGACCTAACGGGAGGCTCCGGCATCGACACTTTCCTGATGCGCGAGGCCTTCAGGGAAGTCCATTATATGGAACGAAACCCGGATCTCGCTCAGATTGCCGCACACAACTTTAAAGTACTCGGAGGGAAAAACATCAGGGTACATCAAGGAGATGCGCTGGCCCTGCTGCAAGGTGACCTGGCAGAGGGTAAAGCCTTTAATCAAAGTGCTTTTGACTGGATTTACCTGGATCCTTCCAGACGGAAAAAGAATCGTTCGAAAGTATTTCTATTGGAGGATTGTGAACCGCCCTTACCGGAAATTCTTCCTGAATTATTCAAGGTAAGTGAAAATATCATGATAAAGACCTCCCCAATGCTGGACATCACAGGAGGCATCAGACTGATGCGAAATGTTCGGGAGGTGCATATAGTGGCGGTTGGCAATGAAGTCCGCGAATTGGTCTGGCTGCTTCAAAAAGACTATGCACAAGATGCAGAGCGTATTGCCGTGGATCTGAAAACCAACTTCCCACCTTTCCGATTCTATGCCTCACAGGAGGTTCTTGCAGAGGCCCCTTTCTCCGTTCCGATGGAATATCTTTACGAGCCCAATGCCGCGATTCTGAAGGCCGGTGGATTTAAATCGATAGCTGCCCGTTTCCATCTGAATAAAATCCACCTCCATACCCACCTCTATACCTCGGATGCCTGTATTGCATTTCCCGGCAGGCGATTTAAAATCCTGAAGAATCTGGAGTACAAACCCGGAAAGCTACCCTATACCAAAGCCAATGTAAGCACTCGTAATTTTCCGGAATCTGTAGCAACCCTGAGGAAGCGGAATCGCATTAAAGATGGAGGCGAGACCTACCTCTTCTTTGTGCGCTCCTTTGATGAATCGCTTCGGGTTCTGGCTTGTCAGCGTATTGAAAACACTTGAAAAAAGCCTAGAGCGGATCCCCCATAGCGCAGGACCATTGGAAATTTGCCACGGGATAGGCAGAAGCGGCTTTGAGATTGTAATGCCACCACTCGGTGCGTACGGACCAGAATCCATGGCTTTCCATAGTTTCTTTAAGTAATTTTCTGTTCGCGAGCACCTGAGCCGGCAGGTCGGTGGCGTCGTGATACGCCGGCTTTCCGAAATAATCAAAATCGGTACCCATATCAAGGGGTTTACCAGAAAGCGTTTCGAGCGTGATATCTACGGCTCCTCCCCTGTTGTGGATAGAACCTTTGACCGGGTTGGCTACATATTGCGGATTCGGGACAACGCTCCACATGATGTACTGCACCGAATTGGGTCGGTAGCAGTCGAAAAAGCGGATGCGCACCCCGTGTTTTAAAAAAGCAGTGTTGGCCGCGATAAGGGCCCGGGCGGTAATGGCCCGGGTATAGCATTTCGGGCAATCGTAGACCCGTGTCTTCATAAAATTATTTTCGGTAGCATAGCGCAGGTCAAAAGAAAACGCTGTACTGTAATCCGAGAGTCGGACAAAGGCGGTATCGGGAAGGGATTCCAGGGCAGGAAGTGATTTTACAGTCCTGGTGTGCTGGAGTCCTGTTACATTTTCATACTCTCGTATATTCTGAAAAAGATACCTTCTTTTTTGTTAACTATTTTTTTATGAAATGTCACATTTTTTTACGAAAACTAAAAAAAATCTTCTTAATTTATATAAGAAAAGAGGATTTTTATCTTCATTTGTTATCCTTTAT
>CAKZOC010000239.1 GCA_937136025.1 uncultured Bacteroidota bacterium
CATTCTCTGCCTGTTATTGTCTACAATCTACATTCCCTGACAAGACAACTCCTGCATTCACCTCATGCCAAGCTTCAGTTGCCGCCAGATTAGGCGAAAGATTCAATTAGGCTACTGACGAATGGAAGATACGATATGAAAGCAGGAAGGGTTGCGTCTTTCGAAAAATCTGGTTACTGGAAGATGAAACAATGTATGTCGAATGTAAAATAAAAAGAAACTCACATTTTTTCATTCAAAATGTTTATTTGACAACGATAAGATGGAAATACGAACTAATAAAATACTTATGATGATAATGAATGACATTGTACTAGAATGAATATACAACCATAGATTGTATTTCTATGATTCATATACTTATTATCAATGCATATATAAATCATTGAATGTTGATTTTTACTGTGCAGTTAAGTCAGTCTAACTAACTTAATATATGCAACTAAAACAAATAAAAGACTGTCAAGTGGTCTAAAAGACTTGCTATTTACATTACTGAAGTGAAAGGAAAAATAAATTTAAAGTTTTTTCCTGAGTCGAGACATCTTTGAGAAAAAAGGCGAAAACTTTATAAGGAAATAAATTCCATTGAAGTTATATCTTTCGAGAAAGTTTCATGAAATTCGCATATAGCTATACATGAGTCCAAAAGACTTATAAAACAATACATTAACTTAAAAACTTGAACAGCATTACAAAGATATTCAAATACTTCCTAATATTTTTTATGTAGTTGTAATAACTTGATATAATTTTCACCAATTTAATCATAATGGAATATGATAACATTAAATGAATATTTTCATTTGAATATGAAATATATTTTATACTATTTTTATTATTACTATTTGTTGGTGTTGAACTATCAAATAAATGAAGATCGTTTTGAGTTAATTGTGCTGGTTTTGTTGCTGTACGACGAACTTGTGTGGCAATAGTTTCAATATTTCTTTCTAACGCAGCATCGATACGTTTTTGTCCAGTCGAATTACTCGTTGATGGTATTCGATGTTCTTGTTCTTTTGCAGATGATAAGGGTTTAGCTAGACCGGGACCATTAACAGGGGATGAACGATCAGATATTTGTTGATTTTCACCTAAAATTAAAATAACCGAAAACGATCTAATAATTAATTTAGATTGAGCATGAAATTGAATATCAAATTAATATTTTCTTTTTTCTTATTAATGGGTCGTGAGAAAATCTCAAAAGTAATATACAAGTATATCAGAATTGTTGTTCTTTATCTTGTTCTCTATTTAGTCTGTCTAATGTTGTGGAACAAATAGAATATCTGAAGAATTGTATAATAGGAACGAAGCAAAAGAATGTTTGATAATGATCTATATAATTGGTAACTATGATTCTTGTCCTTCTTACGGAGAGTATGATGAGTCAACAGTGACGATCTATCATCGGCTTTTGTTGCTGTCATTATTGGTGTTGTTGTCGCCGATAACGATCCATTATCATCAGGCGTTGTACCGATTGTAGATGATGATAATTGTTGTCGAGGAGCATTTTCATCAACCTGTATAATACACAAAAACGAAAACAGGTGTACTCTTGAATCAATGTATTTTCTTCATTGTCCGTTTTCTTCAGTTTCATTAATCACGATTAAATCAAGTCTAATGTTACCCTGTTTCTGATTTAATCCTTTACGCTTTTAAACTCCTTCAAACAGGCCTCTAAGGGTTGTCCGGCGGTATGAATGCATTCACAAAATACAAATCCAGCAGCTTCATTCTGAGTATTCTCAAATCGCTGTTTGCAATCTGACAGTGTATTCCTGGGCATGGCTTCATAACCAAAACGAGCAAAAGCTATCGTGCCCACCACCGTAAGAACCACAAAAGCAAAGAACAGAAACGGAAATTTTGTATTGTATTTCACGGGTTTTTGTACGATCCCCAGGTCTGAAAACTGCGCGAAGGGTAAAATGTACCGCAACCGGTCATAATTCCATACCAAAAGATACAAAGTGGCCAGAACCATTAAGGGAGAGGTCACAAACGAACCTTCAAAACGAACCGCATATGAGAGTAACCAAATATTGACAATTATCGGAAAGTAAAGCAATGCGCCCAAAGTCACGGTTCTGGGTATTAGCAGCAACACCGCTGCAATTACCTGGGCAATTCCTATGAAGGTGTAGTAATAACCCGTGTGATGCAGCGCTACCAGATACGCGCCCATAGGATGAACCTCAGATAATCCGCTCGCGAATCTTTCCCCCACTATTTTCACCATGCCCGCAAAGATGAAGGCATACGCCAGGGCCAACCGACAGAAGATTGAAAATAACCAGTACCATCTATTGCCTTTAATTTTGAGATAAAATTGTTCGAATGTCGATATCGTTTTCAAAGGATTGAATTTATCGAATGAACCTTACAAGCCATATACCTTCTTTGCATTTTCAATTTGTTCCGCTTCCGTTGTTTCCGGATAGAGCATGTATCTGGGGGCAATAATGGGCTTAACACGTTCGACTGTAATCTCTGTGATCGTCGAAAAAGGGAATTGTCCACCTGTCATTTTAGTCAATACACTTTCCATTTCCGGAAAATCAGCAGACGATTTTTTGATGATTCTTGCTTTTCCCTTTACTTGAAACCCCTTCTGGACAAGGATATCGATAAAACTTAAACAAACTTTTTCGTTCTGCGCAATGTTCTGAACGGTACGAGGAGAGGCAATATTCGCGATAATTATTTTGTCCGTTCCGAAATAGTTGAAGATTTCTTTTGGTGAGACATTCGGCTCGTTTTCACCGGACACCGTGGCGAGCCAGCCAAGCACACTTCTGTCTATATATTTCTTTATTTCTAATGTTAATTCCATTCTTTTTTCAGTGAAGGCACAACTCTTTGAATCTCATAAATATAGGACTTATCCAAAACCCGGCTTCTCTGCAGCAAAAGAGATCTGAGAAAAGGGCCATCCCTAAGGCCACTTTTCAAAATGTAGCATAATAAAAAGGCGACCCGTTTCCGGGTCGCCTTTCAATACATCAAGACGGGTTTAAAATGCCCGCGGGCATTCTGCCATCTTAAAACCGGTCCAGGTTCATCACTTTATCCCAGGCGGCGACAAAATCTCGGGCGAACTTCTCCTTGGCATCGGAACAGGCATAGACCTCGGCCAGTGCACGGAGTTCCGAATTTGAACCAAAGATCAGATCTACACGGGTACCGGTCCATTTCAGGTCTCCGGTCTTGCGATCCCGTCCCTCAAAGACTTCCTCGTCCGCATCTAGGGCGCTCCATGTATTCCGCATATCGAGCAAGTGTACAAAGAAGTCGTTGGTCAATGTACCCGGTTTGTCCGTAAAGACTCCGTTTTTAGATCCGTCCCAGTTTGCGTCCAGCACCCGCATCCCTCCGACCAAAACGGTCATTTCGGGAGCTGTGAGGGTCATCAACTGGGCTTTATCTACAAGTAATTCCTCAGTTTTTACGGAGAATTTAGTTTTGGTGTAGTTTCTGAAGCCATCGGCCAAAGGCTCGAGGTGTTCAAAAGATTCGGCATCGGTCATCTCGGCTGTCGCATCTGTGCGGCCCGGGGTAAACGGTACGCTGATTTTATGACCGGCATCATGGGCGGCTTTTTCCACAGCAGCACAACCTGCCAACACAATCAAATCTGCCAGGGAAACCTTTTTGTTTCCGGACTGGGAATCGTTGAAATTCTTCTGAATCGCTGTCAGGCCGTCCAGCACCCTGCCCAGTTGAACCGGGTTGTTGACCTTCCACTGATTCTGAGGGGCCAGGCGAACCCGTGCTCCGTTAGCGCCTCCCCTGTAATCGGAACCGCGGAATGTAGAGGCAGAAGCCCATGCAGCTCCCACGAGTTCTGAAACACCCAGTCCAGATGCCAAAATATCCTTTTTAAGCGCATTTACATCTGAAGCATCAATCATATCATAATCGGCAGCCGGTACCGGATCTTGCCAGATCAAATCTTCAGAAGGCACTTCTGAACCCAGATAACGCGCTTTAGGCCCCATATCGCGGTGCGTTAGTTTAAACCAAGCTTTTTGATACGCTTCTTTGAATTCCTCAGGATTGTCCAGGAAGTGACGGGAAATTTTCTCATAGGCTGGGTCCATCCTCAGGGAGAGGTCTGTGACCAGCATAAATGGATCGTGCTTCTTGTTCGGATCCTGAGCATCGGGAACGGTGCCGGCTCCCGCCCCATCTTTGGGGGTATACTGCCAGGCACCTGCCGGGCTTTTTGTCAATTCCCACTCATAACCAAAGAGGTTTTCAAGGTACTTATGGCTCCATTTAATGGGCGTGTCGGTCCAGGCGCCTTCCAGCCCACTGGTAATGGTATCCGTACCCACTCCTGTTCCAAAATTGCTTTTCCAGCCCAGACTCTGCATTTCAATGCCGGCCCCGGCGGGTTCAGCCTCCAAAAATTCAGCATCGCTGGCGGCTCCATGGGTTTTGCCAAAGGTATGCCCTCCGGCAATAAGCGCTACGGTTTCGTAATCATTCATCGCCATACGTCCGAAAGTCTCGCGAATGTCATGAGCGGCAGCCACCGGATCAGGATTTCCGTTAGGTCCTTCCGGATTCACATAAATGAGTCCCATATGCGCGGCCCCCATTTGCTTTTCGAGTTCCCCACTGTCACTGTATCTGTCCTTGTTTCCAAGCCATTCCGCCTCGGAACCCCAGTAAATATCTTCTTCCGGCTGCCAGATGTCTGCCCGGCCCCCGGCAAATCCGTACATCGGCAAGCCCATGGATTCATGGGCGACGTTCCCGGCCAGGATCAAAAGATCTGCCCAGGATAGTTTTTTGCCGTATTTCTGTTTCACAGGCCACAGGAGCACCCGGGCTTTATCGAGGTTGGCATTATCCGGCCAGCTGTTCAAAGGGGCAAATCGCTGAGCCCCGGTTCCGCCACCTCCGCGGCCATCGGCAATGCGGTAAGTGCCGGCAGCATGCCAGGCCATCCGGATAAAGAACGGACCGTAATGTCCGTAATCTGCGGGCCACCAGTCCTGACTATCGGTCATCAAATCGGTGAGGTCTTTCTTGACGGCATCCAAATCCAGGGATTTAAAAGCCTCCTGGTAATCAAAGTCCGGATCCATAGGATCGGCAAGCTCAGAATGCTGCCTGAGAATATTTAGATTTAGTGAATTGGGCCACCAGTCGCGGTTCGTGGTTCCCCCTCCCGCAGCTTGCTTCATTTCCCCGTTCAGAAAAGGGCATTTACTCTCGGCACTGGCATTGCCATTATCAGAGTTGGCGTTGTAAGCCGTTGATGAATGTGTGTTATCTTCCATGGTTCTCTAAATTATTATTTTCGTAAGTGTTTCAAAGTAACGATAATCCCGGGGGATAACCCTGACCTGAGTCATTCGTATAATTTATTTGCAAATAAATTCCCCCTATGGTTGGCCTCGGGATCTAAAGAGCCTTAAATTTAACGAATTTCCAACCCATCAAAAAGGGTGGAGGGACCTATTTTAGATTAAAATCAAAACAATTGAAAAGATGTGATATCCTCATCATCGGAGGTGGACTTACAGGTCTGATGGTGAAACATTTACTTCGTAAAACATCTTTGAAAAGCATCCTGATCGAGGGCAGAGAGCGACTTGGCGGGCGGATTTATACCACACCGTCGGATCGAAAAAAACCACCTATTGAGATGGGGGCCACCTGGTGGGGACCAAAACACACCCAACTGAAGACCCTGCTGGAAACGCTCGACATTCCTGTTTTTCCGCAGCGGCTCGGACAAAAAGCTATTTATGAGCCCATTTCTACCAGCCCCTTTCAGCTGGTAACCCTCCCTGAAGAAGACCAGCCCAGTTTTCGGATTCGCGGAGGAACTTCCACGCTTATAAGGGCTCTCGCCTCGACACTCCCTGAATCGGAAATACATTTGGGGACACGGGCAGCGGGTATCTCAGAGACAGAGGATGGCCTCAGAGTGGGATGCCCGACCGGGGACTATCACGCTCGTCTCATCGTATCTACACTACCCCCTTATTTACTCAAAAGCACCGTCCATATTACTCCGCCCCTACCCCCTAACCTTTCTGAACTTATGGAACAAACCCATACCTGGATGGGTGAATCTATTAAATTCGGATTGGTGTACGATCGCCCTTTTTGGCGGGAAGCCCATACCAGCGGGACCGTTTTTAGCAATGTCGGGCCTGTGACCGAACTCTATGACCATTCCAACTTTGAGGATAACCATTATGCCCTGAAGGGATTTATGAGCAGTAGTTTTCACAGCCTCTCAGAAACCGAACGGCGCACCCGCATCCTAAGGCAGTTGCGGGCGTATTTCGGAGACGTTGTAGATTCCTATCTCGCCTACCGGGAAAAGGCCTGGGCCGGGGATTCATTTACATATGCCCCCTATAGGAAGCCCGTTTTCCCACATCAAAACAATGGAAACACGCAGTATCAGAAGGTATGGATGAATGGAAAATTACTTATAGCCGGTTCTGAAACCGCGCCCGCATACCCGGGTTATATGGAAGGGGCGGTACAAAGTGCGAAATGGGTAGCGGAGTTTATCATTCGGGGAAATACGGCCTTATGGGAGCAGTAACGCAAAGATCACGATCGAAAAGGAGAACCAACATATCGTGTGGTTTGCTGCCACTTATTCTTGTTCTTGTCCTGATTGGGGAGAAGGGTCTCTCCCAGCAAAATCCGGAATCGGAACAGAGAATACCGCAACAAGAAATAGAAGACGATAGAGAACCCTATAAAATACTGCATGCAGAACCCCTGTATATTGACCTCATTCGTGACCTGGGGGCGCGAAAGGGCGAAAAGGAATGGAACGTAGGCCTTGGGTTAAAAGACAATTTGCGCTTTGATTCCTACGAGGCACTTATAGAGTACGAATGGGCCCCTGTCGACAGATTGGGACTGGAAGTTGAATTTCCCTTTACCTTTTATTCCCCATCCGCAGATACCCCCCGCGATTCGATACCTTCAAACCAATTAGATGCCCTGCAGGTGGCCCTGCAATGGACTTTTTTGGTCAAGCCAGAAATGGCAACTTCAATGGCATTAGGGTATCTCAATGAGTTCCAGTTATCCCCTTTCGATTCTTTCGGAAATCCCCTTTTTAAGGGCAATGCTTATAATCCCTTTCTGGTAGTTGCCAAAAGGTGGGGAAGGCATTTTCACTCTTTAATCTACACCGGTCCTATTTTCGAACAGGATTATCGCTCTTCGGATTGGGAATCTTCCTATGAAATCAATACCAGTTTCCACTATATGATCCCGGGAACGATTAACTTTATTGGAGTGGAATTCAATAAGAGTCTGGAACACGGAGATTTTGACATGACCATCCGTCCCCAGATGCGCCTCGATATTTCCGAAACCCTTCTCGTAGGGATTGTAGCGGGCATCCCAATTGCTCGCGAAAACGAGCGCTTCAGTGCCTTTATGCGATTGATTTACGAGCCCATTCACAAAAAAGACTAAATACTCAATATATGAAAACCTCCATTCGTTCAACCGTCTTCGCTCTCATCGCCTTTGGTTCTTTTATCGCCTTCGGCCAGCAGGGATCAAACCCATCCGATTACCAGGCCCTGGTTTCACTTTTTGACCAATGGCGGGAATTCGAGACACCTCCCCTCCTCGATGGGGCTCCGGACTATACGGCCGCAGGCCGAAAAGGGCGATGGGCGAAATTCGAGGCGCTCCAATCACAGTTATTATCTATGGATACCACGGGATGGGCAACGCCTCAAAAAATAGACTGGACTATTGTATGGGCAGAGATGAACGGTTACGACTTCAATCAAAGGATTTTACAGTCCTGGGTACGGGACCCTGCCTTCTACAAATCGGTGTGGATGGCGCGAAGCGACGTCCCTGCCCACGAAGGACCCACGCACCACAGAACCACGGAAGTCTGGACATATGACTTCCCTCTCTCCCCAACCGGACGGGAGGGCTTCCTGAAGGATCTGCGGGTCATCCCCCCTTTGAATGCACAGGCCCGGGAAAACCTCACCGGAAATGCCAGGGAATTATGGATTGCAGGCATCCGGGATATCCGCCAACAATCTCAGGACCTGAAAGGTCTGCTGAATTTACCGGGAGTGGATTCAGACCCTGAGGTTTCCAAAGCAATTGACAATGCCATTCGTTCGACGGATTCCCTGGTAGAATGGCTCGAAACCCAAGCCGCACAAAAAACCGGACCTTCAGGTATTGGCCGCGATAACTACACCTGGTACCTTCAAAATGTACATCTGGTCCCCCTGACCTGGGAAGATGAAGTTATGCTCCTTAAAAGGGAACTCGCACGCGCGTGGACCGCTTTGAAGCTGGAAGAACACCGGAACAGGGACCTGCCCGAACTCACCGATGCCGATTCCCCGGAGGCCTACGATGCCATGGCCGACAAGGCTGCCAAAAGCCTTATCAATTTTCTGACCTCACAGGACATTGTCACAGTCAAACCCTATTTCGACCCGGCTTTGCGGGAACACCTTGGGGAATACATCCCAAAAGAAAAACGAAATTTTTTCACCATCGGAGAGCACTACGATCCGCGACCGCTCTATTCTCATTTTTATCATTGGTTTGAACTCGCGCGGATGGATACCGAACCCAACGCCTCTCCCATTCGAAAAGGACCCCTGCTTTACAACATTTTCGATTCCCGGAATGAAGGGACGGCTACGGCGGTAGAAGAAATGTTTATGCAGGCGGGGTTGTACGAAGACAGTCCGAGAAGCCGGGAGATCGTCTACATCATGATTGCGCAACGCGCTGCACGGGGGCTGGGCTCGCTATACGCCCATGCCAATGAGATGACGATGGAAGAAGCCGGAGGGATCCACTCCGAATATACGCCCAGGGGTTGGATGAAAACGGAAAAGGAACTCCTGCTCTTTGAACAACATTTATATATGCGGCAACCGGGTTATGGAAGCAGCTATATTACCGGGAAGTATTTACTGGAAGAGGCCCTGATGGAATACGCGAGAATGCACGAGACGACCCAAAAGCCTTTTGAGGTCAAGGACTTTTTCGATCGCCTGAACGCCATTGGGAAT
>CAKZOC010000240.1 GCA_937136025.1 uncultured Bacteroidota bacterium
GAGCCACTTGTGATCACTTCTATGTCTATAACACCAGCTCCTAATTGGACATCCGTTCGTTCAATAACCGGAGCTTCGGATTCACTTACGGTAAAGATCTGCTCACTTCGGCATTCAAAATCCCCATCCGTACTTGAAATGTCATTGTAGATTTCCAGGCGGTATTCTCCGGCTTCCGGGATTTCAAATTCCGGTCCTTCAGCCAATAACTCCTCCCTGCCGAAAGGAGGGATTCGGTACCAGCGATATCCATCGGCTTCATCTTCCGCACGCACAGCGTTATCCCCATCCCCGCAGAGTCCAAGGGTTGAGGGGAAATTGAGTTCCGGACTCAGATCGATAAGATTCCCATCGGCGTCGAAAAATGGCCCACATCCCAGGATGGTGGAAAAATTTGTTTGTGTACAATCCAGGGCCTCCCCGGCAATATTAAAAGGCACTACGAGAATATAGTATACACGGTTCGGTTCAAAAGCAATAACGTCAGTCTCCGTCACATTGCCCAAATTGGCATTGTCCAGTATATCATTGAGAAACGGAGAAGTCCCAATAGAGACCCGATACCCTTCGGCCCCGGGTACTGCGGACCACTGTAAGAGGGGAGAAAGGGGCACATTCCCCTCCCCATTCGACGGGCTGAAGAGCTCAGTACACCCGGGCAGGGGAGTATCCTCACCCGTAGTAAAACTGAATTCCCTGCAACCACTGGCCGGGCCATTTTCGTTTTCAGGGATGATGCGCACAAAGTATTCGGTTTCAGGGTCTAAATCCCCGGGAGGATCAAAATTCAGAACATCACCCACAAGGAATTCGTCAACGATTTCCGACCCACCTGAACTCGTCCCTATCGATACCCGGTATTGGGTAGCTGTAGGGCTGCAATCCCAGCGAATATCGGTTTGAACCGCCACATTCATGGCCCCATCCAAGGGATTGGCCAGGAAGGTACATTCGGGAGGTGTTGTGACATTTTCAGTGGTAAAACTATACGAGTCGCAGTCAATGGGGGGCTGGTTCAGAAAAAAAAGGGAGATCGTTACATGGATCTCGGTGTCTTCCGGCAGGCTGCATGCCGGAGTCCAGGAAGTTTGAGATCCCGTAGCGGTTCTTCCCAATATATCGGTGCCCCCGGGGATTGAGCCGAGGGAAATCTGGTATCCGGTAACTCCTACGACTGGTTCCCAGCTAATGGAGGCGGTTACTGAAACGTTGTTCTGCCCGGGAACGGGAAAAACAGGTTCAGGACATTCCTGCCCCTGGAGGGAAAGCCCCCAAAGGACCAATAAGAACCCGAATATTTTTTTGAATACGCCCAT
>CAKZOC010000241.1 GCA_937136025.1 uncultured Bacteroidota bacterium
GTTTATGTATGCCAACCAGGAGAGAGAGAAGTAAAAGGTGGAAGTGAGCTATACCGCGAGGAATCATGAAAGCAGACGATTCGATGTGAACCGCTACGATAATGTATTATTAAATGCAACAAATGTAGACTAATAGATCTCAGCGCTAGAGCAACAAGTGTTTAGTGACATCAATGACCATAATAGTGATTCAATATACTTAATCGATCGAGCTTATTTCGCAAAAATATATTCTGCTTAAATCTCTATCCAAAAGACGAGCCTCCTCAGATCAAACTAGATTGCTAAATTATTTCGTTTGTTCTATAAAAAGTTTAAAAATCTTTCTCATTCTAAGGATAAATTTCACCCCAGAGCAAACCAAAAATGGGTCATCTAATACACTGCCTGAATAAACCAGCAGGAGCTGTAAAGTAAAATACCTTTGTCCATAGAGACCAAAATATAACAATATAAGATGAATTCTGACACCATATCTTGAAGATGTTGGATATAACTGATACAGTATCACTTTCAGTAAACTGATGTATGAACTTGTGGATAATTTAAAAATACAAACTAAACCTTAAGTCAGATACGCAGCAGTCAAAATCGGGTGGTCTGTATGGCCATGGTGCACGAAATGCTCTACATGCGCGAAGACCTCTCCTGCATCGAATACAGCACCTATGTGCAACAACTGGCGGATTATCTCGTAAAATCCGTAAAAGGTTCAGACACCGACATCCGGCTTCGGATCGATATTCCCGAAGTTGAGTTGGGCATCGATACGGCTCTGCCGCTGGGCCTGCTCATCAATGAGGCAGTGACCAACGCCCTTAAATACGGTTTTGAAGGTCGGGACACCGGAGAAATCAGCATTGCCCTGGAAAAAGAAGATGAACACGGGTACGTGCTCCGGATAGGAGATGACGGGATCGGCTATCCTGAAAACATGGATTACAAAGCCTCCAAATCTCTGGGGTTAAAACTTATACACAACCTCAGCAGGCAACTGAAAGGCTCCGTCATCCGGGATCTCTCCAAGCGGGGAACCAATTATATTATCCGATTTGAGGAAGTGCAGCAGGACCCTTTTCACTCCATGGCCTGAGCGCCATTAACAGAAGGCACTTTACAGGTGGACCTGCGCGTCAAACCCGAGAGAATTCCTATATTTAATCGGAAGAACCAAACTAAACTCCCACCCATGCGCATACTCTTGATTTTCATTCTGACAATTGTTTTCCTCCCCCTGCAGGCTCAGGACTATTTCCTGAAACAATACGAACCCTATGACGAGTCCATTCCCTCTCCGGAAGCTTTTCTGGGATATGGCATTGGAGAATACCACACCCGCCATGACCGCATTGTACACTATCTGGAAACTCTGGCAGAAGTTTCGGAAAATGCCGAAATCGAAACCTATGGGTACACCCATGAAAAGCGTAAACTCGTGATGTTACGGGTAAGTGAACCCGGGCAACTTCGAAATATAGACGCCCTGCAGCGACAGCATCTGGCATTTACAGACCCATCCCAGTCAGCGGATCCTCAGGCGGATTTACCCATATTCGTTCAACTCGGATATAACGTTCACGGAAATGAACCTTCAAGTTCAGAGGCAGCTTTACTCAGCGCCTATATCCTGGTAGCTTCTAAGCACCCTGTGATCCAGCGCTTTCGAAAGGAGGCGATAATCTTTATCGACCCAACGATCAATCCGGACGGCCGGGACCGGCATACCCAATGGGCGAATTCCTACCGGGGTAATCCTGTGGTTACGGACCCTCAGGATGCGGAGCACAACGAATACTTTCCAGGCGGGCGCACCAATCATTACTGGTTTGATTTGAACCGCGACTGGCTGCTGGCCATCAATCCGGAGAGCCGCGGAAAACTGACGTGGTATCATAAGTGGTACCCGAATGTCGTTACAGATTTTCATGAAATGGGATCACAGAGCACCTATTTTTTTGAACCCATGAAGGCCAATGGCTCGTTGAATCCGATCATGCCCCGGGAGAATTACGAAGATCTCAACACTCTTTTTGGCTCTTATTTTTCAAAATCCCTGGATAGTATCGGATCGCTCTATTTCACCAAAGAAGTTTTTGATGGCACCTATCCGGGATATGGCTCGTCCTATCCGGACTTGCAGGGGGGCCTCGGGTTGCTCTTTGAACAGGCCAGTTCCAGGGGGCATGCTCAGAAAACGCCCTTCGGAGA
>CAKZOC010000242.1 GCA_937136025.1 uncultured Bacteroidota bacterium
CTGGGAATTGAGTCCCCTGACAACTTGGGGCCCGATTACCAGGTCCGTTTCCGTGCTCCACCCGTGGTCAAGTTGCCCTGCTGAGCCTGGTGAAGATAGTAAGCAAAAGCAAAAAAGCATGGATTCCACTAAATGCAAGAGGCAAGAAATGAACATGAGCGTACTTAAAAAATTCCTGCGCCCGGTATTATGCACCCTCATCAGCCTTTCGTTATTCGCATCTGTCTCTCATGCCCAACCGATGCCTACGGACCCCATCGGTGGCAAGCCACCGGCTGGATCAAAGCTGTCTGTGACTGATATCGATTACCAGGTCAAATACCAGCGCGCTTTCGAGGCTGTGCTCTGGTCGATGCCGGCGGTAGCCATCTATGGCTTTAACCATGCGACCGAGGGTATCGGAGGCGGGAACAATACCGTTCTGGCTTTTTCAAAGCCTGCCACGCCGAATACGGAGTTGTTAACGGCTAATAATGTCACTCCTTACCTGTCATCATTAACCGATCTAAGCAAGGGGCCGGTGGTGGTAGAAATTCCTGCAGCAACGGACAAGGCAAGTCTTTATGGACAGATCGTCGACCACTGGCAACTGTCAATTGCCGACGTTGGGCCATCGGGTATCGACAAAGGTAAAGGCGGAAAAATCCTGCTGACGCCTCCCGGTTATGCCAAGCAGATCCCTTCCGGCTATATCGAAGTCAAAAGCCCCAGTTACCGGGTTTATTTCGGCTTCCGTTCGATCAAGAGTGAGACCGCAACAACTGATGATGCTTATGCGTATGCTAAGACACTAAAGATGTATTATCTGGATGATCCCAAAGAAACTCAATTCATCGACCCCTCCGATATGCAGTTTTCATCACTACCCTCCTACGATGAGCGTTGGTTTGAGGATGTATACGCCATCTTCAGTCTGGAGAATGTTAAAGAGCAGGATAAAGTAATGATGGGGATGTTGGCTTCTCTCGGTATCGAGAAGGGTAAACCTTACAACCCGGATGAAGAGACCAAGAAGGCGATGCGTCAAGCGGTTACTGATGCATACTATTACATGCAGAAACGGATATTGCATTCTGCCGATGCATCACGAACCTGGTGGAAGGGTAAACACTGGGGTAATGGCATGTTTGCAGACATCAACAGTGGCTTCAGTTTTATCTATGATAATTTGATCGATATCGACACCCGAGCGGAGCGTTATTTTATAGGCACATATTATCCCAAAAAATTGGGGCCGCAGCCTGCTACTCAATATTTGTTTGCGCTGGCGGATGCTGATGGCAATGAGTTAGAAGCGGGCAAAACCTACTCATTTACTATGCCTGCCAACCCGCCAATCGAGCAGTTCTGGTCCTTGATTGTATACGATTTGGAAACCTGGGCCTTTATCTATACTCCGGAACAGCTCCCCGGACTCTCTTCTGCCATCGATGGTGAAACCATGCAGAAAAATAAAGACGGCAGCACGACACTCTATTTCGGCCCCAAAGCACCTAAGGGGCATGAATCCAACTGGATTCCAACTGCTGGGAAAAAGCCATTACCCGTACTTCGTGTCTATGGCGGCACCGATAAATTTTGGGACAAATCCTGGACGATGCCGGATGTTGAATTGGTGAAGTGAATTCAAGTCACAGCAAATAGAGAACGATAAAGAGATTAGCATTTCAAGAATGATGGTGCGTCTAACCACCGTATCCCCGTTGGTTGTCAGCATTTTCCTGCTCTTTGGGAACACTGCTATGGCAGAAGCTGTTGCTGAAAAATCGCCCTATATGGGTGGTGAGGTCCATCTGACAAAAGCCCCCAATGGTGCGATTCTCAGGGAAGAAGTTTTAACGACATCTGTCAAGGTCGTCTATACAGAACCGACGACTGAGAAATTGGCCGACGGGGTCTGGAGTATCGGCGGAATTTCGATGGCCAATACAACGGTCATCGAAGCGGATGACGGTCTGATTGTCTATGACACGGGTGACACCAAAGAAGAAGCAGAGCATATCCGTGAGGCCATTGAAAAAATCAGCGATAAGCCGATTAAAGTGATCATATACAGCCATTCCCATTACGCCCTGGGAGGCGGTGCGCTTGTGGATAATCCGGATGATGTACTGATTATCGGCCATCCCAAGGTCAATGAAACCGTGGAAAGCAGCCTGAAAGGCGGCGGCTAACCTTCAGCAATT
>CAKZOC010000243.1 GCA_937136025.1 uncultured Bacteroidota bacterium
GGAAAACACTGACTGCCACAGATAAAAACATACTGGACACCAGTATGAACGCATTTGTCTTCGGGGTACTTGGGATTGAGAAACCGCTGGATGCCACGGCATCGGATGGTAAGGTAGAAGGGTTGATGCAATTGCTGATCCAAATGCGCGACAAAGCCAGAGCCGATAAAGATTACCAGACTTCAGATCAGATCCGCGATACGTTATCGGAACTCGGGATTCAGCTTAAGGATGGGAAGGAAGGAACGAGTTATCAACTCTGACCGGGGCCCGTTCGCAGTCCCTAAAACACGCTGCGCTGCAGCAGGCGTTGGTAGTCTCCCGGGGTAAAATGTTGTTTGCACTAAACGATCAAAGTGATACAGGCTCATACAGGCTTCCTTGTTCAGGGCAGCGACGTCAAGGGATTCGGATTGGTTTCGGTTGCTGGAAAACGTACCTTGTGCCCATAGGCCACAGGTGCTATGAAAAATTGGATTTTGGCTCTTTTTATTTCGCTGATCCGAGGGTATCAAAAGTATATTTCCCCTCTGACTCCACCGAGTTGCAGATATCTTCCTACCTGTTCGCAATATTCCATTGAAGCCCTTCAAAAACACGGCCTTCGTAAAGGAGGGTGGCTGGCTTTGAAGCGTGTAGGGAGTTGTCATCCATGGGGTGGATCCGGCTACGATCCTGTTCCCGAAAAGGACGACACTTAGTTGGGACAGCTTTTTCTGCTATGGCCGAAAGCTCTGCCAGAATAAGCAGATCCGCTTCAGAGTCTTTTATGGGTTTCCCCTTAAAAAACAGCGCTGCAAGGATGACGCGTTCGGATTTACTATCTTAGCCCCAAAAGCCGTCTATGTTTTTTTTAGGTTTTACCTGGAATCCCGATGACACCTTGTTTAAACTGGGATTCCTGCAGATAAAGTACTACAACCTGCTCTGGATAGTAGCCTTTGCGGTGGGCTGGTACATCATGAAACGTATTTTTGACCGGGAAGGGAGAAGCCGCGAAGAGCTGGATTCTCTTTTTGTCTATATGGTCCTTTCCACCATGTTGGGTGCCCGTCTGGGTCATGTCTTCTTTTACGACTGGGATTATTATCAGGATCATCTGCTCGAAATTCTCCTGCCGATCCGCGAGCGGGCAGGCAGTGCCCTCTTCGGACTGATCAACGGATACGAATTTACCGGATTTACAGGCCTGGCATCCCATGGCGCGGCCATAGGTGTGATCATCGGAATGTATCTTTTTACCCGAAAACACAAGGATTTCAGTGTCCTTTACCTGCTGGATCGTTTGGTTATCCCTACGGCTCTGGGTGCTTTTCTGGTACGTCTGGGCAATTTTTTCAATTCAGAAATTAACGGAAAGATAACGGAGGCTTCCTTTTTTCTGGGAACGCGTTTTGTGCGGGATTCCGATGACATGCCAGCCCGTAAGGCGATGGGCATCACCGGAGAAGACACGCCTAACGCGGCCTATCACGCCCTGGAAGACAATCCTCAATTTTCGGAGTATTTAGAAGCCATTCCCTACCGCCATCCATCCCAGCTCTACGAGGGAGTGCTGTATCTTGGCGTTTTTGCGCTCTTGTATTACCTCTATTGGAAAACTTCCAAAAGAGACCAGCCCGGGTACTTGTTTGGTTTGTTTTTCGTTGCCTTATGGACCATCCGATTTTTTGTCGAATTCGTTAAAAAGAGTCAGGGAGGGTTTGAAGAAAGTCTTGGATTGCTCAGTACCGGGCAGTGGCTGAGCCTGCCCTTTATCGCAATCGGACTCTATTTTATGTTCCGTAAAACGAAATCCCATGTCGGTTCCTAAACCTTTGAATCGAGTCCTTTTAGGTCTTGTCTGTGTTTTTTTATGCCTGGCGGGTTGTAAAGAATCCCAGAATTCACCGCTGGATACAACCCCTGTGACCTTTTCCAAAGAAGGGGAATTACAGATTTTCAATTCCGATACCGATTCGGTTCGGGTCGCTCTCGATATTGAACTCGCGCTGACCGATTATGAAATCCAAACGGGATTGATGTACCGGAATTCTATGGGGGAAAAACAAGGGATGCTGTTTGTCTTTCAGGAAGAGGCCCCGCATTCCTTCTATATGAAAAACACCTTGATTCCCCTGGATATTCTCTTTATTGATAAAGACCTCAAAATTGTGAATATCCATCAGAATGCCACGCCCCTGAGCGAATCCGGAATCCCTTCCGCAGGGCCGGTTCAGTATGTACTGGAAATCAACGCTGGTCTGAGCGATCGTTGGAAGTTGGTCCCGGGAGACCGAATCCGGTATGAAAAAACCCCCTGAAAAACATAGCGAACAATCCGTAATTATTCCAACCCGGGCTGAGCGAGCCCTGGGGGGTCGGTTATTTATCCCGGAGGATCCGATCGGACATTCTATCCTCATCTCCTCCGCCACCGGGATGCTGCAAAAATTTTATTTTGCCTTCTGCAGACATTTTGCGTCCCTGGGGTATACGGTACTGACTTTTGATTATTTCGGAATTGGTGGCTCCGGAGGCACCCCAGAAGAACTCCGGGAAAATACAACGAATCTTATGGAGTGGGGTTCCAATGATCAGGCAGGAGCCCTGCGCTATCTGAAAGACTTCTCCCCCGAATCCCGGATTACGGTGATTACCCACAGTATTGGAGGTCAGATTTGCGGATTTAATCCGGAGCATCCATCGATTGATCGGATCATTATGGTGGCCTGCCAAAACAGCTACTGGAAGAATTTCGAGGGGGGACATCGATTTAAAATGTGGGCGTTCTGGAACGTTATGATCCCCTGGGGCACAGCTCTTTTTGGCTATTTTCCGGCCAAACACCTCGGACTCTTTGAAAATCTCCCTAAACAAATGGTACAACAATGGCGGCGGTGGGGAACCCACCCCGACTATTTGATGGGCTTCAGGGATTCTTCCTACTTATTCGATGACCTCAAAATGCCGATCCTTTCCCTGAGTTTCCCTGCAGACCCTCTGGCACCTCCCTCAACCGTAGATTGGCTGGCCGGGCAGTATCG
>CAKZOC010000244.1 GCA_937136025.1 uncultured Bacteroidota bacterium
AATATGCAGATATTATCATTCCAAACAATAAATACAATACCGTAGCGGTAGATATCGTCCGAACGATTATCTCAGAAAAACTAGCGCAATGACCTGGAAGAGTTTCAGAAAAAAAAGATGGTTTGCAATTGTCAGTAATATCTATGTGCTGGTACTTACCATTTTTACCGTGTGGATGCTCTTTTTTGACACTAATTCCCTTTTGATACATAGGGAATTGCGCAAAGAAATCAATAAACTCGAAAAACAACAGGAATTTCTTAAAGAAGAAATTTCCAAAGACCGGGCGATTATCGAAAAGCTGTCGGATCCAAAGGAATTGGAAAAATTCGCCCGGGAACAGTATTACCTCAAACGAAAAAATGAAGAGATTTATCTCATCGAATACGAAGACAGTATAAACCCTGACCCGGATGAAGAACATTGACTTTTCCGAATTCCCTCAGATTTCTGATAAGGCCTGGAAACAGCAAATTCAGGTAGATCTGAAAGGGGGAGATTACAACGAACTACTGACCTGGACTTCCCCGGAAGGCATTGTCGTAAAACCCTTTTACAGTGCAGAAGACCTGCCCGTTTCCGATCAAAAATCAGCGGATTTCCCAAAGCGTGAGTGGCGCATTGGGTACGCCCTGGATGCGAGCTCCTCAAAGGCCATATCCCTCATAGAGAATCACCCGGAAAACGGAGTCGAAACCCTGTGGGTACAGATCCACGGTGAAAATGTGGAAAACCTCCCTCGTCTCACAAATCTGGATGTCCCCCAGTTTTGGGACGCCTTTGCTCTGGATCAAAAATTTGCGGATGTTCTCAAAACCGCTGCAACCTCCTCTACCCAAATTTTGGTCGATCCCATCCACACCCTGGCAGAAAGCGGGAATTGGGCTGTAGATGAAAAAATGGATTTTGAAGTTGCAGGAACTCTAGCCCGGCAGGAGGGAATAGTCGCTTCCCTGTCTATTCACGCGAACCTCTATCAGAACGCAGGGGCGAACAGAATTCAGGAGCTGGCTTACGCCCTGGCCCACGCTTCCGCGTACCTCGAGAAAGCAGATGAGGACAACGGGTTGAAATCCCTTTTGGAAGAACCCGTATTTCTAATCTCCACAGGGAGCGAGTACTTTTTTGAAATCGCTAAAATCCGTGCGCTCAGGCACCTGTGGGAACTATTGGCTCAAGCCTATGGTTTTTCGGGTAAATGCAAAATTATGGCCTCCCCCACCCTGAGAAACAAAACCCTCTACGACTACAACACGAACATGCTGCGTACGACGACCGAATCTATGGCCGGTATCCTCGGAGGGGCAGATCTGATCTGCAACCTGCCTTATGACGCGCTCTATCACAACGAGAATGATTTTGCAGCCCGCATCGCCCGGAACCAGTTGTTGCTACTCCGGCACGAGAGTTATTTCTCCAGTGTCGGCAACCCTGCCGATGGCAGTTACTACATCGAATCCCTGACGGACCAGTTAGGACAGAAAGCCCTGGAGCTTTTTAAAACCATTGAAAAAGGCGGTGGGTTTCTCTCTCAGCTACAGGCCCATACCATTCAAAAGAAAATAACCGAGAGCGCCGAGAAGGAGCAAAAAGCGTTCAATACGGGAGACCGTATACTGGTGGGAACTAACAAATATCCAAATACCGAAGACCGGATGCAGGAAATCCTTGAAAAGGATCCTTTCAGACCTATGCGTAAAGTACAGACGCGTATAGCCCCTATCCTGGCCAAACGACTCTCCGAATCTAACGAACGCAAAAGACTGGAAGATGAGCAGAGATAAAGCATTACATATAAAATGGAAGCCCAGGGTATCTGGAACCACACCTTCGGAAGTGGCCGGGGAAACCCGTAAAACCGCGGAGGGGATCTACCTGAAACCGCAGTACACGGCGGCGGATCTCAAAGGACTGGGGCATCTGAATTTCGGGGCAGGCATGCCTCCCTTTTTGAGAGGACCTTACAGCACCATGTACGTCCGAAGACCCTGGACGATCCGTCAATATGCCGGCTTTTCGACTGCTGAAGAAAGTAATGCCTTTTATAAAAGAAATCTCGCCGCAGGCCAAAAGGGGCTTTCCGTAGCCTTTGATCTGCCTACTCACCGGGGGTACGACAGTGATCATGAACGGGTTACCGGAGATGTGGGAAAGGCCGGGGTAGCCATCGACACTGTGGCAGATATGAAAGTACTTTTCGACGATATACCCCTCGATAAAATGTCGGTTTCTATGACGATGAACGGGGCCGTCATTCCTATCATGGCTTTCTATATCGTGGCTGCCGAAGAACAGGGTGTGCCTGCCGAACAGCTCTCGGGAACCATACAAAACGATATTCTGAAGGAGTTCATGGTGCGCAACACCTACATCTACCCTCCTGCCCCTTCCATGCAGATTGTAGCCGATATTTTTGAGTATACCAGCCGTCATATGCCCCGGTTTAACAGTATTAGTATCTCGGGGTACCATATGCATGAAGCAGGAGCCCCTGCACATATCGAACTGGCGTATACCCTGGCCGACGGGCTGGAATATATCCGGACCGGTCTGAAAGCTGGCCTCAAAATAGATGCCTTCGCCCCCAGGCTCTCATTTTTCTGGGGTATTGGCATGAATCACTTTATGGAGATCGCCAAACTCCGGGCCGGGCGGATGCTTTGGGCAAAACTCGTACGGACATTCGATCCGCAAAACCCGAAATCTATGGCCCTGCGCACCCATAGCCAGACCAGTGGGTGGAGTCTGACTGAACAGGATCCTTTTAACAACGTAGCCCGCACCATGATAGAGGCCTCGGCTGCCGTCTTCGGCGGAACCCAGAGTTTACACACCAATGCCCTGGATGAGGCCATTGCCCTGCCTACAGATTTTTCAGCCCGGATCGCGCGAAATACGCAACTCATCCTGCAGGAGGAGACGGGTATCACCCGAACGGTGGACCCCTGGGGCGGGAGTTACTACGTGGAAAACCTCACTGCTGAAATTTGTGAAAAGGCCTGGGCACTCATCGAGGAAACTGAGTCCTATGGGGGGATGACCAAGGCTATCGAGGCAGGCATTCCCAAACTGCGCATCGAAGAGGCCGCGGCCCGGAAACAAGCCCGGATCGATAGCCGACAGGACATCATTGTAGGCCTGAATACGTATCAAAGTCCGGAGGAAGACTTTTTAAATATCCTGGAGGTCGATAATTCCAAGGTGCGTCGTCAACAAATCCAGCGTTTGGAAGAAGTCCGGGCTAAGCGCGATGGAAAAAAAGTAGACGTCGCCCTGAAACGTCTCGCCGCGGCTGCCGCTAAAAAGATGGCAGGGGAAGCTACAGGGCCGGAAGAAAATTTATTAGCTTTGGCGGTAGAAGCCGCTCGAAACAGGGCCAGTCTGGGGGAAATCAGCCAGGCCATGGAAACTGCTTTTGGGCGTCACAAGGCCACAGTACAATCCATCTCCGGTGTGTATTCAGACGAGATCAAAAAAGACGAATCATTCGCAAAAGCGCGGGAACTCTCCGATGCTTTTGCCTTACGCGAAGGGCGAAGACCCCGTATAATGATTGCTAAAATGGGGCAGGATGGTCACGACAGGGGCGCCAAAGTTGTGGCGACCGCCTATGCGGATCTCGGCTTCGATGTGGATATCGGACCCTTATTTCAAACCCCCGAAGAGGCCGCAAAACAAGCCGTGGAAAACGATGTACATATTTTGGGCGTATCCTCTCTGGCTGCCGGACACAAAACACTTGTACCGGGAGTAATACGGGCGCTGAAGGCTTTGAACCGGGATGATATTCTGGTGATTGTCGGGGGAGTCATTCCCAAGCCGGATTACGATTTCCTTTACGAATCGGGGGTTGTAGGAATTTTCGGTCCTGGTACACGTATTCCGGATGCTGCCATCGAAATACTGGAACTGCTCACTGAGGTTTAAAGGCGATCTCCCGTCAGGCGGTAAATCCGTGTGGGCAGGGTACGTAACCCAAGTTTTTATACAGACCCTGAAACCCCGGAATACCGGGAGTTATTCACCTTGTGTTAACAAGTTCCGTTTTCTTCAACGCCAAATAATCGTATTTTTAACCCCTAACATTAAGGGCACCTATGGGCAAAATAATAGCGATTGCGAATCAGAAAGGAGGGGTTGGAAAAACGACGACTACTGTAAATCTCGCTGCCGCTTTAGGGGTATTGGAGAAAAGAGTACTGGTCATTGATGCGGATCCCCAGGCCAATGCGACCTCCGGTCTGGGTATGGATTCAGATTCCAACCAGGCGGGAAGCTATCAGCTTCTGGAACATACCCTGCCCGCGGAAGAGACCATCGTAAAGACGAGCTCGCCCAATGTGGATTTAATTCCGGCACATATCGATCTGGTGGCTATAGAAATTGAACTCGTTGATAAGGACGAGCGGGAATACATGCTCAAAAAGGCGGTGGCAGAACTGGGGGAACGCTATGAATATATCCTTATAGATTGTGCGCCTTCCCTGGGCTTGTTGACGCTCAATGCGCTGACGGCAGCGGATTCCGTAATCATCCCTATTCAATGTGAGTACTATGCCCTGGAAGGGTTAGGGAAATTGCTCAACACGATTAAGAGCGTGCAGCGGATTCACAATCCGGATCTGGATATTGAAGGCATGCTGCTGACGATGTATGATTCCAGGCTCAGGCTCTCCAATCAGGTTGTGGAAGAAGTAAAAAAACACTTTGGCGATATGGTCTTTGAAACGATTATTCAAAGAAATGTGCGCCTGGGAGAAGCTCCGAGTTACGGAGAGAGTATTATTAAGTATGACGCGAGTAGCAAAGGGGCTGCCAATTATCTGAATATGGCCCATGAATTACTTCAGAAAAACAGACAAACGGTCTAATGGCTAAGGCGACACGAAAACAGGCATTGGGTCGGGGACTTTCTGCCCTGCTGAAAGATCCTGAAAATGATATTCAGTCGGCTTCCGATCAGAATGCGGATAAGGTGGTCGGCAGTATCGTGGAACTGGATTTGGAGTCCATTGCCGTCAACCCGTTTCAACCCCGTTCCAACTTTGACGATGAATCCCTCAAAGAACTGGCGGATTCCATCCGTCAATTAGGCCTTATACAACCCATTACAGTTCGCAAATTGGGATTTGATCAGTATCAACTGGTCTCCGGGGAGCGGAGATATCGGGCCTCCAAGCAGATCGGCCTGAAACAGATCCCGGCCTATATCCGGATCGCTAATGACCAGGAATCGCTGGAGATGGCCCTGGTTGAAAACATTCAGCGACAGGATCTGGACCCGGTTGAAATAGCACTTTCGTACGAACGCCTGATCGATGAAATCGGACTGACTCAGGAAAAACTAAGCGAGCGGGTCGGTAAAAAACGCTCTACAATCACCAACTACCTCAGGCTGCTCCGACTGGATCCGATAATCCAAACAGGCATGCGGGACGGTTTTATCAGTATGGGCCATGGGCGCAGCCTGGTCAACATTGATTCCCGGGAAGATCAGATTTCCCTATATGAACAGATCATTGGAGAAAACCTCTCTGTGCGGGAAACGGAAGCCAGGGTCAGGGGCTATCGGAATACTTCCGGCCAAAGCCAAAAACAGCGGACTGCCAGGAAGCAGGAAATTCCGGATTTTGCACTAGAAGGGCTTGAAGCCCTCAAGCAGTACCTCGACACCGAGGCGAAACTCGCTATTTCCGAAAACGGCAAGGGCAGAATAAGCATCCCTTTTAAGAGTCCCGCCGATTTTAAAAAACTTATAAAGCAGATAACGGGTGCCTAAGTTTCTTCTCCTCCTGGGATTTTTTTGTGCCCTATCCGCGTTGAGGGCGCAGGAAGACAATCCGACGGAGCGGGAGACCGATTCCCTGAAGAACGTCATTGAAAAGCAGGGTATCTCCGTAGAAGAGGTTACAAAGAAACCCATAAACCCGCTTTCTCCCAGTAAGGCGGCCTTCTATTCGGCAGTACTCCCGGGCCTCGGACAGGCCTATAATAAGCGGTACTGGAAGATCCCTATTGTATGGGGGGCTATCGGTACGGGGGTAGCTGTTTATATGTATAACGACGATTTGTACGACCGAACGCGGACGGCCTTTAAAAGACGCCGGGCAGGATTCACGGATGACGAATTCTACGACCGGAATCCAGACGACGATTTTGTGCCCACCACTCCGGATTTATCCACCGAAGCCCTGCAGGAACTTCAGGAGCGGTATCAGCGGGACAGGGATCTGTCATTACTCGTGACCATAGCGCTCTACGCCTTAAATATTATCGACGCCAATGTAGATGCCCACCTGAAGCAATACAACGTCAGTGAGGACCTCAGCCTGCATTTCGAACCCTATTTGGACTCCCACCCCATCAACGCCGATGTAAGTTATGGGATAGGTCTGGCCATCCGTTTTTAGAATTTATGAGAATCGGCTTATTTGGATATGGAACCATGGGCAAAATGATCGAGCGGATCGCTTCAGATCGGGGGCACTCCATTGTTTCACGAATCGATACCCCGGGGGAGACTCCCGCATTCGAAACGCTCGACATCGCCATTGACTTCAGTACGCCTGAGGCGGCCCTCGCCAATGTATGCAGTTGCCTGGAGTACGGCATACCCGTAGTATCGGGTACCACGGGGTGGATGGATGATTTTCCAAAAGCCGAACACCTTTGTCGTCAGGTAGATGGAGCGTTCTTATACGCTTCCAATTTTAGCCTTGGAATGAATTTGTTTTTTGCGCTCAACGCCCATCTGGCCCGACTGATGTCCCAATTTCCGGACTACGCCCTCCACATGACCGAAGTTCACCACACCCGGAAACTGGATGCCCCAAGCGGTACGGCGATTAGCCTGGCAGAGGGAATTATTGAGAATAGCGCCTATACCGAATGGCGCACAGAGGCCGGATCGTCAGAGGTTATCCCTATTACCTCCGAGCGTGTTGGCGATACTCCGGGGACCCATCGGATTACCTATGACTCCCGGGTCGACCAAATTGAAATACAACACAAAGCCCACAACCGGGAGGGATTTGCGCTCGGAGCGGTTCTTGCCGCGGAGTGGCTCGTGGATAAAACCGGGGTTTTTGGAATGAAAGACGTGTTAAACCTCCGTTAAATAACATGTAATTACGCCATCAGCTGGCGTTCTTTGAAATCAAAAGGTACTTATGAATTACACACAATGGCTACTTTTTTTCCTGATTGTTCAGCTCATTCATTTCCTCGGGACCTGGAAACTTTATGTGAAAGCCGGACGTAAAGCCTGGGAAGCCGCAATCCCCGTTTACAACGCCATCATCCTGATGAAAATCATCAAAAGACATTCCTGGTGGGTCGTATTGCTTTTTATCCCCATCATCAATCTGCTGATGTTCCCGGTGATATGGGTAGAGACTATTCGGAGTTTTGGCCGGAACCGGCTCCTGGAAACCTGGCTGGTCATCCTTACCCTCGGGTTCTACATTTATTATGTGAACTACGCCCTGGATGTGGAATACATCGCAGACCGCGACCTGCACCCAAAATCGGCTTCCGGGGAATGGGTCAGCTCTATTGTCTTTGCCATTGTTGCAGCTACTTTGGTACACACCTATTTCATTCAGCCTTATGTGATCCCCACCGGATCTTTGGAACGTACCCTACGGATAGGAGATTTACTTTTCGTCAGTAAATTCCACTTTGGAGCCCGCGTCCCTATGACGACTGTAGCCGCTCCCATGGTACACGACACCCTACCGGTTCTGGGCACCCGGTCCTATCTTAAAAAACCACAATTGCCTTATATGAGGCTGCCCGGATTTCAAAAGGTGGGGCGGACAGACCTCGTGGTCTTTAGCTGGCCGGCAGATACGGTCCGGCAGTTTTTCAAAGCAGAGGCCGGGGTGAAAAAACCCATCGACAAAAAATCGAATTACGTCAAACGTTGTGTGGGCGTTCCCGGGGACTCCCTGGAAGTGAGGGACGGTTATGTTTTTATCAACGGAAGGCAGCTGGAACTGCCCGGACGGGCCCGGCCGATGTACGACTACCGCGTCTACGGCCAGAATGGGGTCTCTGCCAGAGTCCTGGACCAGGCCGGTGTTTCGGATTTCACACGCACCTATGTGACTGCTCCGCTCAATCGCGCCCAATTCGAGATTCTGAGTACCGCAAACCTCATGGGAGCGCAATCCCGGGAAGACGGGCAAATTGAACTGCTCACAGGGCCGAAAGGACTATCCGTAGAAATCATCCGGAAAGCAGGGATTTCAAACATTAAAGAGGTAACCCCCAGGGAGCGTGTAACAACCATGACTACTGGCATGGTCAGTGCTCTCGAAAAGTTGTCCTCCGTGGATTCGGTAGTGCGCATCCTCGACACCCCGGGGGAACCCGGATATAATATTTTCCCCCAGGATCCCCGCTATCCCTGGAATTACGACCAGTTAGGCCCTGTATATATTCCGGCTAAAGGCGATAAAGTGGCTTTAACCCCGGAGACCTTTCCGCTGTATCAGAAAATCATACGGGATTACGAAAAAAATACCGCCTCCGTTTCCGGAAACCAGGTACTGATCAATGGCACTGCTGTCGATTCCTACACCTTTAAACAAGACTACTATTGGATGATGGGAGACAACAGGGATCATTCAGAAGACAGCCGGGCCTGGGGCTATGTCCCGGAGGATCATATCGTAGGGAAACCTGTATTCATCTGGATGAGCTTTGACAATTTTAACGATGGGATGTCCAATTGGAGACCGCGGTGGGATCGCATTTTCACTACGGTAGGCGGGGATGGAGAACCCCGATCTTATTTCAGGTATTTTCTTCTTTTGCTCGTCGGGTATTTTGTTTTCGATTTCTTCAGGAAGCGACGGAGAAAGAACCAAAAGAGTTGATGCGGGATGGAAGTTTTAGTCCATCCGGGGTACTTCCCCAATTGCCTGACTATGGCAGTTATCGCCCAACGCCAAATCGTCTGGGAGGTCTGGGATAATTTTCAGAAGCAAACCTATAGAAACCGCTGTTATATCGCCACAGATCAGGGGGCACTCCTGCTCAATATACCCATCCGGCACGTGGGCGGAAAAACAGGAAGACAGGGGTATCGGCAGGTTCAGATTGAAAATAGCACCCCCTGGCAGCGACATCACTGGAGAAGTCTGACCACGGCCTACAGATCGGCACCCTTTTTTGAGTATTACGAAGAAGACCTCAGGCCTGTTTTTGAAAAACCTTTCGCTTACCTTATGGATTTAAACCTGGAGACCATCTCTGTTTTGTGTAGTCTTCTGGAGCTTCCCATGCCCACTTCCCGGTCTGCCCGATTCGAAATCCAGCCTGAAAAGATGCAGGATGGACGGCGGTTGATCTCCGCCAAAGAAAAGAATCCCATTTCGATGCGGGAATATCCTCAGGTCTTCCAGGAGCGGCACGGATTTCTGAAAAATCTCAGCACCCTGGATCTGCTGTTTAACCAGGGACCTGCAGCTCGGGAATACCTCATGTCCCAGGAACTTCCATGGGATGCTTAGGGAAATCCTCCATTACGGCATTCACTTTTTAGTCCCTGTTGTCGTTGGGGTCCTTTTTTATCCCGGCCATCGACTAAAAGCGGTGCTGATCCTCCTGGGCGGTATTCTCATTGATCTGGATCATCTCCTGGCCGATCCGATCTTCGATCCGAATCGCTGCAGCATCGGGTTTCATCCCCTGCACACCTATTGGGCCATCGCCTTTTATTTAGTCCTGATTCTTCCCAAATCCAGCCGAATTTTCGGACTGGCGCTACTTATACACATTCTGGCCGATGTTGTGGACTGCTGGTTACTCTCCCTCGACCTTTAGCGTCACCTGAACGGGCAGATGGTCCGAGGCCCGGATATCAAAATTCTGATGTCTGGCTACTTCGATGCCCGGGGATACCAAAACGACATCAATACGGTAAGGCAGCATTTGATTCAGGTAATACGTTGCCCCCCATTTCCGGCCTTTCTTCTTAAAGCTGTCTTGCATTCCTTTACTCAGAATCCGATAGGGGCGTGAAAAAGGAGTGGCATTTAAATCCCCGCAGAGGATCACGGGAGATGGAGAATTCGCAATATGATCCCTCACGAGCCGTACTTGTTGCCTATGCGTTAGAGCCACCCTCTTCAAGCGGCTCAGGAAATTC
>CAKZOC010000245.1 GCA_937136025.1 uncultured Bacteroidota bacterium
TGCCTGGGCCGCATAACGGTCTGCCCTAAAGCCGTTGTCTGCAGGGAGCAGGTTGTAGGCAGACTGCAAATCGGAAAGTACCTGATCGTATACTTCTTCCAGCGGATTCCGGCTGGGGAATGAGAGTTGGCTCAGGTCCGTCACCGCATCGAAAACTACGGGTAGCCCAAGTTGGGTGTTGTTACCCCCGGCTTCATAGGGCAGGGCAAAGTACCGGGCCATTTCAAAATAGGCCAGCCCCCTTAAAAACCGGGCCTCGCCTTCCAAACGGCTACGGGCATCAGGGTCTTGCTCAAGGTCCAGATTTTCAAGGACAATATTGCACAAATTGATGATCCGGTAGGAGTCCGCCCAGAGGAACCGAATAAACCCGTTGATGGAATTGACCTGCTTCCGCTCAAATTCAAAAAATTCTGCGAAGGTGCCCCGATAGGTTATGTGGCCTTCATTGGTAAGCAATTCCGAGGCAGTCTGGAATTCCCCGTTGTGGTGGTTGTCGAGAAATGCGTAAGACCCTATCAACAATTGGTCCAGATTACCGGGATCCTCCAACAGGTTCTCCGGGTTCAGGGTATTGACGGGTTCCAGGTCCAGATTGTCATCGCAACTCAAAACAACCAGAAGGACAAGAATTAATCGATATAGCTTTTTCATGATTTGCGAATTAAAAGTCAATGTTAAAACCAAAGGTCAGCGTTCGCGCCTGGGGAGGGGAATAGAATCCGATTCCGGAAAAAAGTGAGTTTCTTTGGAGGGAATCCCAAGTAGATTCCGGATCCCATCCTTTAAAATCGGTAATGGTCAGCAGATTTACCCCGGTAAAATAGACCCGAATACGATCCAACCCCATCTTTTCGGTTACCTCATAGGGAAGCGTGTACCCGAGGGTCAGGTTTCTAAGGCGGATAAAATCGGCATCTTCCAGGTACCGGGAAGAGGTTTGGGAGCCATTGCCGCCAAACAACCGGGCCTGGGGTACATCCGTAATATCCCCGGGCTGTTGCCAGCGGTTTAGCTGGTCCCGGGTTTGGTTGTCAAAAAAGTCCGCATTGGAAGACTGGTAAATCCCCCCTCCATTATAGAGTTGGCCCCCCCATTGCCCCTGGAAGGTAAAGGAGAAATCGATGCCTTTGAATCGAAAATCATTGGTCATCCCTGCGATGACATCCGGGAATGGGTTCCCAAGGATACGACGGCTGGCCTCCCCGAAGTTGTTGGTGGTGGACCGGTCCAGGGTGCCATCGGCTAATTCGGTGTTCCGGTAGAACAGGGCATCCCCGTTGTCCGGGTCCACCCCGGCATATTCCACCAGATAGAAGGAAGCTACAGGTTCCCCTTCCCGGACAATCTTTTCATTACGGATGATGTCATCTCCATTGGGCAGAGCCCTTACCTCGTTTTTATTGATCGCCAGGTTCAGGGACGTGTTCCAGCTGAAGTCCTCAGTGCTGATGTTTTTGGTGTCCAGGGTCCATTCAAACCCGGTATTGGTGATGTCCGCTGCATTTTGGTTGACAAAACGAATCCCATTGTTATAAGGAATGGGTACTAAAAACAAGGCGCCCTCGGTATCCTTTATATAATAGTCAAAACTGGTGTTCAAGCGGTTGTTGAACAGCCCTAAATCCAGTCCAAAATTGTATTGGGTAGTTTCTTCCCAGCTCAGTTCTGAATCTCCCAGTATAGCTAGCCAAAACCCGGGATTCTGGTTATAATTGATAGTTTCGAATTGTGTGGTGTTCACAAAGTTGCCGATGTTGGCATTTCCGGTCAGGCCCCAGCTGGCCCGTAGTTTCAGATTAGAAATGGTAGAGCTCTTCTGTAAAAACGGCTCTTCAGAGGCCAGCCAGCCAACAGAAGCTGCCGGAAAAGTCCCATACCGCACTTCCGAGCCGAAACGGGAGGAGCCATCTACCCGTACACTGGCCTTGAGCAACCAGCTGTCAAATAAAGTGGCATTGGCCCGGGCAAAATAAGAAACAAAGCTATAGGCTGTTTCAAAGGTGAAACCATCGGTAATCTGACCTGCACTGATGAGCTTTTGCAGCTGATCCGATGGAAACTCCTGTCCCTCAACAAATAACTGACTAAAAGTGTTTTGCTCATAGGACATGCCCAGGGTGGCATCGAGCTGCCAGTCATCCCGGACCACCTGGTAGGAGAAATAGTTGTTTAGGACATACTTTTCATTAATAAAACTGGAAAAAATTATTTAGGGTTCACAAATTGTCATTAATCGCTCCAGATACAAATTAAAATTATAGTCCCACATCGTCATCACGAACACAATACACATGTAATGAGATTTTCATTACTCAATTAGACGAATTCATTACCTTTTATTTCCGAAATTATTGTTCATTTGGATCGCTGGTAGCATTCCTTCATTGAAGCTTCTTCTTTGAATCGACATGGATTTTCCAAGAAATTATTGCAGCTTGTGTTACTTTTTACCTAAAACATTGCCAAGGACGCATGTTTTCTTCCATGAT
>CAKZOC010000246.1 GCA_937136025.1 uncultured Bacteroidota bacterium
CGTTCATGGCCGTAATAGACCAGCGTCTTAGCAATAATTTCAGCCATGCCAACACCTATTGCTGTATCAACTTTACCTGTTGCGATCCATACTATCAGGATGGTCGTTAATGTTCCGGCCCCTGCAATCATGGGGAACGCGAGAGGCACAACGGCACTCGTTTGTCCCCCGACATCTTGCTTGAAGATGTGGATCCCCAATACCATCTCCGCACCCAGAGCGAGAATGACCAAGGCACCCGCCACGGCAAACGAGGCGGTGTCCATTCCGAAGAGGTGCAGAATGCGTTCTCCCAGGATTAAGAACGCGACCATTAACAGCCCAGCGGTCAAGGTCGCCTTCCGCGCCCGCAGCTTGCGCGACAACCTGGAGCTGTTCGAGATCCTGCGCGAAGCCCCCGGTATCCTTGTCATCGACAAGCGCGAAGACGGCGGATACGTCACCCCGGTCGAATGCGTCGGCGACTTCGCCACCTATATCTCGCGCATCCGCACCGATCCCACGATCGACAACGGCCTGAACATCCATTCAGACAGTTATAGGTATATGAAAAAGGGATATCTGCCTCATGGCTTTGTTAGGCACATGACAGAGATTCGTGTGGTAATCTAATTAAAAGGGATTCTGTCTATGTATGCCTCTAATCAGATCTTCTTTTTAAGACGACCCGGTTCAAGTTTTCTCTTATTCGGAAATTACTGCAGTGTCTGGGTTACCTTCCCGCATCTGAGCATCTGATCTCCGTAATACGGGTTCGCGATGACTTCTTCCAGGCTCAACCAATCCGCCCCTTTATTCCCATCAGCCATCGGGCAATGCTGCACATATAAGGGCGTTTGCAGGCCTTGCACAGAACCTGCCAATACAATCATTTTTTCGGAAAGGGGTTTAAAATGTGTACGTTGCACTGCCAAATCCTTAGATCCATTTATCTTTTCTAAAGATTCACCTATAGCGATAAGGAGTTCCTGCCCATGGTTATCAGGACCATCCAAAGTGATACCCCTAAGGAGTTCTAATTGTTGTCCGGCGAACTTCTGGGCTGCTGTGGGATCCGAGGCCACCAGGGCTTCCTTCAATTCCAGATAGGCAACAATCATTTTTTGTGCAGGTGCAGCAGAAACACCTGATGGATTCATGGGCTGTATGGAATGATCCTGAATGCTGCGGTCCTGCATTTGTTCGCGATTCATCATAGAAGCTTTAGATTCCAACTGAGCGGCTGCATCTATGGTGAATGTGCCATTAACCACAACTTCTTCCCCGACGTTTAACCCACTGAGAACCTCATATGAATCTGAGGAACTATTCCCAATGGTGATCTCACGACTCTCGAAAACCGTATTTTGATCAGGAACCTTTATATAAACCAAAGACCGCTTACCTGTCCAGAGCACGGCAGATTTAGGAATCCAGATTCCCTCGGACTTTCTGTCTACCACTACCTCGGCTTCCGCAAACATGCCGGGCTTCAGCAAGCCTTCCCTGTTCCTTAATACAACCCGAACGGCCACCGTCCTCCGTGAGGAGTCAAAAAGCGGTTCTATAAAATTAATTTTTGCCTCAAACTCCTTCCCTGGAAATGCCTGGGTCCTTATGGTAACGGGCTGTCCTACACTTAATTGACCCACCTGGTTTTCATAGGCGTCAAAAACCGCCCAAACTGTATTTAGATTTGAGATCCTGAACAGCGGATCTCCCTGGGCGTAAAAGTTACCGGGTTTGGCCATGACCTCGGTAACGGTACCCGAAACATCTGCCGTCAGGGCGAAGTTCACCATAGGTTCCCTTGTGCGTAATATTTCATCGATCTGCTCATCGGTGAGTTTCCAAAGGCCCAGTCCGTTACGAGAGGCTTCGTAAAGTTTCACATGGGTGTCCTTATAGGAGGAGGATGTAAGTAATTTATCCTGCGCCAGATAGAGTTCCGGTGAATATATGGTCCCGAATTTCTGCCCCTTTCGAATATATTCTCCTACGGCACTCACAGATAGCTCATCTATCCTTCCGTCAAATAGAGTCGTCTGAATCGCATCCGTTTTTTCATTGGTCTGAATCAGGCCGGAAAGCCTGAAAATACCGTCAGGTGCCGATTGGGGTTCAACGCTCATGGTAGTGATGTTGGCCAGTGCCAGGGCATTCTCCTGCATTTCAAACTGTCCGGGAGACAAGGCTCCGCCCACCTCTTTAGCGACCAGATCCATTCCGCAATAGGGGCAACTCCCCTCATGGTCCAGCTGAACCTGTGGATGCATGGAGCAGGTATAAGAAACGGCTTACACAGTGAGTAAATCCTTGTCTGAAGCGGGATCGGAATCCCCTCCATTAAAAATCAGTGCGCCCAGCAATAGCCCCAGTAGCAGTATACCGGTGTATTGAAGGACCTTTTTCCATTGAAATCCGTTATATCCCGTCATTTTCGTTTCCTTTTAATCTCAACTCTTCCCTCCAGCTATACAATACCGGCACCATAAACAGACTCAATAAAGCCATGATCATTCCTCCCAAACAGGGAATGGCCATGGACACCATAACATCACTCCCCCTGCCTGTAGCAGTAAGAATAGGCAAAAGTGCCAGAATAGTCGTCGCAGTGGTCATCAGGCAGGGCCTGATTCTCTTTAATCCCGCTTCCATAACCGAGGCCCTGATCCCTTTCACGTCAGAGGGTTTTCTTTGGGCAAAGGTCGTTTTCAGATACGTGCCCATCACGACCCCGTCATCTGTAGCAATTCCAAAAAGGGCTATAAAACCCACCCAGACGGCCACACTCAGATTCACTTTATCAATACCAAAGGATTCCCGGAAATTAAAACCCGGTAAGCCAAAGTCCATAAACCAGGGTTGCCCATAGAGCCAGATCAGCAAAAACCCTCCGGCAAAGGAAACGGCAACGCCGCTGAATACCATTAAAGATAGCCAGGCCGATTTGAACTGTATATAGAGTATTATAAAAATAACAATAAGCACCAAAGGGATCAGAAAAGACAGTTTCTTTTCTGCCCGTATTTGGTTCTTATAATTCCCGTCAAATTCAAAGGAGACATTCTCAGGGACCTTTAATTCCCCGGAGGCGATAAGGGTATTCAAATGTTGCCGCACCCGCTCTACTGCCGTAATTTCTGAAATAGCCGCCTCTTTGTCAAAAATCAGATACCCTACAAGGAAACTGTCCTCGCTCTTGATTTGCTGGGGTCCCTGTCTGTAACTCAGGGTGACAACTTCACTCAGGGGAATCGCACTGCCCTCTTCCACATCGAGATAAATATTCTCAATATCTTCCGGGGTGGCCCGCATTTCCCGGGGATAACGTACGCGTATGCCATAGCGTTCCCGGCCTTCCACTGAATAACTGAGAATCTTGCCTCCAATGGCCACTTCGATCACTTCCTGAATATGATTTACAGATAGATTATACCGGGCGGCCTTTGCACGATCGATCTCCAGTTCCAGATAAGGTTTAGCAACTATACGGTCGGCAAATACAGAGGACTTTTCAATCCCTTCAA
Source organism: uncultured Bacteroidota bacterium (assembly GCA_937136025.1). Lineage (GTDB taxonomy): Bacteria > Bacteroidota > Bacteroidia > Flavobacteriales > Flavobacteriaceae > Robiginitalea. Next base: position 3,510 of record CAKZOC010000246.1, read on the forward strand.
CCTCTTTAAGGTGAGATTCAAGGGTCATTCCAAATTCCTCAATGGTCTCCAGGTCCTGTCCCTTGATTTTAATACCCATAGAAGACCGCATTCCTGTCTGTAACATCACAAGGCGTGTCTCAATGGGTTGAAGCTTTGGTGGGGTGGTCACTCCCGGCAATCCCGTAACCGAAATGATTTCATCCCAAATATCAGATTCACTGCGGATATGAGGGCGCCAGTTTCTGTAATACGTACCGGATTTGTCCGGGACCAGATCTTCTTCCTTGTG
>CAKZOC010000247.1 GCA_937136025.1 uncultured Bacteroidota bacterium
AAAAGTTGGGGGTTTCCGTTGGGGGCTCTGTAATTTCTTCTCCGGCCGGGGCCTTTGATATTGCAGGAAGCTTTCCCCTGAAGATGACCGTGGCAGGGGTTTTAAAGCCCAGTCAAACTCCGGATGACGAGGCCGTATTTACGGATATCAAAACCACCTGGGTGATTTCCGGAAAGGCGCACGGGCACCAGGAGTTAACCTTGGCCACGGCAGATAGTCTTTTACTGTCCAAATCGGAAGCCGGGGCCGTAGCGAGTCCTGCAGTCTTATCCTACACAGAGATTACCCCCGAAAACATAGGATCTTTTCACTTTCACGGGGACCCGGACACCTACCTCGTCAATGCCGTCCTGGCCCTTCCCAGGGATAAGAAATCTGAATTGATCCTGCGCGGCCGGTATGAACAAACCGCCGACCCCGTGCAATTGATCGTCCCTGAAGATATCATTGATGAACTTGTGGACACAGTGGTTTCCGTAAGAAACCTCCTGGTGATCGCGGCCTTCAGCATTGGCCTGGCCACCCTGGTGGTTACCACATTGGTTTTTGTTTTGTCCATCCAATTAAGGCGAAGGGAGATGGCCACCATGAAGTACATCGGGGCCACCCCGGGGGTGGTACGCTCCATCTTAATCACCGAAATACTCTTGGTAATCGCCCTGAGTATTGGGCTGGCCTTCTTATATGTTTTCCTTTTAGAACAAATGGGAATACCTTTACTTGAAAAATACCTGGACTGATATGAAAAACGCCCTATTGATCCTCATGGTCCTCTTCCTGTCCGGCGCATGCCGGGAAAAGGCTGAAAATACCCAGACCCCCTCCGAACTGCAGGAGGCCCGAAAACCGGTGGTATACACCTCCAACTACCCCCTGTATTACTTTACGGGGCGCGTGGCGGGAAGTCTTGTGGATATTGAGTTTCCGGCGATGGCTTCGGATTCTCCAGCCCAATGGACGCCTACCGCAGAGGTTATCACAGCCATGCAAAGCGCAGATTTGGTTTTCCTCAACGGAGCCACCTACGAGACCTGGCTGATGAATGTAAGCCTGCCGGACTCGATTCTCGTGGACACTTCCCTCGGATTTGCCACCCGACTGCTGCCCAGCGGACAAACCTTTACCCACAGTCACGGGGAGGAAGGCGCCCACAGCCATGAAGGGGTGGCGACACACACCTGGATGGACCTCTCAATGGCCATGGCACAGGCCGGGGTTATCAAGCAAGCCCTCTCAGAAAAATTACCCGGTCACAGGGAACAGTTGGAATCCAATTACAGGGAACTGATGGCCGACCTTGGGGACCTCGATAAGCGGTTTAAGGAGTTTCAGGGAAGAGACTTTCCAGACGTACTGTACACCCAACCCATCTACCCATATTTTCAAAAAGCCTATGGCCTGTCCGGATCGGTTGTTCTATTGAAACCCGATGAAGCTCTGACTCCAAAAGCGCTACACGACATAAAACACCTCAAAGCCGACAAAGGTATCGCATACGCGCTGTGGCCCCAGGCCCCGTCTAAGGAAACGGAAGGGGCCCTCGAGGCGCTGGGGTTGACTTCCCTGCTGCTCAACCCGGCCGAAGCTACTCCCGGGGAAGGGGATTTCCTGACAATTTGGGAAAGGAACTTCGCCGTGCTTTCCACAATTTCAGGAGAATAAAAGGGGAATCGACATTCCCTACCTTTGAAGTCCTGGGGTCGGCTAAATGAACTCTTGCCGCCCTCTTCGCCCCTGTGCAATCTGCACGGATTTTGCGAATCGCAACAGGATTAGGAGGCAAATTCCTCCTTCTTATAATGGGATTTCATACTTTGTTTGGATTATTTCCACTTCTTTAA
>CAKZOC010000248.1 GCA_937136025.1 uncultured Bacteroidota bacterium
GCCTCAGTGGCGGGTGGTAATAAAGTATTTAACATTTCCTGATTGGAAATTGGTTGCTGTTTTTGGTCTTGCTGAATTTCAGCGATCGCATTGCCAGCAAGCGTTGTTTTCTTCTGCTCTTCAACTTGAAAAGTCTGGCAGCTCATTAACAGACAAGCAGAAATGGCCGTACTGATCACTTTTGCTGTTGTTGGTAAAGTTGATTTAAGCATACTCATATTACTTTGTTATCTTCTGAATCAGGTTTGATCGACGAGTCCCTTCGGCTGTTCGCAATATCACTTTATCGTTGGTAATTCTGATTATTTGCGAGACAATCGACTTATTAATTTTTGGAAACGATGGCAACAGTTTACAATTTTACATAAACTTCGTTATTGTCGAAAATGGTTTTGTAGCAATTTAGACGATCAAACGCTTTTATTGATTCTTATTTACTTTCTTTAGGGAATATAAATTTGTTCGTGCTCTCTGAACGCACCGTTATTCAAATCGTAGTATGTGGTATGAGTGTCCCAATGCTCGGTAACACCGACCACTTCATAGCTGGTATCTCCCCCAACGTCGTTGTTATTTGAGCCGAATTCCACAAGCCCTCCGATAGAGACCATTTGAAAGAGCCGCACCCCTGCCCCTAAAGAGGCACCATAAAAACTATTATATCCGGCCTGCGCCCAATAGGAAGGAGCCGACCAAAGGGCGGTCAGGCCCATTTGATTGTCATATCCGGGAACTCGACGGTAGTAGGCCAGGGGCTGGAGAGTCGTTTGGCCGCCTGAAGTATTCTGCATGACGGGAAATGCATACCGGGCCATCACTGTAAAGATCTTCTCATCCGATTCTGTTACCGAACCATTTTCCGTAAAGTTGAAATCCAGCATATTTTCGGAAACCACCCCGACCGCGAAATCCCTTATTTGCAATTCCAGGCCGGGCATTACCTGAAAAACAAAGTCATTGACCTCATCCCCAATAGGCAAAATAGGTTCTCCCGGAATCAGCCGGTCGTCCATTAATTGCTGTTGATATCCGAAAATATTGACGCCAAGAGCCAAATTGAAATCCCCTCCCAGGGCTATATTATAGGCAAAATTCAGCATTCCACCGGTCTGCTGGTATACCCCAGTATTGTGTTGAAAAAATCCGGCTCCGAAAGACAAGCGTTCCTGGTTTCTCAAGTAACTCAAATACAAGGTAGTAGGATCCGCATCGATGCCCTGCCATTGCCATCTGGACCACAAGGCTACCTGATTTTCATAATCCTGACGCAGTGAAAAAACAGGATTGAATAAATTGGAGTTATATTCCTGAAGGTTGTGTTGCCTGAAATCAGGGGGCAGTTCCAGGCTTTGGGTAAAAGCTAGGGAAGACGACATAAGAAACAGTCCGATAAAAAGTTTCTTTACCATAGAACTTAATAAACTCAGTTAATCTAATGAAAGGATTGTACTATATTTGTTTACGGTCGCTCCCCCGGGCGACAACGTCTCAAATGTACGGAAACCTGCCAATTATGAAAATTTTTCCCAACCTATTTTTAGGAATTTGCCTGTTAATATTTTGGGGGTGTAAGGATACCTCCCCAGAACCTGGTATTGAGGTCACCCCTGTGGTCACGACGTATTACCTGATACGTCATGCTGAAAAAGATCGTTCAGACCCGGAGAACAAGGACCCCGAACTGAATCAACGGGGCCTGGGAAGAGCGATGCACTGGGCGGAGATCTTCCAGGACATCCCATTGGATGCCATATACTCAACAGAGTACGCCAGAACAACAATGACGGCCGCACCTGTAGCCGTCAAAAAGGATATTACGGTGACCTATTACGATCCGGATATGTTGGGAATTGAGACTTTTAAGGCGGAAAATCTGGGCGATAATGTGCTTATCGTAGGGCATAGCAATACGACTCCGGAAATGGTGAATCGTCTCATCGGAGAAGACCGGTATGCCGGAATGGAAGATACGGATAATGGAAGTCTTTTCATCGTTACGATAACAGGGTCTGAAACCTCCGTTGTGCGTCTGCACTTTAATTGTAATTGCCCGGAATAACGGCGATATCCTCTAATTCGATCAGCGATAGGAATTCCAATTCGTCTTTGAGAAATAGCGAATCTAACTCAGAAACGGGCAAAGGCCCGGAATACTTGTAATTCCGGTAATCCACAAACCGAATGCCTCCAACCCACCGTGGGTTAAAGGCCTCTCTGAACCGCTTCCCCCCCCCATTGGTATTGTATTGGTAGGCCAGGTAATCCGGATGATAGGTCTGGGTATGAAACCAATACACAAATACATCTTCAAAGTCCGTTCCTCCTCCTTCCTGATCAAAGGTCACCTGAATTTTATGGTATTCGGAATCTCCTATCTTCTCCTGTCCCAGGTAGGTCTTATTTACGGCGGCATCGTTCAATCCTTTAGGGAGATACGCGAAGTAATGCACCGAATTCACAGCCTCTGCCAGGCTCATCTTCGTGCTGTCTGGCAGGCTCTGAAGATTCCCGTCAATTCGGCGTTCAAAGGAGGAACCCGAAAGAAGATCTTCAATTCGGGCCGTATCGGTTTCGGTAAGCCGCATCAGTACACGCTTACCCGCTTCCCGATAAGCGCGGTATTCCCGCTCCCTGAACGTGAAGGATATTTCACTGGACTGATACAGAGCTCCACCAGAGGCTTCAATAGATTTATCTACAATAGTCTGGGCATCGGGAAGCGGTTCTTTCTTCCCGCCACACCCAAAAACAATTGTCAACAGGAGAATGATTAAAATTCGGCGCATCGTATGATTCATTGAAGCTACAAAGGTGCTATATTCTCTTTAAATCGCATAGGTCCCGTACTATTAATCAGAGATGCTCCTAATTTGTACTACTTTTGTCGGGATGGAAAAACGGATTAACATAAAAAATAAACGAGCCCGGTTTGATTATGAATTTCTGGACACTTACGTGGCCGGACTGGTGCTTTCCGGGACTGAAATAAAATCCATCCGTGAAGGGAAGGCCTCCATATCGGAGAGTTTTTGTGAATTCAATGAGCAGGGAGAACTCTTTGTGATAAATATGCAGGTAGACCTTTACAGTCATGGCTCTCATTATAACCACCAACCCAAAGCTGCCCGGAAATTATTGCTTCAGAAACAGGAACTTAAAAAACTTGGAAAAGCGGTAAAGACCAGCGGTATTACGATAGTTCCCCTTAACCTTTTTATCAATGAGCGCGGACTCGCGAAGGTGAAAATTGCCCTGGCACGAGGCAAGAAAGAATACGATAAGCGGGAGACTTTAAAGGACAGGGATTCAAAAAGACAACTCGATCGGGTTAAAAAACAGTTCAATAATTAAAAGCGCTTTGGCTCCTTAACAAAAACCTCGATTTTCGAGAAAAGAGTACTGGTTAGCGTTCCCATGAGCTAGTTTTTGTCTTCCAGTAAAGGTACAAACCGAAAGGAGCCGCATTCCTGCCTTTCAAATTCCTTTTCCGAACTCCGGGTGATCAGCATCATGGTCTGATGATCCTCCCCTACCGGAATCACGAGCCTGCCGCCAATTTTAAGCTGGGAAAGCAGTGCCTTGGGAATCCGTGGGGCACCCGCAGTGACCAATATGCAATCAAAGGGGGCGTCTTCAGGCATCCCTTTATACCCGTCTCCAAAAATAAATCGCTTCGGGCGATAGCCCATTTTATCAAAAAATAGTTTTGTCTTTTTAAACAGATTAAGTTGACGTTCTACGGTGTACACCTTAGCCTTTAAGTGGAGTAATACGGCAGTCTGGTAGCCACTACCGGTTCCGATTTCTAAGACTTTATCCCCGGGTTGTATCTCCAGGAGCTCAGTCTGATAAGCTACTGTATAGGGTTGGGAGATCGTTTGGCCCGACGCGATTGGGAAGGCCTTGTCCTGATAGGCGTGGTCTTCGAAACCACTGTCCATAAACAAATGACGAGGTATGGCTCGAATGGCGGCAAGAACTTCCGGGCTTTTAATCCCTTTCGAGGCGATCAGATCTACCAGTTGGTTTCGTTTTCCTCTATGCTTGAGTGTGTCCTTCAAAAAAATGGGGATTTTCTACGAATTTAGAAAATCCTGAGTATTCTAAAGCTTTTTTAATGGCTTCCAAAGGGATTCCGAGTTTAATCTCTGTTCCCGGGTCAGTTTTAAGGCGGGAACCCTACCATTTCTGAGGGGAACTCATAAACTATGATTATTTTTGAAAAAACTCGAAATCACATGTTAAAAGCTGGCGTTCTCGGTGCGGGTCATTTGGGAAAAATTCACCTGAGGTTGTTAAAGGAGTCTTCGCATTATGAACTCATCGGTTTTTACGACCCCGATAGTATTCAGGGCAAGGCGGTCTCGGAAGAATTTGGAATCCCCTATTTCGACAATATGAATACCCTGATTGAGGCGGTGGATGTCGTGGATATTGTGACCCCTACCCTATCCCATTACGACTGTGCCAAAAAGGCGATCGCTTCGGGCAAACACGTGTTTATAGAGAAACCCATTACCCATACCCAACAAGAGGCCGAAGAGCTCATCGCCCTGCTAAACGCCAAAGGCCTGAAGGGGCAAGTGGGGCATGTGGAGCGTTTTAATCCGGCATTTCAGGCGGTAAAGCATCAGATCGAAGATCCGATGTTTATCGAAACGCACCGGCTTGCCGAATTTAATCCGAGAGGGACCGATGTTCCCGTTGTGCTCGACTTGATGATTCACGATATTGACATCATTCTGAGTGTCGTGAATTCAGAGGTGGCAGATATTCAGGCGAGTGGCGTTTCCGTAATCAGCAATTCTCCGGATATCGCTAATGCCCGAATCGCTTTTAAAAACGGATGCGTAGCCAATTTAACGGCCAGCAGGATCTCTTTGAAGAATATGCGAAAATCGCGTTTCTTCCAGCGTGATGCCTACATTTCCGTGGACTTCTTAGAGCGAAAGGTAGAGGTGGTCAAAATGAAAAACGCCCCTGAGCACCCGGGGGAATTCGACATGGTGCTTCAGAATGCGGAAGGGACTAAAAAGCAAATCTACTTCGAGAATCCGGAAATTATCCAAAACAATCCGATCCTCGACGAACTGGAAGCCCTGGCTGTTGCGATTGAAGAAAACACCACTCCTCCCGTCCCTTTGGAACAGGGAGCTCAGGCCCTGGATGTCGCCCTGAGAATCATTGAGGCTTTTGCCGCCCAGAAAGATCAACCTGAATCGTTTATCTAACCGTACAATAATGATACAAAATATTGCTGTAATTGGAGCAGGAACTATGGGCAATGGAATCGCCCACGTTTTTGCGCAAAACGGATTTAACGTCCATCTCATAGACATCTCCGAAGAGAGTCTGAAACGGGGAATGTCGGCCATTCAAAAGAACCTGGATCGGATGGTTGCCAAGGGGGTGCTGAACACCGACAAAGTTGAGCAGACGCTCTCCAGCATTAAGACCACGACGGACCTTGCCCAAGGGGTGCGCCATGCAGAACTTGTGGTGGAAGCGGCAACCGAAGACATATCCCTAAAGAAGAAGATCTTCCGGGAGCTGGATGCGCATTGTCCCGCAGATACCATTCTCGCGACCAATACATCTTCGATTTCCATCACAGAGATTGGAGCGGTAACCCAACGGGGGTCCCGGGTGATCGGCATGCATTTTATGAATCCCGTACCCATTATGAAGTTGGTCGAAGTCATACGCGGCTACAATACCAGCGATGCCGTAACGCAAAAAATCCTGGAACTCTCCAGGGTATTAGGCAAAATTCCGACCGAGGTCAATGATTATCCCGGTTTTATTGCGAACCGAATTCTGATGCCAATGATCAACGAGGCCATCGAAAGTTTATACCACGGTGTTGCAGGCGTCGGGGAAATCGACACGGTGATGAAATTGGGAATGGGACATCCTATGGGTCCGCTCCAACTCGCGGATTTTATTGGGCTGGATGTTTGTTTGTCTATACTTCAGGTGCTTTACGACGGTTTCAAAAATCCAAAATACGCGCCCTGCCCCCTCCTTGTGAAAATGGTTATGGCCGGGAAACTCGGGGTGAAATCAGGGGAAGGCTTCTACGATTATACCGAATCGCGAAAGGCGGAAAAAATAGCCGCTCAATTTAGTTGATCCATGGCGGAAGTCATTCCTTTTCAGGCCACCCGGCCTGCCCCGGATAAAGTAGCCTCTGTGGTGTCGAGGTCTTATGATCAATACGGGGCAAAGGAGCGAAAAGCGGTAATGGCCTATAATCCCTTTTCATTCCTGCACATTATTGATCCGGGATTTAAATTTCACAAAGCTGTACAGGGTGAACAGCGTTTCTCCATGGTGCGGAACCGATATCTGGAATTCCTCGAGGAAGGTATACTGATCCGGGAGGAGACGCCCTCCTATTATCTGTACCGCACCCAGCAGGAAGACTTCAGTACTTATGGTGTTTTCTGCGCAACCAGCACCGCTGACTATCGCCGGGACGTGATCCGTAAACACGAGGAAACCCTAAGTTTTCGGGAAACACTCTTTGCCGATTACCTTCAAACCGTAAAGTTTAATGCAGAGCCTGTTTTGCTGACGTATCCGGACCAAACCGATCTCGATGCCCTTTTCGCAAACATCATGGGAGAAGAACCCGAATACTTCTTTACCACTACGGATCGGATCACACATCAACTGTGGGTTATTTCAAATCCGGAGCAGATCTCCGAAATCCGTGAAGGATTTAAAGCTGTAAAAACTTTATATATCGCCGATGGCCATCACCGCAGCGCTTCTTCAGATCTGTTGGCGCGAAGAATGCAAAAAGGGAGTCATCGAGAAATTCCGGAAGGGGCCTACGGGAGTTTTATGAGTTACCTCATTCCCGAGTCACAACTGCGAATTCGCTCGTTCAGCCGATTGCTTTCCGGGGTTGGAAACCGTAACCCCGACGAAATCCTGATCGGCCTGGATCGATTTTTTCGAATTCAGGAGAAGGGCACAACGCCTTTTGAGCCTACTGAAAAACATCAATTTTCGATGTACATAAGCGGGTTGTTCTACGGACTTAAACTCAGGAAACACTCCTATCGTTTTTCAGATCCTCTGGACGCGCTCGATTCCCAGATTCTCTATAAGACCGTTTTAGAACCCTTATTCGGAGTAACTGACCTGAGGCACGATTCCCGGATTCACTATATGTGTGCCCGTATGAATGCCCTGAAGATCAAGAAAATGGTAGACAAAGGCGTCTACGACATTGGATTTGGAATGACCCCGGTAAATGTCGGGGAACTCAAAGCAATTTCGGATGCCGGACTGAAGATGCCTCCGAAGAGCACCTTTATCGAACCCAAACTCCCCAGCGGTCTGACGATTTACGATTTCCAAAATCCCAACGTATGAGCATTACGCAAAAGCTGCATCAGATTACAGAATCCCTTCCCCCAGAAGTAGTATTAGTGGCGGTTTCCAAGACGAAAAGTGAAAGCGAAATCGCAGAAGCCTATGCGGCCGGCCAGCGGGTTTTCGGCGAAAATAAGGTTCAGGAACTTGTACGGAAATGGGAGAATCTGCCCAAGGATATACAATGGCATATGATTGGCCATTTGCAACGCAATAAAGTGAAGTATATTGCGGGTTTTGTCTCCCTTATTCACGGCGTGGACTCCCTGCGACTGCTTAAGGAGATCGACAAGAGAGGGGCGCAACAGGGGCGGGTAATACCCTGCCTCCTGCAGGTGCATATCGCCCGGGAAACCACCAAGTTCGGTTTTGACGAGGCCGAACTCACCGAGACCATAGCTATGGTAGATCAGGGCCAATTGCCTCATGTGCAATTGCGGGGGCTCATGGGGATGGCGACCTTTACAGACGATGCGGCCCAGATCCGGGCGGAGTTTCATTATCTCAAGTCTCTATACGATACTTTTCATTCGGGGAGAGAAGCCTTTGATACACTTTCGATGGGTATGAGCGGAGATTACCATATCGCTATTGAACAGGGGAGTACCATGGTGCGTTTAGGAAGTAGTATCTTTGGTAGCCGCAATATGACCTGACGCGAAACGGACGACTATGTATGCTATTCTGGATATAGAAACTACAGGGGGCAAGTACAATGAGGAAGGGATTACAGAAATTGCCATACACCTCTTTAATGGCGATCAGGTTGTAGACTCCTTTATCAGCCTGATCAACCCGGAAAGGGAAATCCAGCCCTATGTGCAAAAGCTAACCGGTATAAGTCCGAAAATGGTACGCACTGCCCCAAAGTTTTATCAGGTAGCCAAACGGATTGTGGAAATAACGGAAGGGAGCGTTCTGGTCGCCCACAACGCCATGTTCGATTACCGCATCCTGCGCACTGAATTTCGGAGGTTGGGTTTCGATTTTCAGCGCCAGACCCTTTGCACTGTAGATCTTTCTCAGCGCCTGATACCTGAAGCTGAATCGCATAGTCTTGGAAAACTGGTTCGCTCTTTGGGGATTCCGGTAAGCAACCGGCACCGGGCCAATGGAGATGCCCTGGCCACACTGAAACTCTTCCAGATCCTGCTGGGCCGGGATATCAAAAAAGATATTTTAAAGGAAGTCATCCGGGCGGAGGCACATGGTGAACTCTCTTCCCGACAGCTTAAATTAGTAGAATCCGTTCCCCGTGATATCGGCGTATATTATCTTTTCAATAAGGAAAATGATCTGATTTACCTGGGTCACAGCCGGAACATGCAGGCATCCGTCAACACCCATTTTACCGAGGTTCACGAGCCTGGCCTGAGCCTGCGCAAAGAAACCCGGGAGGTTCAGTTTGAGCGTACCGGCAGTGAATTAATAGCGCGCCTTAAGACCCATATTGAACTCTTGAGTAATCGACCGGCGCACAATAAACCCATTGCTCAGCAAGCTCAGGCAGCGCGCCGGATCCGTGTAAACGATTCAGTGCTATCGCTTGTCGGAAAGCAATATTTGTTAGTGGACAAGGGCCGTAAGACCGGGGAGCGGTCGGCCATCTGGGTACAGGATGAAAAGGTCAGGGGAATGGGATACTATGAATTGAACCATCAAATCAATAATATTCATATCTTAGAAAACCTCCTGACTCCTGTTACAAATGCTCATGGAGCCCTGGAAGTCATAATCGATTTTCTCGATAAAAAACCGATTCTGAAGGCTATTGAACTCTAATATCCGGATGTGAAAAATACGATCGTAAAAAAAGACTGGAGACATAAACTGCATGAAATCATTTATGAGGCCGACACCCCTATGGGGAAATGGTTCGACCTGATCCTGATTTTTATTATCCTGCTCAGCGTCGTTCTGGTCATGCTGGAAAGCGTTACGGAATTCGATGAGAAATACCATGGGGCACTGCTGACCATGGAGTGGATTGTAACTATTTTTTTTACTGTTGAGTATATCGCACGAATAATCTCAATACGAAAGCCATCCAGTTATATTTTCAGTTTTTACGGAATTATTGATTTTCTTTCCACCATTCCGCTGTATCTCTCCTACCTGGTTGCCGGCTCCCAGGTTTTACTCGCCTTTCGCGCCTTCAGACTCCTTCGAATTTTCCGGATCCTGAAACTGGTGAAGTATATCGGGGAGGCCTCCCAACTCCGTACAGCCATGAAGGCCAGCCGCACCAAAATCGCTGTTTTTATATATGTGGTGATAATTCTTTCTATCATTATGGGGACACTCATGTATCTGATCGAAAGCCCGGAATCCGGTTTTACGAGTATTCCGCGGAGTATTTACTGGACGATTGTCACCCTGACTACTGTTGGTTATGGCGATATCGCGCCCCAAACTACCTTAGGGCAATTTATGGCTACCGTGATCATGATTCTGGGATACGGGATTATCGCCGTCCCTACCGGTATTGTTACGGTTGAGTTTGCGAAACACGGCAGTAAAGACAAGGCTGAGGATCAGAATCACCTGGTACACATCAACACCCAATCCTGCTCCTCTTGTGGTGTAGAAGGTCATAGGGACGATGCCAGCCATTGCTTCAAATGTGGAGAATTGCTTTGATGAATAAGTATTTAATCTCCATTAGCGGAGCTACGGGTATTGGCAAAACGCATTGGGCCATTAGGCTGGCCAGGCATTTTCAAACCGAGATTCTCTCCGCAGATTCAAGGCAGTTTTACCGGGAAATGAGGATAGGGACAGCAGTGCCCTCCATAGAAGAATTAAAGGCCGTCCCTCATCATTTTATTCAACATACATCCATTCATAAGTCCTATACCGCTGGAGATTACCAAAAGGATGCCCTGGAGCTGATCTCAGAAAAGTTTCAGGCCCACGATTACCTGATTCTTGTGGGAGGCAGCGGGCTTTTCCTCGACGCCGTGACCCAAGGACTCGATGACTTCCCTCCCGTTACAGCAGGGATTCGGGGCGAACTTGAAAAAAAATACGCCCGGGGCGGGATACAGACCCTGCAGGAATTACTATTCCAATTAGACCCCGAATATCACAAAATTGTTGATTTAGAAAATTCAAGAAGGCTCATCCGGGCTTTGGAAATATGCATTTCGAGTGGCCGACCCTACAGTTCGTATCTGGGCAAACGAAGCGCCCCCAAGGGGTTTGTACATATCCCATTGGGTATTGAAGCCCCGAGAACAATTATCTACAAACGTATTGAAGCGCGTGTAGATGCCATGATGCAGGAGGGGCTGTTGGATGAAGTGGCTTCTCTTTTACCCTACCGTGACCTGAATGCCCTGCAAACGGTGGGCTATCAGGAGCTTTTCTCCTATCTGGATGGCGAAACAGATCTCGAAACGGCCGTGGCGCTTATCAAGAGAAACACCAGACGCTTCGCCAAGAGACAGCTTACCTGGTATCGTAAGAATACAGAAATCCTTTGGATTCCACACGAGGCCCCCCTGGAAACAGGAATTCACATAATAGAAGAACATATGCGATCTGAACATGCAGGCTGAAAAGAAAGTCTTTGTAATCATGGGCGTTTCCGGTTGTGGGAAGTCCACCCTGGGTATGGCTCTTGCGGAGCATCTGAAGATCCCGTTTTTCGACGGGGACGATTTTCATCCCAAAGAGAATATTGAAAAAATGACCCAGGGAATACCCCTTGGGGATTCAGATCGTAAACCCTGGTTGGCTCGTTTGAATCAAATCGCTGCGAAACATAAGGATAAAGGCGCTGTAATCGCCTGTTCTGCCCTCAGGGAAGCCTACAGGGAATCACTGCAAAAGGGATTGGAAAAAAAGGTTGTCTGGGTTTACCTGTTTGGTTCTTATCCGGAGCTTTTGGGGCGCGTGAGTGAGCGGGCATCGCACTATATGCCCGCTACCCTGCTCCAATCTCAATTTGACACCCTCGAGCCCCCGCCTTATGGCATTCATGTACCGGTGAGCCTCTCGGTGGAACAGGCGATCTCAAAAATCTTGGAAGACCCGAATACTTCAGGATAAAAGAGACCATCCCCCAGTATCTTCAATCCACGGGGTCCCCGATCTATTTTTCGGAATCCGTCTTGACCACGAGGCGGAACCCCTCGCCGTGGATGTTGAGAATCTCAACGCTGTCGTCCCGTTTCAGATATTTCCGGAGTTTAGCGATATAAACATCCATGCTGCGGGAGGTAAAGTAATTGTCATCCCTCCATATTTTAGTAAGGGCGAGTTCCCGGGGCATCAGATCGTTTTCATGAAGGGCCAGCAAGCGGAGGAGTTCATTTTCCTTAGGTGAGAGTTTATTCGGCTCTTCATCTTTGTATTTCAAAAACCTCAGTTTAGAATTCAGGTGGAAATTCCCAATCTCAAATTCAAATTGCTTGCTATCTGCGAGGTTATTTGATTCCTTCCGCTGCAGAATGGCCTGAAGTTTGGCGAGCAGGACCTCTGAGTCAAAAGGCTTATTGAGGTAGTCATCTGCACCCGCTTTGTACCCCTTCAGGACATCTTCCTTCATGGTTTTGGCGGTGAGAAAGACGATGGGCACACTTTCGTTTTTTTCCCGGATTTCCCGTGCGAGCGTAAAACCGTCTTTATACGGCATCATGACATCAAGAATGCAGACGTCGTAATTGTCCTTTTTGAACTTTTCAAAACCCTCCATACCATTCTTGGCCAGAGTGACATCAAAATCATTCATCGAAAGGTAATCCTTGAGGACAATACCGAAATTCGGATCGTCTTCCACCAATAATATTTTCTTATTTACTGTTTCCATAACTTGCTAAATTAAGGGGAGTTTAATGTAAAATGTGCTTCCTTTTCCTTTCTCACTTTCTACATATACTTCTCCCTGATGATCCTCTACAATTTTCTTCACATAGGCTAAACCCAACCCATGGCCTTTGACGTTGTGGATATCGCCCGTATGTTCCCTGAAGAACTTTTCAAATATCCGTTTGCTCACTGCCTTGGTCATTCCCGCACCCTGATCCTGGATCCGAATGACGAGGAAGTTATTGGCAACCTCTGTGAACACATCTATTTTGGGCGCTTCAGGAGAATATTTGACCGCATTATCCAGCATGTTAACAATGACATTCCCAAAATGCGTTTTATTGGCCAAAACATCGGTACGCTCTGCGTCTAAATGCGTTTTGACATAACCTCCTCTATCCTGCACAATGAGCTCCACATGTGTGATCGCTTTATTGATAATCTCATGGGCATCTGCCCGTTCCTTACTGATATCCAACTGGTTCTTCTCCAGTTTTGAAATCCGGAGTACATTCTCAACCTGGGCGTGCATTCGTTTATTCTCATCCCGGATCATGTTCAGATAACGACTGACTTTATCGGCATCTCCCATAATCTTTGGGTTCTTTATGGCTTCAACCGCCAGGTTTATTGTAGCTATGGGCGTTTTGAACTCGTGGGTCATATTGTTGATGAAATCCGTCTTGATTTCCGAGATCTGTTTTTGCCGAATAAGCTGATAAATAGCGCTCGCGTAAGCAATCATTATAATCAAGGTAAAAACTAGCGAGAGCACTGCCATACCTACTATGGAGCGCACCAGAAAGTCTTTTTTGTCCGGAAAAGAAATCAAAAGAGCAAAATCTGTAACACCCTCGCTATCCCGAAACACCGGCGCTTTGTAATAGCTATCGGTATCCATCCTGAATTTTCTGGATTTGATCTTGGTGGGAAGCCCACGGCTATACAGTCCGTATTCGTAATCGATGTCGAGGTTTCTGTTTTCAAGTTCCTGATCCAGTAAAAGTTCTATTTCTTCCCGGCTCACCCTCTCATGAATGGGAACCCGGTTGGCGTAAACCCTGTAGACGTCATCAAACATCGCCTTCTCCATAGCGGAAATTCCACCGACCTTTTCCCATTTTTCAATAGGACTCAATCGATATGCCTTACCATCGAGGCCATATTCTTCTTTATATATGGTCTTCGTACGGCGGCTTGTAAAATTCTTTATAGTCGCTGTATCTGAGGAAGCTGCATTGTCAAAGAACGTAGATGCTATATTGTAATCCTCCTCCAGAATCCCGTGAGAATAGAAAAGGATTTCATTGGAATTTAAATCGCGGTCGATGAAAAATATATTACTGAGCTGTGTGCTTTTGAGGTCTCCTACGCTGTCTTTGAGATTCAGGAAACGTTCCGAATACTCCTTCATTTCGCGCTCCTCGATCTTCTCGGCTACTTTGCTAAGCACCTCCGTCGCGGTATTAGAAAACTGCTCTTCTTTATCCTCGACCGAGCGTTTGATCCAGTATAACTGCACTGTGATTATCCCGACAAGAGAAAGGCTCATCAGAACCACCAGCAGCACAAACAACCTCTTATTCATCGTTCAAGTAAAAATAAAAATTTAACATTTAGCGGAGTGGTGGTTTAACCTAACCTTAACAAAAGGATTCCGGTGTTGATCCCGACAATTTCAGGAGTTTACGGTGAATTGCCTCTACCGCCTTACGCGTATTTTCAAGGTCTGTGTTCTCGATAACAAAATCGGCCAGGGGGATTTTCTCATCATCCGTCCACTGGTGCTTCATCCGTTCCTGCACCTGAGTTGATGTTACTTTGTCGCGGGCTACAACCCGCTCTATACGGGTTTTTAGAGGGGCCACTACTAAAATGGTGTAATCTAAATGCTGATATGCCCCATTCTCCAGAAGTATTGCAGCCTCCTGCACGACATACGGGGCTTGTTGTTCGGTCCTCCATCTGTCAAAATCCGCACGAACCGCAGGGTGCACCCGTTCATTTAATGCCTTTAACAAGTCTGGATTTGAAAACACCCGGGATGCGATCCATCGCCGGTCTAAACCCTCGGGGTTGTAGGCCTTTTGCCCCAGAAGTTGTGTGATCTGATCGCGCAGTACAGGATCGTTTTGCATCAATGCTTTAGCACGGGTGTCCGAATCGTATACCGGGATCCCCAGTGCCGTGAAATAGGACGCAACGGTGCTCTTGCCACTTCCAATGCCTCCGGTAAGCCCTACACATATCATTCTCTTTTGGTAATATACTCCACCGATGTCTCCAATAACTGGGTTTCGTGCACGCCTTCGGGTTTTGTGGCGAGATTCAACATCAATCGGCCTGTTTCAGAGGAAGGTGCATTGTAATCCGCGACAAGACGGAAATCGTTGGGGTCCAGGGACTTCAATCCTTCTATCCGCCCTTTACACAATACACCTACCATGTTTGGAAAAGTCTGAACAACCAGGCTGTCCGGTAGATTGATGACCTCTACAGGCACTTCAATAACGGCCTCTGAAAAACGAAACACACGCCCTGAGACCTGTATTCGATCCTGGGAGAATTCGGTATTCGGACGCCGGTACCTGGAATCAATTAAGAGCTCTTGTTTAAAATCTTCTTTGATCCCGGAGATCGAAAGAGGTTCTGTAAAGACCACGTCGATACTGTCAATTTCAGACGGAGGTCCCAGTAAATGAACCTGTTCCGGCTCCAGGATGAGTCCTCCTTCCAACATATAATTCTGGGCGAAATCCGGCCCTTCGGGCACCCGAACCGGTACGGTTTTAGATTTCATTTTTTGGAAATTCAAAAAAATAGTATCCGAAGGCACTTGCAATAAAGTAATGCCCTGGCTCAATTGTTGTTCTATCTGATTCCTATAGGTTTGTGGGCTGATAAAGAACCCCTTGTTCCCCTGCCGTACTTCCCTAAGGTCGATTTTGATCTTCTTGGGGCTCAACTGATAGCGCAGTAACTGAAATCCAATTGCGCGGATACGCACACCCAGGTCTCCCGGCGGGGTATCCACCATAAGCATGCCTTCAGGTTTGTGGGTGTAATTCAGGGCAAAATCTACCGTATGCGAGTACGTCTCCGAGAGCCGGGTGATAAACCAGGCCGTAATCGAAAACAAAAGGAAAGCAAAGAAAACACGTGCTTTCCTATGTTTGATACCAGACTGGATCTTTTTTATCAAGGGTCAAGGTTTAAAAAACAGCCCGGGCATTAATACCTCAGGTTTCTTCTTACTAAAGGTAAGCAAGAAAGCCGATTTTAGAAAACCAAGCCCATAGCCACCATATTGTACGAGTAATGCTCCCGGAGCCAGCAGGGCTGCCCGTGCACTCCCGGATTTGAGACCTGCTCCAATGGCCACAATACCCAGGTAAAATCCAAATAAAAGGAGCAAGACCCAGGCCGCAGTTCCTTTAAGAAAAATAGGGAGCAATAATGCCGCGATAAGCCCAAGAATAAATAGAGTCGGAAACCAGTAGGTAATACGTGCCGAACCCGGATGCCAGCGATTGAGTATGGGTCTGGTAAGCCCGAATTTGTGCACCTGCCTGTAAAAAGACCTGAAATCAATACGCCGTTTATGATACACCGTGGCTCCTGGAATAAACCCTATGGAAAATCCTAATTTTTTGAGGCGGAGACTGAGATCGGGATCTTCACCTGGATGAATATTGCCAAAACCTCCGCTGGCTTCAAAAGCAGCCCGGGAGAGCCCCATATTAAAACTGCGGGGCTGAAATTTTTCGTCGGATCCTCCTTTCCCTCTGATTCCTCCGGTGGTAAGCATTGAGGTCATGGTATAGCTGATCGCCTGTTGCATTGGATTGAAGGACGGATGGGCATCGTCTGCTCCTCCGAAACAATCCAGAGGATTCTTAGAGAGGAACCGTGCCACCTCCTCCAGATAGGTTCCGGGAAGGATACAATCCGAATCCACAAGGATAAAATACGCCCCCTGAGCCCGATGCATCCCAAAATTCCTGGAATCTCCGGGACCGGTATTCTTCTTTTTGAAGTAACTCACCTGCAATCGGTCTGAAAACTCCCCGATGACCTCTTCAGAAGGGATACTTGAGCCATCTTCGACGATTACGACCTCAAAAGGCGTCGAATAGGTTTGGGTGGCGAGACTTTCCAACAGCTCCCGAATTTCTCCGGGCCGGTTAAAGACTGGCACTACAAATGAAAAAAACACTTCCATAGACCCCCTATAAAAAAACCATCCGTTGCAGGGATGGCCTTTAGTGCTATTAATGCGTGTCGCTATTCAGAAAAAGTATCGATGATGTCCTGACTGACGCCCGTAGATGAAAAACCGCCATCGTGAAACAGATTCTGCATAGTGACTTTACGTGTGAAATCAGAAAACAGTGTTACCGTGTAGTCCGCGCATTCCAGAGCTGTGGCATTCCCCAGAGGCGACATTTTTTCGGCGTAATTGATAAAAGCATCAAAACCTTTGACACCTTTTCCGGCAGTAGTTGGTGTAGGCGATTGAGAGATCGTATTTACCCTCACCTTTTTTTCTGTTCCAAAGAAATACCCAAAGCTTCGGGCAACGGATTCCAGGTATGCCTTGTTATCGGCCATATCGTTATAGTCCGGGAATGTGCGTTGCGCCGCCATGTAGGTGAGGGCGACAATACTACCCCACTCATTCATGGCATCTGCCTTGTATAAAGTCTGCATGACCTTGTGAAAGGAAAGTGCCGATACATCCCACCCCTTAGTCGTAAAATCGTACTTCTGATCTGTGTATTCCCGCCCCTTTCTGACGTTGACCGACATTCCAATGGAATGAAGTACAAAATCGATCTTTCCACCAAGAATCTCCATGGATTGGGAAACCAAGGCTTGCAGATCTGCTTCATCTGTAGCATCAGCAGCTATGATCTGCGATCCGGTTTTGGCCGCCAGCTCATTAATTTTACCCATACGCATGGCGATAGGAGCATTGGATAAAACAAAGGTAGCTCCCTCCTCGTGGGCCCGCTCTGCCGTTTTCCAGGCGATGGAAAACTCATCCAGCGCCCCGAAAATAATACCTCTCTTGCCTTTTAATAAATTATGTCCCATCGTGATGATTTATGTTTTCAGCCTCAAAGATATTAAAAAGAATAGATCAGCAGACCCGTTGGAGTCCTTTCTGATCCCATGGAAATTCAGTTGAGCATTTGCCGGGCATGAGAGATCGCCGTCTGGCTTACATCACTCCCCCCCAACATCTGAGCGAGTTCAAGCAGGCGTTCTTCCTTACTTAATTGTTTCATCCCGGTTTGGGTCCGACCTTCCCGGTCTTCTTTATAAACCTTATACTGTTGCTGTCCCCGTGAGGCTACCTGAGGCAAATGGGTGATTGCAAAAATCTGCATATGCCCGGACATCTGTTCCATCATTTCAGCCATTCGCGCGGAGACATCCCCCGAAACTCCTGTGTCGATTTCATCGAACATCATTGTCGGGAGAGATTCATAAGAAGCGAGGATGGATTTGATGGTGAGCATAATTCTGGAAAGCTCTCCTCCCGATGCTGTCTTTTTAAGGGGTCCATAATTCCCTCCTTTATTGGCGGTAAATCTGAGTTCCAGAATGTCTCGCCCGGTACGCCCAAAATCCGATTTAGGGGCCAGCTCCCAAACAAAGGAAGCATTGGGCATTCCAAGACCGGCTAACTGCTGCTGCAGCTTGTCGATAAACGCTGGCAGGACATTGCTGCGTTTCTCGTGAAGGCTCTGTGCAAGCCGTTCCAAATGCTGCTCTTGATCGGCCAGGGCCATACGCCGGGCTTCGATCTCCGCATCCAGATCCAGGTTATGCTCCAATTTTTCCCGCAGCGCCTCCCGAACGGGGATCAGATCGTCCGCGTGTGCGACTCCGTGTTTTTTCTGCAAATTGTAAAGCAATTGAATTCGGGAACTCAACACCTCGAGATGGCCCGGGTCAGCCACCTGCCGTTCAAGCAGGCCATCAACCTCGCCGGAAAGGTCATCCGTTTCGATATAAAGGGATTTAATCCGTTCCTGGAGGGCCTGAAAATCCGGACCAAATGAACTCAGTTTTGCCATCAGCTGATTGAGCTGCCCCTGCAAAGTGAGCAAGCCGTATTGTTCCTCCTGGAATAGCTGTTGGACATTCTCCAAAGTTTCGCGTATGAATTCCGCATTGCTCAGCTGCCCGTGCTCTGCTTCCAATGACTCCTGCATTCCCTTTTCCAGGGCGGCCTTGTCGAGTTCCTCCAACAGGAATTCATTGTAGTCCTTTTCCCGGAAAGCTCCTTCCTGTTCGGCCTGCAGTACTTCTAATTTTTTTTGGGTGCTCAGGTACAATTCACGCGCTGCCGTATATTCATCGAGCACCCCGAAATTACCCGCAAGGGCATCCACCACGTGTAGTTGGAAGTCCTGATCCGTCAATTCCAGGGTTTGATGCTGGGAATGAACATCTATCAGGTGACTTCCCAACCCCGAGAGAATATCCAGGGTAACAGGGCTGTCATTAACAAAGGCACGGGATTTGCCACTGGGTTGAATTTCTCTTCTGAGAATAGTCAGAGGATCGTAATCCAGGTCGTTTTGGGTAAAATACTCCTTTAAGTTGGGGTATCGCTCCAAAGCAAATTCCGCTTCTACGATACATTTGAGATTCGCATCCCGAAGCGCAGAACGGTCTGCACGCCGGCCCAGGACGAGCCCCAGGCTCTCGAGCAGGATTGATTTTCCAGCTCCGGTTTCTCCTGTAATGGTAGTGAATCCGCTCTGGAATCTTACCTGAAGATCCTCTATCAGGGCGTAATTTTTTATGGAAAGTCTTGATAGCACTGTGGCAGCTGTTTAAACAACTGTAAAGATAGAACTTCAGACCGCAAAAAAAATGATGCTAATAGGTTATTTGATTCCAAGTACTGGCATAAAAAGGAGCCACCCGATTCAGGGTTTCCTTGAGCTGTACAATGTCTACCTTCGGCCCATCCGAAAAAATATTCTGGATTTCCTCGGACTTGGCGTCGAAGAAGGTCTGAATCAGAAAAGCATTGGGACGTCTTTGAATGAGCGTTTCAAAAAGGCGCAGAGAGCCCGCTATAATTTGTTTTCCGGTGCTGTTATTATCGGCCATGATATCCAATCCTTTCCGATGATAATTGTACAGGGCAATACGATATTCGCGAAAAGTATTCGAGAGCAGATTGTCTACCAGTTGAAACCTGCTGCGGTTGTTCGATGCGGTTTGCCCCCACCCGGCCGCATTGATCCCCTGAGCCTGAGTGACAATTCCCTGAGCGGTCTTATAGTAATCCGTTCCTCCTTCAAGTTCAAAGGTATCGGCATCTAATCCCAACATGATGTAGATATAGTAAGAAATCACGCCTATGAGATTGGAGTCGAGAATATTTTCATTGAAAACCAGTGGCTGGAACTCGATATACTCAAAATTAAACTGGTCGTCCTTATAATTAAAAACCGGGGTTTGATAACTGCTGTTGAATACGGGTCTGGAAGACTGGACCTGAATATTGGCCTGAAACCGGCTCGACTCAAAATTCGTGACTGTAATGAATATACGACAGTCCAATTTCTCATTTTCCTGAACCACGCGTTTAGTCCACCGGGTCTTATTGACGAACTCCATCAGGGATCGCTCCAGTGTAGTAAAGACCTGCTGGTTTGTTTGTGAAACCTGATCTGCATTTACAGTGACGGTACAATTAAGCTCCTGCCCTTGCAATATGGGGGCTAAAAAGAACCCAAATACAAAAAGCAGGCTAATCTTTAAGGCGCTTGTGAATTTCATGCAGCAGATCCGTGGCCACCTCGGCCTTGGTTTTTAATTCAAACGGAGTTATCTCAGAATTCTTATCTATAAAGGTGACTTTGTTTGTATCGGAACCGAAACCTGCTCCGGTATCCCTGAGGGAGTTCAATACTATGGCATCCAGATTCTTCTCTTTCAACTTCTTCTTGGCATAATCCAGTTCATTCTCCGTTTCAAGGGCAAAACCCACGAGGAATTGACCGGTTTTATCACGCCCGAGGGAAGCGATAATGTCCGGGTTGCGCACCAGGTTGATTTGCATGGAATCTCCTGTTTTTTTGAGCTTCTCTGAGGCGGGATGTTCAGGTCTGTAATCCGCTACGGCAGCGGCCCCTATCACAATATCCATTTCTTCAAAATACCTCCGGGACTCCGTGTGCATTTCAACTGCGGAGACTACGGGGATCACCCGAATTTGCGGGTCTGAGATTTTAAGGGCCGTAGGTCCGCTCACCAGAATTACCTCAGCACCCATTGCTGCAGCGGCTTCGGCCAGGGCATACCCCATTTTACCACTGGAGTGATTCCCGATAAAACGGACTGGGTCGATCGCTTCATAGGTCGGACCGGCAGTAATTAAGATCTTTTTTCCTGAAAAGGGTTGCTTTGCGCGAAGGGCAGCCTGCAGGTGGGCTACTATAGTTTCCGGTTCCGCCATCCGGCCCTCTCCGATCAGACCGCTGGCAAGTTCTCCGGATTCTGCAGGGATGACGCTATTCCCGTAGTCCATGAGCGTTTTCAGAGACTTTTGGGTGGAAGGGTGTTTATACATATCCAGATCCATAGCCGGAGCGACAAATACGGGGCATTTAGCGGATAAATAGCAAGCCAATAGCAGATTGTCACAGGCCCCTGAAGCCATCCTGGAAAGCGTATTGGCGGTAGCGGGTGCGATGAGCATAAGATCTGCCCATAATCCCAATTCTACATGGTTATTCCAGTCTACGGTTCCGTCCTCCTCCCTTACAAAACTGGAAAGCACCTCATGCTTAGAAAGGGTAGCCAGAGTAAGGGGACTGACAAAATCAGCCGAAGCCGGGGTCATCACTATGCGAACCTCAGCTCCGGCCTGAATGAGTAATCGGGTGAGAAATGTTGTTTTATAAGCAGCAATACCCCCTGTAATGCCCAAAAGGATGCGCTTGGAGACCAACATCTTATTCTGGATCTTTCTCCGTATTGCGATAGTAAATTTTGTCCTCAAGCCATTCCTGAATGGCCAAAGCATGGGGCTTTGGAAGCTTTTCGTAAAACTTGGAAACCTCAATTTGCTCCTTATTTTCAAAAACTTCCTCAAGGCTGTCACTATAGGTGGCAAACTCTTCCAACTTCTCCAATAATTCCTTTTTGATATCGGCATTAATCTGGGAAGCGCGCTTGGCAACTATTGAGATAGCCTCATAGATATTGTCTGTCTTGTCATCAAACTCGAGACGGTTGATGGTTACCGTGGTAATCGGAGCCTGTGAATTTTTTAGATCGTTCATATTCATTTTGCCAGATTTTCTAATTCGGTGTATTTATTAAGTTCATCTTGAATATCCTCAAGTAATTTCTCAGCATCTTTTGAAAACTCGGTTTCCGGATAATTCTTTATCAGGTTGTTATAGGCTTCCATGGCTTCATCGAGTCGCTCTTTCCGCTTTCTGAAGGTACTGTTAATGGCCAAATTTGAAGACGCCCGGAATTTTTGAAACAAAGCCTCTTCACGATAGACAGAACCCGGATAATCATTTACAAAGTTATCGAGAGCGGAAATCGCAGACAGGTTGTAATCCAAAACATAGTACTCCCCTAATTTTACAAATTGTTTTGCGATCTCAAATGCCTTTTTTTCCTTTTTAGTCGTCAGTTCCTGTGCCATCGCGTTCGCCTCGACGGTGTACTCAGATTCCGGATAAGAATTAATGAATAACTGGAGCTTGGTCAGGGCTTTATCCGTATCCGTCTGATCCAGGGAGTACTTCGGGGAAAGCATATAATAGCTTTTGGCTCCTAAAAAAGCCGCCTCAGCCGCTTTATCACTCCGGGGATAAGATTTCAGAAAGCGTTCAAACTGATACCCGGCAAAATTATAATCTCCGATCTCAAAATAACTGTTGGCGAAAAAGAACATGACCCGCTCGCCTTGCGGCTTTCCGACGAACTGGGGAGCGATCTGTTCTAAGAGCCGGTTCGCCCTCTTGAAATCCCCTTCATCATAAAGCTTTTGGGCGTATTCGTATTTTTTTGTGACATCCGTATCCTTCAAAACTTTCTGGTATTCCCCACAGGAGAGAAACCCCAAAGGGAGCAGGAATAGAATACTGTATCGGGCTATTTTCCAAAACATTGGGCAAAAGTAGGCATAATTAACGGAATATGAAATCGGAAATCCTCTCGCAATATAGCCCAGGGAGGTTACAGGCGTCGAACTATTGCATAAACTTTAACAGCGCCTAATGCGCCAGGCCATGCTGTTTTATAAAAGCCTCAATCTGCCCCCTCAAATTCTTCGAAGGTGCGATCAGAGGTAAGCGTACTGCAGCAGAGCATATACCTCGCAATTCCAGTAATGCCTTAATCCCCGCGGGGTTCCCTTCCCGAAACAGGAGCTCTACGAGGGGTGCTATCTGGTTGTGAATTGCCATAGCCTCGTCTCCTTTTCCGCTGCGCGCCAGATGGATCATCCGCGTAAAGACTCCCGGAATTCCCTGTCCGAGAACCGAGATAACACCGGCTCCCCCATCCAGTATGACAGGCACTGCGGTAAGGTCATCCCCGGAAATCACTAAAAATCCTTCGGGGGCCTTTGAAATGATGTCCTGAATTTGATGCAGGTCCCCACTCGCCTCTTTAATACCCATAATATTCGGGCAGGCGTTAGCGAGTCTGATTACCGTTTCAGGAAGCATGTTGCTCCCGGTACGGGACGGCACATTATAAAGGATCAGAGGCAGGGGACTGTTCGAAGCCAGGGTTTCGAAATGTCGAAAAATCCCCTCCTGAGTGGGCTTGTTATAGTAAGGTGAAACCGATAAAATTCCGGAATACCCCCCAAGATCTGTGTTCCTAAAGTCCTCGAGTACCGCACTGGTGGAATTACCTCCAATTCCAGCTACAAGGGGTACCCTGCCCCCGGCCGTATGAGCCACACTCCCCAATACCCGCTCCTTTTCTTCCCGGTTCAGCGTCACGGATTCCCCGGTGGTTCCGAGGACTACGAGATAGTCTACCCCACCGTCAATGACGTCCGTTACTAAATGTTCCAGGGCCGTATAATCGACGCTGAGGTCAGAAGTAAACGGAGTGATCAGGGCTACTCCTGTACCTGTGAATGGCTCCCTCATGTGAGTTGGTTCAATAAGGTCAAATACTTTTTTAATTCTCTTCTGAAGGTGTCAAAATCTGACATTGGACTCTCCAGAATAATATCATTATAGACCGGATCTACTCCTGAAAATCCAATTCTTAACGCTGCCCGTGTTTTAATACTCATAAGATGCAAAAGCAGTCGGGGCTGGTCAAAATAATTGATGAGCAAATCGTAATCCCGGCTAAGGAATTCCAGGGCATAACTATTTTCCACAGCCCCTTTCCAACCCAGATCTTTATCTGAAAAAACAGGTGTGGCATAGGGAGAATTCTTATCGTAGTACTCCCGGTAACCGATGATTTTAACCGCATTGGATTTCAGCCCCAGATCCTCAACCAATTCAAAAAACCGGTCGTCTTCTCTAAAAGATTCGAGATCTGCAATAATGCCCAGAGCCTGGATTCCCGGTTTGCGCTGCAAGGCAACCGGAGCGCGTTTTAATTCCTGTTGAAGGAATTTTGTTCCGGATTTGTGTTTAAATTTGTCCTTTAGCCCTTTGAAAACCATGGTGAGTTCAGGTTTAAAACAAAGGTAATCGAATTCCCGCCAAAAGAAATACAGCACAACCCGGATGAAGCCATTATTTTTTAAATTTTTTATCACCTTCTGTGTTCTTTTGAGTTTTGCAGGATGCAAACAGGAGCGACCGGCCATTGCGCAGCCGCAGGCAAGTCAGATACTCATAGACAGCACGCTACACCCGGCTGACTCCATTGACACTTTTATCCAGCCTTACCGTTCCCGGCTGAATGCCGTTCTGGACGCCCCCTTGTCTTACGCGCCAAAACACATTACCAAAACAGAGGGACAGTGGAACACCCCAATGGGAAACCTGATGGCTGATCTGTTGCTGGATCGCGCCAATGCAGTTGCCCGAATGCGGGGAGAACAAATTGCGGATATGGCCCTTTTCAATTTCGGGGGCATACGCAGCTCCATATCAAAAGGTCCCGTTTCGGAACGCACCGCGTATGAGATCATGCCTTTTGAAAATGGACTCGTCGTTGTGGGCATGCCGGGAAGGGCGATAAAAAAAATGGTCGGATTTCTGACTACGGCCTCCCGCCCGCATCCGGTTTCCGGAATAGAGATCGTGCTCGAGGCGGACGGAAGTTTGAAGTCGACGCGGATTCAGGGACAGCCCATAGATGACGAGCGCATATACTACGTGGCCACCTCAGATTATCTTATGGGAGGTGGAGATCGCATGGACTTTTTCGCGGATCGGGTGAGTATATCAGATACCGGATATAAAATCCGGAATGCCATGGTAGACTATTTCAAGACCCTAGATACACTGAAAGCAGAGACCGATAACCGCTTTATTCAACTCGACACGCTGTGAAACGACGAAATTTCATAAAAACAGGAGCTCTGGGAGGCACCGCTCTCGGATTAGGGGGGCTGGCCCTGCAATCCTGTAACTCAGAACCTCTGCGACGTATTACCATCCTGCACACGAATGATGTTCACAGTCATATAGATCCTTTCCCGGCTTCCCACCCCACCTTTGCCAATCTTGGGGGTGCGGCTCGCAGGGCCGCATTAATCGAATCTATACGAAAGGAAAATTCGAATACACTGTTGCTCGACGCCGGGGATATTTTTCAGGGCACTCCTTACTTTAATTTTTACGGAGGGGAACTGGAGTTTCGATTGATGAATCGCATGGGATATCAGGCCGCTACCCTGGGCAACCACGATTTTGACAATGGGCTGAGCGGACTTCTGGCACAATTACCCAACGCTTCATTTTCCTTTCTTTCCGCCAATTACAATTTTGACAATACCATATTGGAAGGGCGGGTACAACCTTACGAAGTCTTTGTCAGAAATGGGGTGCGCATTGGTGTTTTTGGCCTGGGAATTCAACTCGAGGGGCTGGTCCTGAAAGAGCTCTACGGGGAAACCATATACCTGAACCCCGTGGAAATCGCCCGGGATATGTCGCGTATTCTCAGGGAAAAAGAGCATTGCGACCTGGTAATTTGCCTTTCGCATCTGGGGCATCGCTATGAGAACCCGGACCGGGTGAGCGATCAGGTGCTGGCGGCTTCTACCGATAATATCGACCTGATTATTGGAGGTCATACCCACACCTTTATGGAGCAGGCAGAAGCGGCTATAAATCGCGTGGGCAAACCCGTACTCATCCAGCAAGTGGGCTGCTACGGGGTCCGTTTGGGACGGGTGGATTTTGAAGTGTCTGCAAGTGGGGTTGGCCGTACCGCCAGCGCCTCCTTAGTCGTATAAACAGTGTTTGGATTCCGCGGTGTATTACAACCCTGCGCCCAGATCATAGCCCATTTCTTTTTTCCCGGCTTACGCCAATAAGGCTAAGAACTCGCGCTCAGAAATAATAGAAACGCCCAACTTCTCCGCTTTCTCACGCTTGCTTGGGCCCATTTTATCTCCGGCGACCAAATAGGTGGTTTTGGAAGAGACCGAAGTGGCTACTTTTCCGCCGTTGTCCTCAATCCGTTTTTTCAATTCCTCCCGACTCAACTCCGCAAACACACCAGACACCACAAATGTCTGGCCCTTAAGCAGGGTTGTACCCTTTTCGAGCTGTTCCGGGTCCAACTCAAATCGCAACCCATATGACCGGAGCCTCCGGACCAGCTCTCGTTTTACGGGATCCGCGAAAAAGTCCACCACACTTTGGGCAATACGCTCCCCGATTTCATCCACCTCAACAAGATCTTCGACCCGAGCTTCCATAAGCGCTTCTATACTGCCAAAAGCCTTCGCCAGCTTTTTGGCTACCGTCTCCCCCACAAAGCGAATACCCAGGGCAAAAAGAACTTTTTCAAAAGGAACCTGTCGGGAGGCCGCGATCCCCTCCAGTAAGTTATTGACTGACTTTTCAGCCATCCGGTCCAAGGGAAGCAATTCGGCTTTGGTCAGGGTATATAAATCCGCGTAATTCCGAATCAATCCCTGCTGAAAGAGCAATTCCACCGTTTCACTACCCAGACCGTCGATATCCATGGCTTTACGTGAAATAAAATGTTGTATGCGTCCGGTGATCTGTGGGGGACATCCCGTATCGTTAGGGCAGAAATGCTGAGCCTCCCCGGCTTCGCGAACCAGAGGTGTATGACATTCCGGGCACTCGGTGATATAATGAGTGGGCTGACTCTCCGGGGGTCGCTGACTCAAATCGACCGCTGTAATTTTCGGGATGATCTCCCCCCCTTTCTCCACATAGACCATATCGCCTTCGCGCACATCAAGTCTGGCGATCTGATCTGCATTGTGGAGGCTTGCCCGTTTGACAGTCGTCCCCGCGAGTAAAACAGGTTCGAGATTGGCTACAGGCGTAATAGCTCCCGTCCTGCCCACCTGATAGCTTATATAGCGGAGCCGGGTCAGGGCCTGTTCGGATTTAAACTTATAGGCGATCGCCCACCGGGGTGCCTTTGAGGTATAACCCAGTTCTTCCTGATAACGCAATTCATTCACCTTGACGACAACACCATCGGTTTCATAAGGCAACTCGTGCCGATGGGCATCCCAGTACTCTAAAAATTCCAAAACCTCTTTCATCGTCTGACAGACGCGGGCTGTTTTAGGGACCTTAAACCCCAAAGCTCTTGCTTTTTCGAGGAAGTCCCCTTGGGTAGGTAAGGTATTGGCAGCTCCGGCCACCCCGTATATAAGACAATCCAGAGGGCGTTCTGCAACCAGGCTGCTGTCCTGCAACTTTAAACTACCTGAAGCGGTATTCCGCGGGTTCATATACAAATCTTCCCCGTTGGCTAACCGCTGCTCATTCATTTTGGCAAATCCATCCAAAGGCAGGATAATTTCGCCCCGAAACTCAGACCGCCCGGGAAAAGGCTGCTTAAGTCTCAAGGGAACAGAGCGAATGGTTCTGACGTTTGTGGTGATATCATCTCCCTGAACACCATCTCCTCGGGTGACCGCCCGCTGCAGCATATTGTCTTCATAGGTCAGGCTGATAGACGCCCCGTCGTACTTCAATTCGCAGGTAAAACTCAGTTCCACCTGGCCCAGTATGCGTTGAATGCGCTGTTCCCATTCGATCAGTTCTTCAACCGAATAGGAGTTGTCCAGCGAATACATAGGCGTTTCGTGGGGGACGGTGTTAAAATTTTTGGTGACGGCTCCCCCCACGCGCAATGTGGGTGAGGTGGGATCATAATATTCGGGATGTTCGGCTTCAAGGGCCTGCAGCCGCTTTAACTTCATATCAAACTCAAAATCACTGATTTGCGGCTCATCCAGAACATAATACTGGTAGTTATGTTCTTGTAGTTCCTGACGCAGTTGGTTGATTTCCTGGGCTACAGTGCTCATAGGTATAAAATTATATGATGTTTGAACTCCCGGACATGGTGCGAAATTTCCCCCGGACAAAACGATCTTTTCCAAAAATATCCTTTTTTATCTCTACAGATGAGAAGCCCCGCCTTTCCAGAAGTTCACGGACAGTTTTGGCGTAATCCTCATGGGTCTCCAGGTACATCCATCCTTCGTCCTTTACGTTCAGTTGCGCATAATCGCAAAGGTGTCGGTAATAAAGCAAAGGATCTTCATTCGGTACGAATAGCGCCAGATGTGGCTCAGAACAACGGACATGGGCCTGCAGGCTCCCGGATTCATTTTTGGGAATATACGGAGGATTGGATATCAGTATGTCGAATGCCCTGCCTGTGGATTCGGGCCTTTGCAGATCTCCTTTATAAAACTGAATCTCCAGATCCTGGGCTGCGGAATTGTACCGTGCAATCTCCAGCGCCGCGTCGGACACATCAATTCCATGCACCACAGCATGAGGAAGATATCGCTTTATACCTAAAGCGATACATCCACTTCCGGTTCCCGCATCTAAAATGAGAGGACTATCGTTTTCGGGTGAAAATTGGGTCGTTACCCAGGTGACCAATTCAGCCGTTTCAGGCCTTGGAATCAAAACATCCGGACTCACACGCAGGGCCATTTCCATAAAATAAGCCTGCCCGATAATGTGCTGAACAGGCCGGTGTGCTTTGAGGTCATCCAAAGCCTGTGACAAAAGCGAGGCTTCCGTCTCATTGAGCTGCGTGGAGGGCTCCATAGCGAGAACGGTTTTCGGGAACCCGAAATAATAAGCAATCAGCTCGTAAAAAATGGCGTCGATTTCCAGATTCGGATATTCCGGAGATAGCTCGGATCGGAAACGTTGCCGAAGCTCCTTTAGATATATCGCCTTCATGCCTGGAGAAGGGGTTTTGACATCCATACCGTGCAGACGGTATGCCCTGTATTGCCCATCGGCGCGTCCAGATAAGAAAACCCATTTCTCTGATACAATGTCTGAGCCGCTTGCATGTAGGGCATCGTCTCCAGGTAGCATTGCCGGTATTGAAATGCCCGGGCCTGCTCCAGGGCCCGGAGCAAAATACGCGCACCCCAACCCTGCCCGCGAACTTCTTTCCTGAAATACATCTTTTGCAATTCGCAGACCCCTGAGTCTCCGTTTTCCAGGGGAGCGAGTCCTCCCCCACCCCAGAGCTCCTTACCGTCCGTCAACACCCAATAAACAGACCTTGGTGCCTGATAGTAGTTGTAGAAGGCCTCCATGGAGGGGTCCGAAAACGCACTGCCTTTTTTTGGTACATTGAATTCGACCAGGACCTGCCTGATGATATTCGCCATTTCGGGACCGTCTTCCGGCAATACAGTGCGAACAAAAACCTGAGGGGTAATCATTTTCTAAATGCTATTTTTACGGGGTGAAGATACACGAAAAATACCTTTTGCGCTGCTTGCAAATCGCTGAAAACGGACTGGGAACTGCTGCCCCCAACCCCATGGTAGGCGCTGTTATCACTTACAAAGATCAAATAATCGGGGAAGGATTTACGAGTCCATTTGGAGGGGCGCATGCAGAGGTCAGGGCGATTGACTCCGTAACAGATAAATCCCTGTTAAAGAAAGCTACCCTTTACGTTACCCTGGAACCCTGTTGCCATTTTGGTAAGACCCCGCCTTGCACCGACAAGATTCTGTCGGCGGGAATCCCGAAAATTGTTGTCGGGCTAAAGGACCCCCATGAAAAAGTCGGCGGCAAAGGCATTGCTATTTTAAGGAGCGCCGGATGCGAAGTCGAAACAGGAATTCTAAAAAGGAGATGCGAGGAGCATCATCGTCGATTTCTCACTTTTCACACCAAAAAACGTCCCTTTATCATCCTGAAATGGGCCCAAAGTATCGATGGTTTTATGGCTCCTGATCCCTCCAAAAGGAAGACGTCCCCAGAGCCTTATTGGATTTCCAGCCCTATTTCCCGTCAATTGGCGCACAAATGGCGCAGTGAAGAGGCCGGCATACTGGTGGGTACGCAAACCGCACTCCAGGACAACCCCAGGCTCGATACCCGTTTATGGAAAGGCTCGAGCCCGGTCCGAATACTGATCGACAAAGGACTTAGGGTGCCCGAACACTTTCATATCTTTGGGCCGGGGGGTAAAACCATGGTCTTTTGTGACAAAAAAAATGGGCCCAAAGCCCCTGGAAATGTTTTATACCGTGAGGTTTTGGAAGATAAACCCCTGATACCACAACTCTTGCGGGCCCTGTGGCAGGCTGACGTTCAAAGCCTGATCGTAGAGGGAGGTGCCCGGACCCTGGCGGATTTTATCGGTTCGGGGAGTTGGGATGAAGCACGGATCATTACAAGCCCCCGGGCATTGAAGCAGGGGCTGAAGGCTCCGAGTATTGCCACAGAACCCACAGCTCACTATAAATCAGGACCGGATACGGTCCGAATTCTACGCAATGATTCAGAATATAATCTTTGATTTTGGCGGGGTGTTCATCAATTTGGATACTGAAGCCGTCCCCAGGGGCTTAAGGCGTTACGGAATGACAGATCCCGGCGCAGACCTGGTATCTCTCAGCGCGGGGTACGAAAAGGGAGAGATGGACTCCAAAACGTTCCTGTCAGGGGTGAAACAAGCTATTCCTGGCAGTAAAGAACATGAGATTCGGCAGATTTGGAATGCTACCATAGCCGATTTCCCCATGAGAAGGCTTGATTTTCTACTAAAACTTAAAGAAGCGGGGAAGTACCGCATGTTTCTTTTAAGCAATACCAACGCCCTGCACATCGAACAAGTCAGAGAAACTATGGGGAAGGATGTTTTTGACCGTTTTCGCGGGTGTTTTGACGCCTTCTATCTCTCTCATGAGATCGGAATGCGAAAACCCGATCCGGAAATTTTTTCTTTTGTGCTTGAAAACCATGGATTACAACCGGAGAATACCCTTTTTATCGACGATACGGAGGAACATATCGAAGGCGCCAAACGGCTCGGCATAAATACCTGGCACCTCGCTGTCCATAAGGAGAGTATTCTGGAGCTCAACAAACACTTGTATTAGGTCAGGATGTGGGATCTCATATGGAGCATCTGCTGCTCCAGTATCATTTTTGTCGTATTTAAGCTTTTCAAGACCTATAAGGCAGATACGTTTCACGCTATAATCGTAAATTATTTTACGGCTTTGTGTGTGGGCTTGCTGGTCTATCGACAGCCCTTTCCATGGGAAGAACTCAGTCAAAAGAGTTGGCTGGCGGGGGCACTTCTGCTGGGAGCCTTCTTTATCCTCATCTTTAACCTGATGGCCGCAACCTCACAGAAATTAGGTGTTTCGGTCGCTTCAGTCGCGACAAAAATGTCTTTGGCCATTCCTGTAGTAGCGGGCCTGATCCTCTACGACGAACATTTAAATACCATGCAGTTTATCGGCATTGGCCTGGCGCTCCTTGCGGTCTATTTCACGGCATACAGGGAAAAACGACCCGGTATAAATACGGGATTGAGATCGATGCTTTTGCCCATAATGGTTTTTCTCGGGTCCGGAATCATCGATACCAGTATTAAATACCTCCAACAGACCCGGGTACCGGAAAATGAATATCCCTTATTCTCGGCCATTGTTTTTGGTTTTGCAGGATTAACAGGGCTTCTTGTACTTCTTATTAAAAAGCCTCAAACCCTGATACGCTTTAAAGCCGTTAATATATTGGGCGGTATCGCTCTGGGAATTCCCAATTTCTTCTCCATCTACTTCTTGTTGCGCGCCTTAAAATTCGAAGGCCTGAACAGTGCTTCTATTTTTACCCTGAATAACGTCGCCATTGTGATGCTTACCACATTGACAGGCATTGTTCTATTCAAGGAATCGCTAAGTCGAAAAAATTGGATCGGAATTCTGTTGGCGATCATCAGCATACTATTAATCAGCCTGTTGTAATGTCGGATCAACTCAAAGACTTTAAGACGATCTCCAGGGCCGCTGGTCCGGTTTTATACCGGGAGAAGAAAAGCAGATTTCTCGGATATGCCTTTCCGGTTTCTTCCGTAGAAGCTGCCGATGAGCAACTGGGCACACTCCGAAAACAGTATGCCGATGCCACCCACGTATGTTACGGATACCGCATCGGAATTGAGAATACACGTCTGAGAATGAATGATGACGGGGAACCCGCCCATACTGCCGGAAGCCCCATCCTCGGACAAATCACCTCAGCGGAACTTTTTGACGTCATGGTTTGCGTAGTCCGGTATTACGGCGGCGTTAAACTGGGGGCCGGGGGACTGTCTAAAGCGTATAAAGAAGCGGCCAAAAGCGTCCTGGAGATTTCACCGGTCGTATGGCGAAAAGCCGTCTGTGTCATCAGCCTTCAGTTTCAGTATCCTCAGCTCGACGAGGTTATGGGTTTTATCTCTCAAAACAGGTTAAAAGTCAGCACGCAACAAATGAAGCTGGATTGCACTATCGACTTAATCGTTTCTCCGGAAAAAAGCGATGTTTATTTCGAAAGGCTAAAGTCCATAAAAGGTGTTCAGGTTCGCAAAAAAGAAACCTACACCTAAATCAGGCGCGTAATTTATCGAGAATGTATTCCGGGCATCGAACAGGTCTGCGCGTTTGGGAATTTAAAAAGGCCAAATCTGTATGAGCTGTAGCGAGAATTTCCCCATTTTCGCTCTCAATTTCGTAGTCAAAAGAGATACGGACGGTAGGTATATTCCTCAGATGGGTACGAATGGTGATCAGCTGGTCGTATACAGCCGGTTTTTTATAGTGGATGCGGATACTTGTCACAGGAAGAATGTAGCCGGTTTCTTCCATCTCCGCGTAGGATATTCCGAGGGACCTCAACCACTCAACCCTCCCTAACTCCAGGTATTGCGGGTAATTCCCGTGATATACCACTCCCATTTGATCGGTCTCGCCATAACGGACGCGGATTGAAATCTCGTGGGAATGCATAAAAATTGGTTGAAAAATAGTATATTTAAAAGGAGTCCTGAAAGGGGCTGAACTTGCGAAAAAAAAACTAGAATTTCAACCCTGTTCAAGTTTTTTTTTTAGGTTTTTTGTTCACATATTTGTCACTCTTAAAAGGAACACTATTGCTGTTCTCTTTCATACCGGCTAACAAGTACCTAACCAAGACTAAGACTGCTTTTTAAAATGAGTGTTACCGCGCGTTCCGTATGGCAAAATTGTTTGGTTTTCATCAAAGACAACATACAACCGCAGGCATTTAAAACCTGGTTTGACCCTATTAAGCCTGTCCGGCTTACAGACAAATCGCTGAGTATAGAAGTCCCGAGTAAGTTCTTCTACGAATGGCTGGAAGAACACTATATCACCTTATTAAAAGTTGCCCTTACCCGGGAACTGGGGGAAGGCGCAAAACTGGTGTATATCATTAAGATGGAGAACACCTATGGAAACCGGGAGCCTTTCACTGAAAAAATCCCGAGTTCCAACAGAGGTCAGATGACACCCCAGGAAATGGATGTTCCCATTAAATCGAAGAATCCGGAATTAAAAAATCCTTTTGTGATTCCGGGAATTCGGAATATTAAAATTGAGTCTCAGTTAAATCCCAATTACAATTTCGAAAATTTCCTCGAGGGGGATTCGAACAGACTGGCCCGTTCTGCCGGGATGGCCGTGGCCAATAAACCCGGGGGCACTTCCTTCAATCCCCTGTTGATCTTTGGTGGTGTCGGATTGGGGAAAACCCACCTCGCTCACGCCATCGGCGTTGAAATTAAGGACAAATATCCAGACCGGACTGTGTTGTATATCTCCGCTGAAAAATTTACCCAACAGTATATCGAATCCGTTAAAAAGAACACCCGGAACGACTTTATTCACTTCTATCAATTAATCGATGTGCTTTTGATTGATGATGTGCAGTTCCTCTCCGGTAAATCGGGAACTCAGGACGTGTTTTTTCATATTTTCAACCACCTGCACCAAAACGGGAAGCAGGTCGTTTTGACTTCAGATAAGGCCCCGGTAGACATGCAGGATATCGAGCAACGCTTACTTTCGCGTTTTAAATGGGGCTTGTCCGCAGAATTACAAACACCGGATTATGAAACCCGCGTTTCTATTCTTAAGAATAAGCTGTATCGGGATGGTGTAGAAATGCCGGAGGAGATTATCGATTACGTGGCTAAGCATATCAAATCGAATATACGAGAGCTCGAAGGAGCTATTATTTCGCTGATTGCGCAATCTTCTTTCAATAAAAAAGAAGTGACCCTGGATCTCGCCCAAAAAGTGGTCGAAAAATTCGTCAAGAATACCAAAAGAGAAGTCTCGATCGACTACATTCAAAAGGTGGTTTCGGACTATTTTGAGATGGATGTAGCCACCCTGCAGTCCAAGACCCGGAAACGTCATATCGTACAGGCGAGACAATTGGCTATGTATTTCGCCAAAAAATACACCAAAGCCTCTTTGGCCAGTATCGGATCTCAAATAGGGAAACGAGATCATGCCACGGTTCTTCACGCGTGCAAAACAGTAGATAATCTGGCGGAAACAGATAAGCAGTTCCGCAAGTATATCGATGACCTGACTAAGAAATTCTCCTAATTCCCTATGCCTGTTAAGGTTTTAATGGTTTGTCTGGGGAATATCTGCAGATCTCCCCTGGCGGAAGGGATCCTCAAGTCTAAAGTAAACCCCTCTGAGATATTTGTAGATTCAGCAGGTACTGCCGGCTATCATATTGGAAAAGCACCGGATCCCCGCTCGATTGAAGTTGCAGCACAAGCCGGCATAGACATAAGCCTGCAGAAATGCCGCCGGTTTACGCCTTCAGATTTTGATAATTTTGATTATATTTTTGCCATGGATCGGGAGAATTTGATGCATTTACAGGATTTAACCCGAAATTCAACAGATTCAAAAAAGCTCTATTTATTACTGGAAGAGGCAGGAATTCCCGGGGACGAAGTTCCCGACCCTTATTACGGAGGTCCCGGGGGGTTTCAGGAGGTTTTTCGAATGATCGATGCGGCCACAGATAACCTCCTGCCCTTGTTATACAGATCTTAACAACCCATGAAAACCAAACCGTCGGACTTCGGAAAGCTTTACCTTATCCCCACCACCCTGGGAGTTACCGAACCTCTGGAGGTACTTCCCCTGACCATTAAGCGCACTATAGAGCAGATCGATCATTTTATAGTGGAAAATGAAAAGACTGCCCGTCGGTTTATTAAAAAAATCACCCCGCGAAAGCCTCAAAGCCTTCTCAAAATATCCTTATTGAACAAATTTACGGAAACCGAAGCGTTGCCGGAATATCTGAAACCCTGTCTGATGGGTCTACCGGTTGGCGTATTATCCGAGGCCGGATGCCCTGCCATTGCAGATCCGGGTGCCGTAATCGTAAGACTTGCCCATGAAAAAGGAATTCAGGTAGTTCCGCTGGTAGGGCCTTCTTCCATTATACTGGCACTTATGGCCAGTGGATTAAACGGACAGAATTTCGCCTTTAACGGCTACCTGCCCATCGACGCCGCCCAGCGGAAAAAGGCCATAAAGCAATTGGAGAAAAAATCACGGGAAACGGGGCAAACCCAGCTTTTTATGGAAACGCCCTACCGAAATGAAAAACTCATTTCGGAACTTCTCAAATCTTTGCACGGGGAAACATCCCTGTGTATTGCGGCAGACATCACCCTGAAAACGGAATGGATTCGGACATTCAAAGTAAGTCAATGGGGGTCTAACCTTCCCGATCTGAACAAGCGGCCTGCAATTTTCGCCATTCAGGCCTGATCGGATACCTGTTAATGTACTCTCGGATTCCGCTTGGGAAGTATGGAAGAGGTGTCGTAGCCTTTAAACTTCCCCATATAGTGGGAAATCGTGGTCCCGTAGGCATCCGCTAAATCATGGGTCCCCCAGGAACGCAGGTATTTTCTGACATTACCGGGGCCTGCCAAATGAGCTGCGGCGAGGATACCCGATTCGGTAATCTCAACACCTTTGATCTTTTTGCCTACAAAACGGGGAATGTCACGTCTGAGAATCCACTTGTTCCTGGAGAGATTCGTCTCAAAAACCCGCTCTTGTAATTCCGGATTTTTCAGGAATTTCGTAGCGTTATAAACCCCCATAAGCTGGAGGGTGCCGATTCCGAACTGATATTTTCCAAGGTATCCCAGGGTATTTGTAATAAAGTAATCCCCGCTGGACTCCTTAAAA
Source organism: uncultured Bacteroidota bacterium (assembly GCA_937136025.1). Classification (GTDB taxonomy): domain Bacteria; phylum Bacteroidota; class Bacteroidia; order Flavobacteriales; family Flavobacteriaceae; genus Robiginitalea. Next base: position 35,927 of record CAKZOC010000248.1, read on the forward strand.
GCTAAAGCTTCGCGAAAACCAATCACCGAAGTCCCCAAAAAGGGCGGTTGAATCCACTGCGGCTGAGCTGCGGTGGGGGGCGCCGGGTAAATAACGTGTAAAGTGTCTTTGATCAGTAAGGTTTCTGGGACCCTGACAGCATACTCTGACCGGGATTCCGAAACAAAACTTGTAAAAAGTAAAACCATGATCAAAGGACTGATAAATCGAATCCTCTTATTCATATAGTTTGTTTCGTAAGACTGAAGGACTTCGAAAGCCCTGCTTAACGTTCTCGGTTCAAAGATACATGTGAGGCTTTTCGGTATCCCCAACTTTATCTTAAAAGGTCAGAAAATTAGGATAAATCGCACAAAATCATCCATTTTGTGTTTATCGTCGGATTTTTTGCGCATTAAGCCATCGGACGTACTGCTCCTTATTGCGGTTGTGCTGCCCCAGAGTCTCCGCAAACTTGTGATACCCAAAATTCTCCGTGTCGGCCACGAAATACAGATACTTGTGCTTTTCCGGGTTTAAAACAGCGTCAATGGCCGAGATATCGGGCATAGCAATAGGGCCTGGTGGTATCCCCGGATACTTATAGGTATTAAAGGGAGACTCGATTTCAAGATCCCGATAGAGCACCCTTTTAATGATGGTATCGTAATTTCCGGTTTCTTTTTTTATCGCAAAGATCACGGTGGGGTCGGCCTGAAGTAACATGCCCTTCTTTAACCGGTTCAGGTATACCCCTGCAACTCTGGGTCGCTCATCCGCCTTGGCGGTTTCCTTGTGGACTACGGACGCCAGGGCGATTACCTGTTCCGGGGACAAGCCCAGAGAACGGGCCTTGTCCAATCGGGCATCCGTCCAGAATTTAGTGTATTCAGCCAACATCCGATCCCTGAATGTTGTGGCCGAGGTATTCCAGTAGAACTCGTAACTATTCGGGATATAAGGCAAAAGAGCCTGATCCGGAGTCCAGCCCTGGGCCTTGAGAAAATCCTTGTCGCTAAAGGCCTGAAACAAGGTCAGGCTATCTGCTTCCACTTGTGAACTAATCCGTCCGGCCAGCAATGCGGGGGTTTCCTGATTATTGAAAGACACGCGAACAGGGATATTTCCACTTCTCAGTGCATTGACAATATCGTTGTTGTTCATCCCCTTGGTTATAGCGTATTTCCCACCTTTAACATTCTCGGAATACCGCTTTCTGCGGGCCGCTGTTTCAAATGTTGAGAGATTTTTCAGCAGGGGTTGCAGTTGCTCCTTAACCTCATCAAAATCCGCATCCGAGGGTATAAAAACATAAGCCTCATCGTTGCTGAAAACCGTATTGGATATAAACAGGGTTCGGTAGACCATGGCTGAAAAAAGGCCTCCTATCAGGAGTCCCAATAATACAACTGTCAATAAAATCCGCTTAAGGTACATGGGGTCTTATTATTTGGAAAAACAATTCATCTTTGAAACCTGAAGCCGTTCTTAACCAGTCTTTTCGCACGCCGTTCTGCTTAAAACCGAGCTTCTCAAATAAATGTATACTGCGTGCATTATCGGCCGATACCCCGGCATACAACTGATGCAAGTCCAGTACGGTAAACGCATAAGAACACAGCAATGTGAGCGCCTCCGCACCATACCCCCGATTCCTGTGCTCCGATTGGGAAATCACAATACCGATTCCGGCGCGCAAATGCCTGGGGTCAAAATCATAGAGATCGATAAGTCCTATAGCGGACTGATCCGGACCACAGATGGCCAGACGAAGCTGTTTGGCCTGATAAATATCCTGATGCGCCGTTTCCAGGTACGCCCGAAGGACTTTTCTGGAATAAGGGGTCAGCGTACCGCTGATCTCCCAAATATCCGGATCGTTCTCCAGGGCAAACAAATACTCGAGATCTTCCGGTTCCAGGGCGCGCAACTGTATATGTTCCCCTTTTAAAACTGTCATTTTAAAACGCCTTTAAAAACCCTTTCAGCGGGGCCTTCCAGCCATATATCCGAAAATCCGCCCTGCCCTTTTTTAAATCGAACTTTAAGGGTTCCGCCCAGGGTATCCAATGTCGCTTCAGGTTGGGAAAGCTGCCCAAGCTCATACATAGCCAGGGCTACAGCTGTGACTCCTGTGCCACAGGAATAGGTTTCTGCCTCTACACCCCGCTCATAGGTTCTCACCTGAAATCGACCGGAATCCAGGGGTCTTACAAAATTAATATTACTCCCCGTCTCACCGTAGAGTCCATACCGAATTCGTCTTCCTTCTTTCTCCACATCGAGGGTATCCCAATCTTCCCAAAACTGCACATGGTGGGGAGAACCTGTGTCGAGATACAGATATCGGGGATTTGACTGGATGTGCGTGACATCCTGCATTTGAAGGGCTATCTGGTCTTTTGAAATCCGAGCCTGGTGTACACCGTCTACGGCCTGAAAAGTGCATTGCGCATCGATCAGTTCGAGAAACCTGGCGAAAGCGACAATACATCTCCCTCCATTGCCACACATACTGCCCTGCTTTCCATCCGCATTGAAATACACCATTCGAAAATCTGTCGAATTGTCAGCTTCAAGTAGAATCAATCCGTCAGCTCCAATACCAAATCTGCGATGGCACAGGTGACGGATCGTTTTGGTATCGTTTTTGGGGAAAAACTCCTGACGGTTGTCCACCATTATAAAATCATTGCCGGTGGCCTGATATTTATAAAAGGTCATTTGCATCGGGGCAAAGATACACTTTAATCGGAGCTGGACCCCCGTTAAAATGTCGTTAAACGAAAATAAGAACGCATAAAAATCTGTTACTTTTAACAATCAAAAAGCATAAGACAATGAAGAAAATTGGAGGCTTATTTCTGGTAGCCGTTATGGCAGGAGTCTTTACTTTAGGGACCTACAAAATCTTTTTTGAGACATCGGAACCCCTGTTTTATCAAAATGAGGAGCTCCCTGTTTTTCAAACGAGTTCCACATCAGTCGCGGCATCCGGTGTGGGGATTGATGAAGTTGATTTTACGAATGCAGCAGAGAAAACCGTAAATGCCGTAGTTCACGTAAAAAATATCACAATCAATCGCGGTCCCGGGAATCTGATCGAATTTTTTTACGGATATCAGGAGCGGACAACACCCCAGGTAGGCACGGGTTCCGGAGTAATTATCTCTCCGGACGGCTATATCGTGACGAACAATCACGTCATAGCCAAGGCCAATCAGTTGAGTGTTACAATGAATAACAATAAAACCTATGAGGCGACCGTAGTGGGAACAGATCCTACTTCCGATATAGCCCTCATCAAGGTGGAAGCAGAAGACCCCCTGCCCTATTTGGTGTTTGGAGATTCAGACAATGTTAAACTTGGCGAATGGGTATTAGCCGTGGGGAATCCTTTTAACCTGACCTCTACCGTTACCGCTGGGATTGTAAGCGCCAAGGCCAGGAATCTCGGGAGGAATCAATCTTTTATCCAGACAGATGCCGCTGTAAATCCCGGCAATAGCGGGGGTGCTCTGGTCAACACGAACGGAGAACTGGTGGGGATCAATACCGCCATCACTTCCCAGACGGGATCTTATATCGGCTACTCTTTTGCGGTCCCGAGCAATATAGCCCGGAAAATCGTTCAGGACCTGCTGGAATATGGAGATGTCATCAAAGGAGTTATCGGCATCCGAACTGTAGATCCGGACTCCGAATACGCCCGAAATAATGGTATAGACCAGGTAGATGGCGTATTTATAGGCGATGTGGAAGAGGACTCCGGTGCTGAAACTGCCGGTCTGAAAAACGGGGATGTCATTAAGCAGATCGACAATATCCGCATTCGGAAATTCGCAGACCTCACGGGTTATATCGCGACAAAAAGCCCCGGGGATATGGTTGAGGTGGAACTCGAAAGAGACGGAGAAATGGTGCTAGTCCCCGTGGAAGTTCGGGAAAGGCAAGTCATGCAGTTGCCCGTCCTTGGGTTTACGGTCAAAAACTTATCCGATCAGGATCGGGAAAAATACGATACACCTCAGGGAGTAAAAATTATAGACGTTCCTGAAAACTCCAGAAAATATGGACTCGAAGGTAAGATTATTCTCGAAGTGGACGGACAGGAAATCCGGGACATAAAAGACGCGCGGAAGTATTTCAGCACGATTTCGAGATTCGGACAAACGAGCATTACGCTCATGGATGAAAACGGGGAACGCGAGCGTGTCATATTCCAATAATTCGAGGCGCTCCCTTTAAAGAAAATCCCACCCCCTTCAGGTGGGATTTTTATTATACGAAATCCTATGGCGAAAACGTTTGATTGTATAGTTTTGCGAAATATTTAAACAATCCTGACCGATGAACCACAACAGCCCGTATGAAAAGGAACTGGCCTTTCAGGCCGACAGGCGAAAAGCGACTACAGAATTTATCAAAATCATTAGTGATCTCTGGTATGACAAGGCTATTGAAGTGGTGTTATTCCGAAATCAGGTAATCGACAAAAACGTGAGCGATATTATCAACCTGCACGAGTATGCCGGGCAATTCGTTCAAAAACCGATCTCTATCTTCGACTCCGTTGAATTATTACGGGCCATAAATGATATTGCATTGCCTCCGTCCAAACTGGATATTGGAAAATTGACCTACGAGTACCATACGGATGAGGAGAATACCTATCACAACGTAAAAGCTTTTGTTCTCGACAAACTCAGAGATTCAGACGCCTCCCCTCCTATCGAACCCAAAGATGTAGTACTTTATGGTTTTGGCCGAATTGGAAGGTTACTGGCGCGGGAACTTATGGCCAAAACGGGCAAAGGCAATCAGCTCCGGCTGCGCGCCATTGTCACCCGGGGCAAGCTTGACGAGGAGGTACTTCAAAAAAGAGCTGCGCTGCTGCGTACAGATTCGGTTCACGGAGAATTCAGCGGAACGGTAGAGGTAGACAGTAAAAATAATTTACTCCTTATAAATGGCACCAGTGTTCATATGATCGCGGCCAACAACCCGGAGGATATTGATTATTCCGCTTATGGGATTTCGGATGCTCTGGTCATTGACAATACCGGGGCCTTCAGAGATAAAATTGCTCTTGGCAGGCATTTGAAAGCCAAAGGAGTGGACAAAGTACTGCTCACTGCCCCGGGAAAGGACATCCCAAATATTGTTCATGGGGTGAACCACAGTGAATTTAACCCGGATACCGTCCGGATCTATTCCGCAGCGTCCTGTACCACAAACGCCATTACGCCATTGCTAAAAGTGGTAGAAGATTCATTAGGTATTGAAAAAGGCCATATTGAAACCATTCACGCCTACACCAACGACCAGAACCTGGTGGACAACATTCATTCAAAATACCGCAGGGGCCGGGCGGCAGCCCTTAATATGGTAATCACCGAGACCGGAGCGGGAAAAGCCGTAGCCAAAGCCCTTCCTGCTCTTTCCGGAAAACTGACTTCAAATGCCATCAGAGTCCCTGTCCCGAATGGCTCTTTGGCCATTCTGAACCTGGAACTTAAAACCACCACAACTCCGGACGGTATTAATACTATTGTCAAAAAGTATGCTTTGGAGGGCGATCTGGTCGAACAAATAAAATATTCACTCAGCAATGAACTTGTATCGTCTGATATTGTAGGCACATCTGCTCCTGCTATTTACGACAGCAAGGCGACTATTGTATCCCCGGATGGTAAAAACATTATCCTTTATGTTTGGTACGACAATGAATTTGGTTATGCCCATCAGGTGATCCGTCTCTCAAAATATATTGCCAAAGTCCGACGTTTTACCTATTACTAGGGTGAACTGTTGGGTTTTGTCCCTGTCCGAGCTTATGTTTTGAGGGGTACGTGTTACCAGTTTTTTTTAAAATTCCATTTTATTGAAGTACTTTAGTCACCTCTAACCCTTTATCTACTAAAGAAATTGATCCAATGAGGCTATTGAAAACTATTTTACTAGGCCTTGCGCTTTTCGCCGGTAGCATGCTCTGGTCCCAGGAAGAAGAACAGGAAAGCTCACTGGAGGGTGGTACAATCGAAAGCCAATTTGAATTCCTCTACAGAAAATCAGGGAATTACAACGCTGAAGGAAGGCGGTATGAGGTGGTCCGTCGGGTGCAACTCGATAAAATTCGGGATAATATTCTGGACAGCCTGAAGAAGGACCGGGCTGAAGCCAGAGAGTTAAACGCCACGATCACCAGGCAGGACGGCACCATAGAGGATCTCAATGGCAAGCTTGAAAATACGACCAATCAGTTATCCGATGTTACTGCAGAAAAGGATAGTATGTCTTTCTTTGGGGCCCAGGTTTCAAAAATTACTTATAATTTAATCCTTTGGACGATAATCGGCAGCCTGCTGCTTTTCCTCCTCCTCTTTATCTATAAGTACCGAAGGAGCAATGTCTTAACCCAGGAAGCCAAAGTAAAACTCGCTGACGTAGAAGCTGAATACGAAGACCACCGTCGTAAGGCGCTGGAACGCGAACAGAAGATTAGTCGGCAACTCCAGGACGAGATCAACAAATACAAAAAAGGGAAATAGGATTCCCTGTTTCCAGCACTTCATGACAATCCGGGAAGCCCAAAGGGAAGATTTGCCGCAATTGGCGGAGCTCATGGATGCCTATAGGGTTTTCTACGGGGCGCCTTCAGACATAGAAAAAGCCAGGGTTTTTATGCATGAACGCATTATAAAACAAGACTCTGTAATCTTTGTAGCCCTGCAGGGGGATCTCATATGTGGTTTTACTCAGCTCTATCCTTCCTTTTCCAGTGTAAGTCTGCGGCCTCTGTTTATTTTAAACGATCTTTTTGTCTCCCCTGAACGAAGAGGAGCAGGCCTGGGGGAAGCCTTACTTATGCACACCCAGGAATTCTGCAGGAACAAAAACGCCAAAGGCCTGGCCCTTGAAACCGGGGTGGATAACCCTGCACAAGACCTGTACGAGCGACTCGGGTGGAAAAAGGACACCGGGGTCTTTCATTATTTCTGGACCTCCCGGGGCTAAGGGTTGTCTAAATCTCTCACCATGCGCATCGATATCATTACCGTATTGCCGGAACTGCTGGAAAGCCCCTTTGGCGCTTCCATCTTAAAACGAGCCATAGATAAGGGGATTGTCACGATCAATCTTCATAATCTACGGGATTACGCTACCTCCCGCTATAAACAAGTAGACGACTACGCATTTGGCGGAGGAGCCGGGATGGTTTTAATGCCCGAACCGCTGGACCGGTGTCTCGAGGATCTGACCTCAAAATGCACCTATGATGAAATCATTTATATGACTCCGGATGGAGAGACACTGAAACAGTCCATGGCCAATCGTTTGTCACTGCAATCAAATCTCCTGATTATATGTGGCCACTACAAAGGGATTGACCAGAGAATTCGGGATCATTGGGTAACGCGAGAGATCTCCATTGGGGATTATGTGCTTTCGGGCGGGGAACTCGGGGCCGCTGTATTGTGCGACGCGGTTATTCGGCTCATTCCGGGTGTTTTAAATGATGAGACCTCCGCTCTTACCGATACTTTTCAGGATAATTTGCTCGCTCCCCCTGTCTACACCAGACCCAGGGACTTTAAAGGCATGCAGGTTCCGGAGGTGCTTCTAAGCGGAGATTTTAAAAAAATAGAGACCTGGCGGGAAGAACAAGCCCTGGAACGGACCCGACAGCGTCGTCCGGATTTGCTGGAAGACTCATCCGGTTTAAAATCAGACTGATTTTCCTTGTCATTTGTGATTATTCAATTATTTTTGCACACGTTTTGGTTCAACCTCTGACGAGATGCGTGTATGTTGATCCGGAAAAATTTAAACTTATACCATGGAATCTTTAATAAATTTTGTTGAAAACGAATTTGTATCCCGAAATGATTTTCCAGAATTTTCATCCGGGGACACCATTACCGTTTATTACGAAATCAAAGAGGGGGAAAAAACCCGTACCCAGTTCTTTCGCGGTGTCGTCATCCAAAGACGCGGTTCAGGAGCTACAGAGACTTTTACCATTCGTAAAATGAGTGGCACTGTGGGTGTTGAGCGGATTTTCCCTATCAATATGCCCGCACTCCAGAAGGTAGAGATCAACAAACGCGGAAAAGTACGTCGCGCAAGAATCTTCTACTTCCGCGGACTCACCGGTAAGAAAGCCAGAATTAAAGAAGTGCGATCCTAATCAAAAGATCGATTTAAAAAAGACCGGAGTGAAAACTCCGGTCTTTTTTTTTACCTCTGCGCTTCATATTCAAAAAGCGTTTTTCGAATTATCGAAATACAGTCTTCCAACTGCTCCTCCGTCATCACCAGAGGAGGTGCAAAACGAATAATATTGCCATGCGTCGGTTTGGCGAGGAGTCCATTCTCCTTTAAGGCCAAACAAATCTCCCATGCCGTGGAACTGTCTTCCGTATCGTTTATCACAATTGCATTTAACAACCCTTTACCCCTGACGAGCTTTACCAGCTTGGTTTCCTGAATGGTAAGGTGCATCTTTTCCCGGAATATTTTTCCGAGTCTGTCGGCTTTTTCTGCAAGGTGCTCTTCCCGTACGACCTCCAGGGCTGCAATGGCCACGGCACACGCCAGCGGATTACCTCCAAATGTAGACCCGTGATTTCCGGGGCGGATAACTTCCATTATCGCATCGTCGGCCAAAACTGCGGACACAGGGAAAACCCCTCCCGACAGGGCCTTTCCGAGAATCAGAATATCAGGTTTTACCTCGGGATCCCCTGAACAGTTCTTGTCCTCACAGCTGCAATTCCCGCAGCTTGCCAGCAATCGTCCTGTCCGTGCGATCCCTGTCTGTACTTCATCGGCTATAAAAAGCACATTGTGCTCTTTACATATTTTTTTGGCTTCCTTTAAATATTCCGGGTCAGGCACATAGACGCCTGCTTCCCCTTGAATTGGCTCGACCATAAATGCAGCGACTTCGGATGACATCACCTCGCGTAAGGCGTTGAGATCATTATACCGAATGGCCGTAATCCCCGGGGTAAAAGGTCCGAAATTCTCGGTCGCAATCGGATCATTGGAAGCCGATATAATAGAAATGGTACGGCCGTGGAAATTATTCTGACAAACGATAATTTTCGCCTTGTTGGCCGGAATTCCTTTTTTTTCGTAACCCCATTTACGAGCCAGTTTCATGGCGGTTTCTACAGCTTCGGCACCGGTATTCATGGGCAAAACCTTATCAAAACCAAAATAATCGCTCATGTACTTCTCGTAAGGTCCGAGTTGATCATTATAAAATGCCCTCGAGGTCAGGGTGAGGGTTTCGGCCTGTGTTTTCAGCGCCTCGATAATTTTTGGGTGACAATGACCCTGGTTCACCGCTGAATACGCAGAAAGAAAGTCATAATACTTACGCCCTTCCACATCCCAAACATACACGCCTTCCCCCCGGCTGAGTACTACCGGAAGAGGATGATAATTCTGTGCACCATACCTCGCTTCCAGAGCTATAGCCTCCGCTGAACTGAGTTTTTCAATAACAGACATCAATCGAAATTTTTAATTATCCAAATACAATTCCTGCTTAGGGAGAGAAATCATCCGCGAAGAGGCCTAAATGTACGATTATTTAAAGGCTGTAGTCAAAAAATTCGGGAGAAATCCCGCAATTTCCGTCAGGTCGCCAGGGGTGCTGGAAGGAATTTTATTTCGTCTTCTCAATGGGACAAAACACGTACTTTTGCCTCATGAGAAAACGAAAAATCAAACCTCATTTTGAAAACCTGAGAGTCATCGACGCCGGTTCAAAAGGAAAGGCCGTTGCTAAGGCCCCTGATGGGCGCATTGTTTTTATATCAGGCGCCGTTCCGGGAGATTTGGTTTCCGTTCAGACAACCCGAAAGCGGAAGGGGTATTTCGAAGGTTTTGTCACCGAATTACACGAAGCCTCTCCAGATCGGGTTGCTCCAAAATGCATTCACTTTGGCACGTGCGGGGGTTGCAAATGGCAACACATGAGTTATGAGGCCCAACTGAGATTCAAACAGAAGGAAATAACCGAGAATCTCCTTCGGATCGGAAAATTGGAATTGCCGGAAATCGATCCCATACTACCCGCTCCAGAGCCCTTTTACTACCGAAATAAAATGGAGTTTTCCTTCTCCAATAACCGGTGGCTTCAAAAAAGTGAGTTGGAAGCGAATGATGCCGTAGAAAGCCGCAATGGCTTAGGTTTACATATTCCAGGCATGTGGGACAAGGTTCTGGATCTTGCAGAATGTCATTTGATGGCGGATCCGGTAAACGAAATACGGTTGAGTATACGGGATTTTGCCGAGGAACACGGCATGTCTTTTTTCGATCCCAGAAAGCAGGAAGGCTTGCTCAGGACCCTGATGATTCGCAGCACCAGCGCCGGTGACCTTATGGTAGTCCTTCAGTATTTTGAAGATGATCCAGAGGCGCGGGAGCTCCTCTTAAATCATCTTAAGGACTCATTTTCCCAAATCTCTTCCCTTTATTATACCATCAACCAGAAGAAAAACGATACCCTTTACGATCAGGATCTGGTCCTGTTCCACGGGGACCCTGGAATTGATGAAACCATGGAGGGCCTGAAATTCCACATTACGCCCAAGTCCTTTTACCAAACCAATAGCCGTCAGGCCTATGCGCTTTATAAAAAAGTGAGGGAATTCGCAGAATTGCAGGGTTCCGAACTCGTCTACGACCTCTATACGGGGTTGGGGACTATTGCGCAGTTCATAGCCTCGAAAGCAGGCCGGGTCGTTGGCATTGAGGCAATCCCTGAAGCGGTGCAGGCTGCAAAAGAAAACGCAGCTGCCAATAACATTCCCAATGTCTCCTTTTATTCAGGAGATATGAAAGACCTCTTTAGCCAGGAGTTCCTGGCGGAAAACGGGATTCCCGATGTACTTATCACAGATCCCCCCCGCGATGGGATGCACAAAGATGTGATTGAGCGGATTTTGGAATGCGCCCCCTCCCGCATCGTCTATGTCAGTTGCAACAGTGCTACCCAGGCCAGGGATCTCGCCCTGATGAAGGACGACTACGAAGTAGTTCGGGTCCAGCCTGTAGATATGTTTCCACAGACTCACCACGTTGAAAATATTGTACTTTTAAAGCGGCGGAATAATCCGTAATTTACCCTCTTTATGCTTCGGACCGGATTTTCACCTTTTTTTCGGATAAGTAGTTTCGCGTTGGTATGCAGTCTGTATGCTTTGGCGCTCAGTGGATGTGAGAAGGATGACATCTGCGTGGATGGGGATACCCCCTTATTGATCATCAAATTCTATGACAATGAAAACCCCGACAACACTAAGAATGTCAATCGGTTAAGGGTATTGGGGTTAGGTCAGGATGACCCGGTGGATACATTTTCAGATCGGACTACTCTGGATTCCATAGCCATCCCCTTGCGACCCGGCGAAACACAAACCACTTTTATTCTTATTCTGGACTCTGACGATGAGGATGAAATGGAAATCGGCAATCGGGATACCGTGCGATTCGATTATGCCTCCCGTGAAGTCTTCATATCCAGAGCTTGTGGTTTTGTAGCCCAATACGAGGATCTGGAATCTGAATTACAAGAGGGATCCGAAAACTGGATACGGAATATTGAAGTGGAAAATGCCTTTGTACAAAACCTGGACAGTACACATGTATCGATCTTTCATTAAGCCCTGGGTACTGCTGACACTGCTGTGCACTGCTCCACTTTTTGGACAGCAGAAAGTCAGGGATACTACTAAGAAATCTGAGATTTATGGATTGCGGCTGGGTGTGGATCTGAGCCGTCCCCTGATTTCGGTGTTTAAAGATGGATATCAGGGATTGGAAATTACAGGGGACTATCGGCTCAGTGAGCGCTGGTATCTGGCGGCCGAACTCGGGAATGAATCCAATACCGTGGAAGAGGTGCTGGACAATGCCGACGGGGTAAACCGCATTACGATTTACGAAATGAATCCCTCTGGAAGTTATATCAAACTCGGAGCGGATTTCAACACTTATCAGAACTGGTATGGAATGAACAACAGCATTTTCGTAGGAGCGCGATATGCTTTTTCCACCTTCAGCACCTCCTTAGACAACTACAGTATATACGACAGTAACAGATACTGGAATCCCGAAACTTTTTTGACCGGTTCGGAAAATTTGGGAGAGTACTCGGGTTTGAGCGCCTCCTGGCTGGAACTCCTCCTCGGTGTTAAAGCTGAACTTTTTGCCAATATCTATCTCGGGGCAAGCGTGCGCCTTGGAATTTTAGTGACGGATTCAGACGCCGGAGTATTTCCGAACGTTTGGATTCCCGGGTTCAATCGAAAAACGGACAATAGCCGATTTGGGGTTGGTTTTAACTATACCATCAGCTATTTGATACCCATTTACAGAAAGGCCCGAAAAAAACCGGTTGAAATCTCAGAATGATCCCCGTTTATTTTGGATTGTATTTGGCCTTTTTACTTCCCTGATAAATTTCGAACAACGCAAGGCGGCACTCAATACTGCCGTTGAAGAGTTTGATTTTCCGCGAAGGCCGCAATCCGACGAATTTCAGGGCCTGGAGGTTACCGGTAAACATCCAGGCTCGTGTATTGGTATAATGCTGTTTTAAAGTGTTCCCGAATTCTTTATAGAAAGATTCCATATCCACGGAAAGGCGCTCCCCATAAGGCGGATTACAAATCAGGTGTAAAGGACCTGCGGCTTTCTTTTCACTTTTGAAGAAATCCCTTTGCTCCAAAACAATGTACTCCGACAAGTTGGCGTTATTGATGTTTTCAGTAGCCTTGCGTATGGCCGAAGGGGCTTTATCATATCCGAGCATACTATAATGAAACTCCCGGATTCTGCCCAGACTGGCCTCGTGAATGGTCTTAAAAAGATCCGAATCATAATCCTTCCAGTTCTGAAATCCAAAATGATCCCGATTGATATTGGCAGGAATATTACAGGCAATCATGGCCGCTTCAATCAGGAAAGTACCACTGCCGCACATCGGATCCAGAAAATCCGATTGTCCACGCCACCCACTGAGCAAAAGCGAGCCTGCCGCCAATACTTCGTTAATCGGGGCAATATTGGTATCCAGACGATATCCGCGACGGTGCAGGGAACTCCCTGAACTGTCCAGAGAGACATGCACTGTATTTCCCTGTAAATGCAAATGGATTCTAAGGTCCGGGTCGGATACAGAAACTGTGGGCCGCTCGCCCAGCCGATCTCTGAACTGATCGACAATCGCATCCTTGGCCTTCTGGGAAACAAAAAGGGAATTGGAAAAGTGCTCGCTATGTAAAACGGTATCCACCACAAAGGTCATCGAAGGATCCAGATATAAATCCCAACGTATTGCCTGTATACGGGAATACAGCTCTTCCTGCCGGCGAATCTCAAAGGTTTGTATAGGCTTCAGAATCCGAAGCGCTGTACGCAGACTGAGATTTGCCTTGTACATAAACCCCGTATCCCCTTCAAAGAATGCGCACCGCACCCCTTCCCGGACATCTCTCGCCCCGAGTTTTCGGAGTTCTTCAGACAGAACAGCTTCCATGCCATAGAGCGTTTTGGCAATCATTTTAAAATTTTCTGCCATAGGTAGCGCATTTTGAACCCCAAAAATACACTAATTTTACAGGCGTAAAGAATTCATGACACCGAACCTCCCTTCCTTTCTGGTCCTTACCCTCCCGGCATTTGCAGTTGTGCTGAGTTTTGTGGTATTACTCCTCTTTCCGGGGCTTCGGGTACGGAGCCACAGGCTCTTATTGTCCTTTAGTGGAGCTTTTCTCCTGGGAATAACCCTTTTTGAGCTGTTTCCGGAAGTGTTCAGGGAATACGAAGTGCGCCAGACCGGCGTCTTCATCGCTATGGGAATTCTCTTACAGATCGTTCTTGAATTCTTCTCAAGAGGTGCTGAACACGGACATGTTCATCGGGAGGAAGCGCATTCCGGGTTTTCTGGCATGCTTTTTCTCAGTCTTGGGATTCACGCTTTTTTAGAGGGTATCCCTCTGGCACATAATCCGGATGTTGTCTGGGCCATTTCAATTCACAAAATTCCAATAGCTCTTATTTTCGGAGGTTTTCTATTGGGTTCAGGTAAATCACTGGTAAAGAGCGGTTTTGTCATCGGCCTCTTTGCCCTCATGACGCCTTTAGGTGCCCTTTTTGGCAATCTAACGGCCCTGCAACAGGTCTACCCCTATTTACTGGCCCTGGTCATAGGAATGATGCTCCATGTTTCTACGATAATTCTTTTCGAAAGTTCGAAAAATCACACCGTAAATCTCAAGCGTTTTGCCGTTATCGTATTGGGTATGTTTCTGGCTTACCTCCTGTAAGTCCCATAGCGTTAAGGGACAACCTCGAGATACACCAGCAACCAGTGGCAAAGGGCGCCTCCGAGCACAAAAAAATGCCAGATCATATGGTTAAAGGGAATCTTCCGAATAGCATAAAACAAGATTCCCACTGTATAGAAGGCACCACCTGCCATTAACAAACCTTTCCCTGTGGGATTGAGCTGTTCCATAAGGCTCTGAAGGTCGATTACGATAAGCCAACCCATAATTAAATAAAGGAGGATTGAAAAGATTTCAAAGCGGCCGGTAAAAAACAACTTTAGCACTGTTCCAAAGGCGGCCATTCCCCACACGGCCCAGAATAAAATCCAGCCACTTCCCGCTCTCAGGGTGATCAGGGCCACCGGGGTATAGGTGCCCGCAATCAGGAAATAAATACTGATATGATCCAGGATGCGAAGCTTCTTTTTAATTCTGGGGTCAGCTACTGCGTGATACACGGTGGAAGCTGAAAAGAGCACGATAATGGAGATACTGTACACCCAAAGGGCCACACGGGCTACACCGTCGAGATCCTGGCCTTTTGAGAGCAGGAGGACCGCACCAATAATCCCCAGCAGAACACCGAAGGCATGGGTGCCCGTATTCCAATATTCTTCTTCTTTATAACTCAGATGCCACATGATCTTGCAAGCACTACTTCAGGTTCCTTAAGCAAAGGTAGCACTTGGCGGAAAAACTACTTTGGGAAAAACCAAAAAGGTATGTTTACGATCGTTCTGAGGTAGACACTATCCTTATTGTGATCTTTTCGGCGTACGCTTAGCACGTGCTTCCCTTTTGGAATGCTGTCGAGATCCAGAAACGTTTCGTATCCCAATTGTTTTTGGGGGTTCTGGGCATATACAAATTCGGGTTTAAAGTCTGCGCTGTCAATAGTAAGGGTATACATATCCTCGAGGGTTTCGAGATATTTCTTCAGACCCTCACTCCTTTTTGACCAACTGACTGTCCCATCTGCAGTAGCAGAGAATATACCCCTTTGATCTTCCTCAGGTTTAAGGTCTTTGTTAAAAAAAAAGACGTCATCCTCTACACTACTTCCATAGGCGACAAAAACATTCAGGAAAGGTTCCGTAATCACTTTGGAAGGAATAGCAGCCCGGTCTACAAAAGAAACATCCTCGTCAAGCGTATCAAAATAATTGGCCTTTCCTGCAGTATATGAATTTGAATTCATCTCTGGATTTAGATAATTGGAGGTGCTAAATCCAGTACCCATGAGGAAGGTCAGGCCCAGATAAAGTGGAATTACAATCCAGATCAATCGCTTCCCAAACCGCGTATCCAGAAAATTATAGACCATGGGCCTGTAGAGTACGGAAAGCGTGAGATATTTAAAGACCCAATAGAAGGGATAATAAATCTTAGTAGTCCATTTTTTCCGTTTTAACCACCCCTGGGTCACAAAATCGACAAAGGTCAATATGAGCCCGAGGCTCAGGAATATGATGAGAGGGATTGCGATCCAGGTTTTGGGCCATTCAGCGATATCATCCTTATCCATCCACAACCCGATCAGTGTAAAACAAAACGTAATTACAAGGAGCCCAAATAAATAAAAAACCAACAAAAAGGTTACCGCAAAAATGATGCTGCAGTATTTTTCCAGGGTTGCGACATAATTATCAAAGGAACCTACAGTCTTTTTCAGGTTACGCGTAAATTTTTCACTGTAGTTTAATTTGTCATATTCTATTTCCCCTGATACATACCTCAATCCAATCGCTCCTATCCATAAACCCCTCAGGATTACATGGGCTATGAGATTTACAGTAATGATATACCATGAAATCTTGAGTCCCTGATAGAGGATTGTATTGTAGAAGTTATTGTCATTTTGGGCTTTCATAGAGGCCAGATCGATAGGATCTATGATCATAAAAAGGCCATAAATCGCGAACCCTGATATAATTAACTCCAGCTGCCAACTCTCCTGTTGCAAGATGTCCAGCCACTTCTTGAATTTCTTGTCATTCGGATCCTGAGCCATATGTACGGTTTTGGTGGTCTTTTTAAAGATAGAATAAAATCCGAAGCTGTTACAGTTCAATCAGAGTTCTACAATGCATTCTTGCGGAGGATTTCGTGCGGGATTATAAGAGTAAGTAGAGTGCTCCCCTGGTAAACTGCGGTTCGTTTCCTGAAGTGCAGTTGCCGAAGCAAAGGTTATCTTGATCCTGGGGGTAAGGGGAAAGCTTCCCCGGGGCGGAGAACGGATTCCTTCTGACACCGGGGGCATCCCGAGCCCTTCCGGTTCAACCGTAAAACAACTCCGTTGCCGGGCTATACACCCCTACATGAGTTCACCGCATAAAAAAAGCCCTTCACAATGCTGTGAAGGGCTTTCGAAGAAGGCGGCGACCTACTCTCCCACCTAGTGGCAGTACCATCGGCGCTGACGGACTTAACTTCCCTGTTCGGAATGGTAAGGGGTGAACCCCGTCGCCATGGCCACCTGAGTTTTGAGTCGGCTCCCGGGATCCTGCAGCAGGTAAAACCTACAGACAGGCCCCCAGCGGGGCAGACTTCCCTGAAGTTACTGGAACTACAGGGCAATATCCTGACATATGGAACAGAAAGCCGGAGCTTCTCTTCGAAGAGGTACAAACACTTATCCTATAGCTTGGTAAAGAATTGCTTACACAAAGCAAGTAATGGCGCAAGTTGTACGGGCTATTAGTACCACTCGGCTGCGTACCTTACAGTACTTGCACCTATGGCCTATCAACGTGGTAGTCTCCCACGACCCTTTAAAGAAATCTCATCTCGCGGCGAGTTTCGCGCTTATATGCTTTCAGCGCTTATCTCTTCCCGACATAGCTACCCGGCAATGCCCCTGGCGGGACAACCGGTACACCAGCGGTCGGTCCGACCCGGTCCTCTCGTACTAGGATCAGCTCCGCTCAAATTTCTAACGCCCGCAGTAGATAGAGACCGAACTGTCTCACGACGTTCTGAACCCAGCTCGCGTGCCACTTTAATGGGCGAACAGCCCAACCCTTGGGACCTTCTCCAGCCCCAGGATGTGACGAGCCGACATCGAGGTGCCAAACCCCCCCGTCGATATGAGCTCTTGGGGGAGATCAGCCTGTTATCCCCGGCGTACCTTTTATCCTTTGAGCGATGGCCCTTCCATGCGGAAC
>CAKZOC010000249.1 GCA_937136025.1 uncultured Bacteroidota bacterium
GCGCTACTGCGCCATTTTGGAAAAAATCCCCGGTATCTTTTGCCCTCACAAACCGTTAAAAAGGTAGCCTGGCCTCTGGTTTTTATTCTTTTTTCGCTCCTGATCCGCTTGCCGGCACTCCGGACACTCATTGGGCTTGAGGATTATGCCATGGCGTTTAGAAAGGGGAGCTCTCTCATATTTATATTTGGATTCACCTGGCTGATTATCAAGCTGCTTAATATTGTAAAACGCCTGCTGCTGGTTCGTTTTGACAAGGACGAATCGGATAATCTCAAGGCTCGGAAGGTCTACACACAGTTCACGATTCTGGAGCGCATCGCAATTTTCCTGGTCGTTCTGCTCGGAATTGGCGCTGCCCTGATGAGTTTTGAGAGTATTCGCGAGATCGGGGTAAGTCTTTTTGCCTCTGCCGGAGTGGCGGGCATCATTGTTGGATTCTCGGCTCAGAAACTTATAGCCACTGTAATTGCAGGGGTACAAATTGCGCTGACCCAACCCATCCGCCTGGATGACGTGGTTATCGTTGAGGGTGAGTGGGGACGGATTGAAGAAATCACCCTCACCTATGTCATAGTGAGAATCTGGGATAAGCGCTGTCTGGTGCTCCCTACGACCTATTTTATTGAAAAACCCTTTCAGAACTGGACCCGGTCTACTACAGATCTTCTCGGCACGGTATTTCTTTACACGGATTACAATGTGCCTTTTAACGCCATGCGTGAGGCCTTGCAAAGGATTGTTAAGGAATCCGAGGAGTGGAATGGGGAAGTAGCCAATATTCAGGTCACGGATTCCCGGGCCGGATATGTCGAAATTCGGGCCACCGTAAGCGCAGATGATTCCGGGAAAGCATGGAGCCTGAGGGTCCTGGTTCGTGAAAAACTCATTGAATTTCTCCAGGAAAACTATCCGGAAAGTATTTCGCATTCGCGGATATTGCTCACAGAAACGGAGGCAGGTTTTCAAACCAAGCGCAACCGGGATTAAATAAAATTTAAAAAAGGCTTCAAAGAATTTGCAGCATATGGTAAAGTTCGGAACACTTTTTTTTCTCCTTTGGTGCTCAGCATATGGCTGGGCTCAGACGGAGCGCGTCCTTTTTTCACCCGAAGACCGGATCATTTTTGATCGCCTGATTCAGGAAACTGAGGAGGAAGAATTAAAACCCATAGGAGAAACGATTGTTTCCACGGGCCAGGAACTGCTCCACACCCCATATGTGGCGGGAACTCTGGAGGGTCATACCCCCGAAATCCTCATTGTAAACCTGAGGGGTTTGGATTGTACAACGTTTGTTGAGAACGTCCTGGTTGTGGGTGGAATGTTGCAGGAAGGGCAGACAGACTGGGATACGTATCTCAGCCACCTGGAGCGGTTGAGGTATCGGGATGGATTACGGGCAGGATATGCGTCCCGCCTGCATTATTTTACCGACTGGATCCGGAACAATGCGGAAAAAGGCCTGGTTGTAGACATTACACAAAGCTTGGGCGGAGTGCCTCGTGAGAAGCGCATTGACTTTATGGGGACACATCCGGCCTTGTATCCGGCCCTCTCCTCTGAAGCGTCTTTGAGTGCCGTTAAAAACGTGGAAAAAGAACTTTCAGATCAGGTGACTTATGTATTGGCAAAAGAGGAAGTTTCCAAAGTTGAAAATCAGATGCAAAACGGGGACATTATCGCCTTGGCTACATCGGTGGACGGCCTCGATGTCACCCATACGGGATTCGCTTTCAGAAAAGACAATGGCCGTATTCATTTGCTTCACGCTTCCACCCGGGGAGGGGTCGAAATCTCGAAAGCCCCCCTTGCAGTATACCTTCAGGGCGTAAAGGGAAATACGGGAATTATTGTGGTTCGTCCTCTGGGGGCGAACGACTAAAAGACGCTTAACCGATTTAGTATGGACTGGATTCTATCCTTTTTCACCGGTTCAGATCCCTGGATTCTGCTGGCCCTTTTTTTGCTTGGGGTTGGGGGTTTTATCTTCTCTACACTGGCAGGTGGAGGCGGAGCCCTTGTCTTACTTCCCTTGGTCAACACCCTGCTCGGGGCACAGTATACCGCTCCTGTCTTAAATTTGGGAAATCTCATAGGGCGCCCTGCGCGTCTGTTTTTATACTGGAAACACATTCATTGGCGGATATGTGCGTTCTACGTAGTACCCGCCCTTCTCGGGGCATGGGCAGGCGCATGGATGTTCGGCCAGCTAAAGATTGAATTTCTACAATTGCTTATTGGTGGATTTCTGGTGAGCACGCTGTTTCAATACAGAATGGGCCGTCGCGCGCGGTCTTTTTCTATGCCCGATGCCGGGTTTGCCCCGTTGGGTTTTGTCATTTCCTTTTTGGGAACCCTGGTGGGGGCTATGGGTCCGGTACTCAACCCGTTTTACATGAACGCAGGGCTGGAAAAGGAGGAATTGATCGGCACCAAGACCGCAAATTCCTTTTTTATGGGGCTCGGCCAGCTTAGTGGTTATAGTTTCTTCGGACTTCTTGAAGGCGCTTACTGGGGTTATGGAATCGCTCTGGGGGCGGGGGCTATCCTTGGAAATATCCTGGGCAAAAAAATTCTGAGTCGGATAACCGTAAGCGGCTTTCGGATTTTACTCCTTCTCTTTATGGTCCTCTCGGGAGGGATGCTTATCTATTCGGCCCTGTTTAGCCTTCTTGGATAAGACCTATTCAAGCTCGAGACAATAGCGAAGGCCTCCGCGCAAATGTTCCTGGAAAATGGGGTTGTTAAAAGTGGTATCCGTATGTCCTAACCCGGTATAAAAAGCCCGTCCCCCTGCATTTTCATGGAACCAGGCAATGGGGTGATTCGCTCCATTTGTCCCACCCTGGTAACTCTTTTCATCAAGTTGCATTAAAACCTGAATATCCGGATTGATATTTTTAAAATTATACCATTCGTCATAATGCTTCCAGGATGGGCTCATGTGGGCTGTAGCGGGATGTTTCGAGTTGGTGACCTGCAACACTGCCTCCTGCTCCTCCGGGTGACTTTCAAAATAAGCCCCCACCAGTTTCCCATACCAGGGCCATTCGTATTCGGTATCAGTAGCGGCGTGGATGCCCATAAAAGCACCACCCCCTTCTACAAACTTCTGAAAGGCCTTTTCCTGATCCGCTCCAAGAACATCACCTGTGGTGCTCAAAAAAACTACCAGTTGGTATTTTGACAGGTTGACTTCGTTAAAAAGAAGGGAGTCTTCCGTATGATCCATCCGGATACCTTCCTGCCGGGCGAGGTTGAGTAAAGTGGCTACTCCGGTTTCAATGGAAGCGTGGCGATAGCCATTGGTATGTGTATATACCAGCATTTGTTTTTTATTCGGACGGGCACTTGCAGTGTGCTGTTGCGCCTGGACTCCATCAGAAAGTCCACAACCGAGAACAAAGAACAAAAAGAGAAGTAAAGGTTTCATAGTTCGGAGGGTATAGATGATACGATTCTTGTGAACCAGAAATTTAATAAAAACGGAATTAAATCCGCTCCTGAGCCATAGATAGCAAATATTGCTTTGGAGTTGTATGGTATTTCTTTTTAAAAGCTGCAATGAAGTGACTCGCGGTACTATATCCAACTTTCAGCCCCACTTCATTCACATTGAACTTTCCGCTCTCGAGCAATTTCCGGGCCATCTCCATCTTATAGTCAAAGAGAAAGCTATAGACAGAATCCCCGTAAATCTGTTTAAAGCCTTCTTTGAGTTTTTTCAGACTGAGCCCGATTTCATCGGCCAGTTCCTTGAGCCCCGGAGGCTCTGCCATCCGCTCTATTACGATTTCCTTCGCCTGTCTAATTTTTTGTACGTTTTCTTCATCGGTCAGGAAAGGACATTGCTCGTTAGCGGTTTCCGTACTGCGGTTAAAATAAAGGGACAGGAGTTCGTAAATTTTGCCTTTACAATATAAACTCCTGACGGAAGGGTGTATTTGTTCATTCCAAAGTTGACTCAGAATAATGGCTTGTGAAGGCGTCAGCGCATTTTGCTTGTAGTATTTTTTATCCCGGTTATCCTCGCTCAAAAAGGGTATGTAGTCAGCTTCTGTGGTAAAAAGGGCGTGAAATTTACGAATGCTCATAAGCACGGAGATCATTGAGGTTCCGGGGCTTAAAACGGCATGAAGCGGGAGTTCGGTTTCGGGGTTGTAAAGCAAAAGCGACTGGTTCTCGGGTAACTCCAGAACGTAATGACCGTTGTGATAAACAAACTGCGCATGGCCTTTCAGATTAAAGTGAAATTGGATAAATCGCTGATCCACATTGCGCTGGAGGCGGGCGGGATACGATTCTTCGTTAGAAGCTTTCAGGAGTACAAAATCTGCTGAAATCGGCACCTCTTCAAAAGAACCGCTGGCGACATTTTTTTTAAGGTCCGACATGGGTATTAGAAGCTTTTATTTAGAATCTTTCTAAATTGTTTTACTGTAAAGGACGATTATTTCTACAAAAATAGGGAATTGGGCAAGGATAGGCCAATAGAGGTCCACTTTAATCCCTGAACGTCATTTTATGATCCTACAGCGTTATTTTTGCCGAACTATTCCTTATATTTTTGCCGCAGTAGTATGAAGAAGTATCACATTTCAAGACATCACCGCTTCATTGTGGTTGGGTTGAACTTCCGGAAGGCCGATGCGGTGCTGAGGGGAAAGTTTTCGCTTAACGCCGATGCGGTGGATGGACTTCTGCGTCAGGCCTTTGAAGAAGGCATCGATGGCATGCTTGTGACCAGCACATGCAATCGGACGGAAATCTATGGTTTTGCTTCTACGCCCCAGCACCTGATTCGACTCTTATGTCATCACACCCAGGGCACAGAAGCGGCCTTTCAGGCTGTGGGATATGTCTATGAAAATCAGGAGGCTATTTCCCACCTCTTCAGGGTGGGTGCCGGACTGGAAAGTCAGATTCTCGGGGATTTTGAAATCATCAGCCAACTCAAAGGAGCGTTTAAACGCTCCCGAAAGCACAATCTTGGGAATCCGTTTCTTGAAAGACTCTGTAATTCGGTAATTCAGGCCAGTAAGCGCATTAAAAACGAAACCGGGATCTCCACGGGTGCTACTTCAGTGGCATTTGCAGCAGTGCAGTATCTCCTGGCCCGGGTGCCCCGGATCAGTGAGCGAAGCATCCTGCTTTTTGGCACAGGAAAGATTGGCAGAAACACATGCGAGAATCTTATAAAACACACCCAGAACCCGAATATCACCCTAATTAACCGCACCCGGGAAACTGCGGAAGCCATTGGCGGGAAGTTTAACCTCAAAGTTCGCTCCCTGTCGGATTTACCTGAGGCGATGGAGCAGTCGGATATCGTAATCGTCGCCACAGGGGCAAGCGAACCGACCATTACCCCGGAGATGATTCCTGAAGGCAGGCAGCGATGGATACTCGATCTGTCCATTCCGGTCAATGTCAGCCCTGAGGTAGGCGATTGTCCGGGTACTACCCTGGTGCATATGGACCAGTTTTCTCAAATCACCGACAGCACCCTGGAGACGCGCAAAGAACATATCCCTCAGGCTGAGAAAATCCTTGAAGAAATTCAGTCTGAATTTAATATGTGGCTGGAAAGTCGGCGTTTTGCACCTGTAATTAAGGCGCTGAAGCTTAAACTGGAACATTTAAAGGAAGAAGAGATCGATTTTCAGTCCAGGAAAATAGACGGTTTTAACAAAGATCAGGTGGAAACCGTTTCGGACCGGATTATACATAAAATCACCCGGCAATTTGCAAATCATCTGAAGGATTCGGATCACGACACAGAAGAGAGCCTGGAGCTTATCCGAAAGGTCTTTCGTCTCGAAATCGAGAATCCATGAGTACAGGACTGCGAATAGGAACCCGGGACAGTGAGCTGGCACTCTGGCAGGCCAACACGGTCCTCGATCATTTAAAACAGGCCGGACACAAAGCGGAGCTGGTTCCTGTAAAGTCAACCGGAGACCTGGTCCTGGACAAACCGCTTTACGAACTGGGAATCACGGGTATTTTTACGAGAACCCTCGACGTAGCCCTGCTTAAGGGAGATGTGGATCTCGTGGTCCACTCCATGAAGGACGTCCCGACAGCCCTGCCGGAGGGAATCGTTCAGGCGGCCGTTTTAAAACGTGCCAACCCAACAGATATTATGGTTCACAAGGGACTCGACTTTCTCAGGGCCGGGGGTGTTGTGGCTACCGGAAGCCTTAGGCGTAAAGCCCAGTGGCTTCGCAGGTACCCGAACCATCAAATAGTAGATTTGCGCGGGAATGTAAATACCCGCTTGCGAAAATTACAGGAGAATCCCTGGAATGCTGCGGTCTTCGCGGCAGCCGGACTCGAGCGAATTGGACTTCTTCCGGAATCACATGCTCCCCTGGATTGGATGCTTCCTGCTCCAGCCCAGGGGGCGATGCTTGTGGTAGTGCGCCAAGGCGATTCGCGGTCCCTTCAGATAGCAGCGGAATTAAATGATAAAGGGAGTGCGCTGTGTACAGCCGTAGAACGGGAATTTCTCAGGACACTCGAGGGGGGCTGCACTGCCCCCATAGGCGCTCTGGCCACTATGGAGGCCGGAAAATTGAGCTTTAAAGGCGGGGTTTTTTCTCTGGATGGCCGGCATGAAGTGCGGATTGAAGAAACGGTGAATTTGGAAAATACCCCCGGGTTTGGAAAACAGTGCGCTATGGAAATTCTAGATTCCGGGGGAGATGCGATCATGGAAACCATCCGAAACAGGAATGTCAGATGAGGCATTTGCTCTCGACAAAAGTGTTGGCAGATCGCGAAATCCGGCAATTGGAAGGGGCGGGGTGGTGTATAGACCACTACGATGCCATTTCTATCGAATTCCTGAAGACTTCCGTAACACCCGATGATCACCTTCTGATTTTTACGAGTAAGAACGCCGTTACAGCGTTCTTTCAATCTTTTTCAAAACGAGAGGTTACAGCGTGCAGAAGCCTTTGCGTCGGAAAGGGCGCAGCGGGAACGCTGGCTGAAAAAGGGGTGACTGTTTTGGAGGTTTTTCCCTCTGCCTCGGAGCTCGCCGGGAGCCTTGGGGAAAAATATGCCGCGGATTCTTTTGTGTATTACTGTGGAAATCGGAGACTGGATCTGATTCCCGAAACCCTTGACGCATTGGGGCTTTCATGGCAGGAAGCAACAGTTTACAAGACCATATTAAACCCGATAAAATGGGATCGGGAGTACGAGGCGGTGGTTTTTTTTAGTCCCAGTGCCGTGCAAAGTTACACCGCTTTGAACCTTATGGGCCCGGCAACGGGGTATTGTATTGGAAAAACCACGAGTGCTGCCTTACGTCAATATACCCATCGGATTTTATGTCCGGAAACCCCGGATAGGACCAGTTTAATGGACCTTCTGGCGCGCCCGGAGAACGAGTTAAAGTAAAAGAAAACTATGTCTTCAGTTCTGAAAAATGATCTCTTTTTAAGAGCCCTCAAAGGGGAAACCGTAACCAGACCTCCGGTTTGGATGATGCGGCAGGCAGGGCGCTATCTCCCCGAATTCATCAAAATCCGGGAACAATACGACTTTTTTACGCGCTGCCAGACTCCTGAATTGGCCTCTGAGATAACCGTGCAGCCCATTCGCCGGTTCGGTATGGATGCTGCGATATTATTCAGTGATATCCTCGTAGTGCCGCAGGCAATGGAGATCCCTTTTGAAATGAAGCCCGGGGTGGGCCCGTGGTTGGAAAATCCCATCCGGACACCTCAGGATGTGGAGCGGGTGACACAGCCCGATGTTGAAATTTCCCTCAAGTACGTTATGGATGCGATCCGCATGACGAACGAGAAGCTTCAGGGCGAGGTTCCTCTGATTGGTTTTGCTGGGTCGCCCTGGACCATCTTCTGTTATTGTGTTCAGGGGCAGGGGAGTAAGAATTTTGATCAGGCCAAGGCATTTTGCTTTACCCATCCCAAAGCCGCCCATAAGCTCCTTCAAAAGATTACAGATACCACAATCGCTTACCTGAAGGCAAAGGTGGTGGCCGGAGTACACGCCGTCCAGCTTTTTGATTCCTGGGGGGGGATGTTATCCCCGGAAGATTACGCGGAATTCTCATGGCAGTATCTCCAACAGATCGTAACGGCCCTGAAGGCTGAGGCTCCGGTTATCGTTTTTGGAAAAGGATGTTGGTTCGCCCTGGATACTATGGCCAAAAGCGGGGCATCTGCCCTTGGGGTAGATTGGACCTGTGCGCCTGCCCTGGCCCGGAAATTCAGCGGCGGGCAAATTACCTTACAGGGTAATTTTGACCCCTCGCGCCTGTTATCTCCCCCCGAGACCATCCGAAAAATGGTACATGAAATGATTCGTGCCTTTGGTAAAGATCGCTATATTGTAAACTTAGGGCACGGAATTCTCCCGAACATCCCGGTCTCCCATGCAGGAGCCTTTATTCAGGCTGTGAAGGAGTATACTGAATAAGTCTTTCAATACGGCTTCCGGGATATGGTGAAATGCTTTTTTGAGGTTGGGTTCGCCCCAGGTGGTTTTAAATATTCGTAATGAATCCCAGGATACTTTTGTTGTTTTGCTTACTGACATTCCCGGGCCTGAAAAGTCAAACGCCGGAGAAGTCACCTTCACCAAAGGATACCCTGCCTGCTTTTATACGTTATCCGGATAAACTAACCACGCGTACTCAGCTTACCTATGTCGGAAATAGCTTTTTGATACGAAATTTCAGCGGTGAACGTTTTCCACTCCCCGGCATAGACGAAGGGACACGACTGAGGCTCGATCCGGTTTACAGCACGCATCTCTCCTTTGTGGCTCAGTTTCGTATTCTCGAACTCGGTTTTGGCTTTACGCCTAATTTCCTCAATGACAAAAGCGCTGAAGACGCCAGGCAATTCAATCTTCAGATTAAAATATATCCCGGCAGATGGGCCTACGAATTCAGCTTTCTGGATCAACGTGGATTTGAAACGGCTTTGGATGGGCAGGACGTGTATTTTCCCGGGGTCTCCACTTCAAAATTTCAGAATGTATTGGGATATGTTTTTAATCCCAACTTCTCCCTCCGCGCATTACAGTCTCCAAATGAGTGGCAAACCCGGAGCGCAGGAAGTTTTATTCCTAAAGGTATATTTTCATATACCCGCTATCGATTTGAAAATGAGGGAACTAAAAACGCCTTCAATTCCTTTGATTTGGGTCTGGCTCCCGGATATTTTTATACCTGGGTTCTGGGAAAACGCTTCCTGTTATCGGCAGGCAATAATTCCGGCATCGGGATCAACCTCCTGAATCAGAACGGGGGAACGGATGCCTATCTCCTTTGGGAAAGTGTTTTTCAGGCTTCTCTTGGATACAACGACCAGCGATTTTTTGCAGGGATCAACGGAACCTATAGTTTTATGGAGCACGGGGCCGGGAATGAAATTCAGGTTTTTGACCGGATTTATTTTGTGAGAATCTCTTTGGGATACCGTTTTGACGCGCCTAAAAAATGGAATGAAAAGGCCGATCGTATTAATCAGAAGTACGGCTGGGGCCGCTCAAATTAATAGGAAGAGAAATAAGGCAGATAGTACATGGAGGTTAAAGAACGTTTTTATCACTACATAGAGGAACTACAGGACAGCATAACGGCAGCTCTTGAAAAAGAAGATGGAAAGGCCCGGTTCAGGGAAGATTTATGGCAACGCGATGAAGGAGGTGGAGGGCGTACCCGGGTCATTGAGAATGGGCGGGTTTTTGAAAAGGGAGGCGTAAATATTTCCGCCGTGCACGGGCCATTGCCACAGAGTATGCAGCAGTACTTCAAGGTTGGAGATGTGGACTTTTTTGCCTGTGGTCTCAGTTTGGTTTTACACCCCGTAAATCCTATGGTGCCTACGGTTCATGCGAATTGGAGGTATTTTGAGATGTACGACAAGGCAGGCGTCATTGTAGACCAGTGGTTTGGTGGAGGACAGGATCTGACGCCCTATTATCTCTTCGAAGAAGACGCTGCGCACTTTCACGCGGTATGCCGGGCTGCCTGCGACGCACATGACCCTGCCTTTTACCCGGAGTATAAGAAAAAATGCGATTCGTACTTTTGGAATCACCACAGGGGTGAGGCCCGGGGAATAGGCGGTTTATTTTTCGATTATCTGAAAAGCAATTCGGACCGGAGCATTGAGGATTGGGAGGCATTTGTTACGGGCGTTGGTAATTCTTTCCTGCAAGCGTATATTCCCATTGTACAAAATCGAAAAGAGCTGGCGTATGAGCCCATGCACAGGGAATGGCAGGAAATCCGCCGAGGGCGTTATGTCGAATTTAATCTGGTGCATGATAAAGGAACCTTGTTCGGGTTAAAAACGAACGGGCGGATTGAAAGTATACTGATGAGCCTGCCCCCTGCAGTACAGTGGCGGTATGATCATCACCCGTCAGAAGGAAGCCCGGAAGCCGCCTTGATAAAGGTGTTAAAATCCCCGCGGGAATGGGCTTAATGGCCCCTTTTTACGTCTAAAGAAAAGAAGCGGTACCGTTGGGATAGCATTGCAGTACTGTTTAAATCGATATAGAGATGACATTACAAATCATGTATCAGGCAGATGCCTTTGCCTCGGAGTTGTTTTCGGGAAATCCGGCCGCAGTATGTATTTTGGATACCTGGTTGCCTGAGGAACTCATGCAGTCCATTGCCATGGAAAACAACCTGGCAGAGACGGCATTTGCCGTTGAGGTATCCGATGGGTACGAAATCAGATGGTTTACCCCGGAGACCGAAGTCGCATTATGTGGGCATGCCACCCTGGCAACGGCTCATATCCTCTTTGAAACCGGGAGGGTCAGCAGCGACCACATTCAGTTTGCCAGCCGGGAACGCGGGATGCTCCATGTGAGCCGCGATGCAGACTGGCTCGTGCTCGATTTCCCCACGGACCCCCCGGCAGCTGTGGAATTACCTGTCGGTCTTGCCGAGGCCATGGGGGCCCGGCCGGAGGCTTGTTTTCTGGGACTGACGGACTATCTTTTGATTTATTCGGATCAGGGAGAGGTAGATGCGCTCAACCCCGATTTTTTTAAATTGAATCAAATAGATTGCCGCGGGATCATCGCTTCGGCTCCGGGTGAGGAAGTGGATTTTGTGTCCCGGTTCTTTGCCCCGCGTTGCGGAGTTCCCGAAGATCCGGTGACAGGATCGGCGCATACCTTGCTGATACCCTATTGGCACGAACGTTTAAAGAAAACCAGGATGATGGCGCATCAACGCTCTGTACGCGGGGGTATGCTGCGTTGCGAATATCACGGAGACCGGGTGCATATAGGCGGCCGGGCTGTAACGTATATGAAGGCAGAACTTCGCCTTCCGGATCCTAAAACTTAAGAAGGACATCTATGTATCCATTGAGAAGAAACCGAAGATTGAGGAGTAATTCCGCCATACGTGCTGTAGTGCGGGAAACCCACCTGAGCCCTGAGGATTTTCTGACCCCGCTTTTCATCGTGGAGGGGCAGGGCGTTAAAGAAGAGATTCCCTCGATGCCGGGATATTTCAGACTGAGTTTGGATTGTATTTCAAAAGAGGTAACCCTGCTCTGGGATCTGGGAATAAAGGCGGTACTGCTCTTTGTAAAAGTGCCGGAGGCCCTGAAGGACAACACCGGAAAAGAGGCCTTAAATCGGGAAGGTCTTATGCAGCGGGCCATAAAAACGGTAAAGGACGCCTGCCCGGATATGTATGTTTTAACAGATGTCGCCCTGGATCCGTATTCGAGTTTTGGGCATGATGGGATCGTAGAAAAAGGTCAGATTTTGAATGATCCGACGGTGGAAATCCTAAGCGCGATGAGTGTTTCTCACGCCGAGGCCGGAGCCGATATGGTTGCGCCCAGCGATATGATGGATGGTCGAATACTGGGAATCCGGAGGTCTCTGGATGCTGAGGGATTTGAAAATACAGGTATTATGAGTTACAGCGCAAAATATGCCAGTGCCTTTTACGGTCCGTTTCGGGATGCGCTCGACTCGGCTCCTGCCCATAGCGAGGATGTACCTTCAGATAAGAAGACGTATCAGATGGATCCCGGGAATCGTCGGGAAGCCTTCCTGGAAACTGCTGCCGATATCGAAGAGGGTGCGGATATCGTTATGGTCAAGCCGGGGCTTTGCTATCTGGATATCGTCAGAGACTTGCGGGAAGCTTTTGACGTACCGATTGCCGTGTATCAGGTCTCCGGGGAATACGCTATGGTGAAGGCTGCGGCAGCGCGGGGATGGCTGGATCACGATAGTGTGATGATGGAACAACTGACCGGTATTAAAAGGGCGGGTGCCGACCTGATTGCTACATATTTTGCGAAAGAGGCTTCCCTGCTTTTGAATCGCTAACGGATTTTGGTTCGTATTCAAAAGCCTTTTAAACCAATAGGTATAAAAAAGCGCTATTTTTGAAATGGACATTGTATCGTATTAATTGTATCTTGGGTTGATATAAGAATACACTATGGGGTTATTGCTGATTTACGCTTTCGTTTCCATTTTCTTTTCCTTTTTATGCTCCATCCTGGAAGCTGTTTTATTGAGTATTACCCCCACCTTTATCAACATCAAGAAAAAGGAGGGGAAACAATATGCCGTAGTTCTTGAGGAACTGAAAAAGGATGTCGATCAACCCCTGATCGCCATTCTCACCCTGAATACCATCGCCCATACGGTCGGGGCCATTCTGGTGGGTGTGCAGGCCAAGGTCGCGTACAGTGAAATCTATGGGCAAACGGAACGCACTATTTTCGGGGTTCCCTTTACAGAAGATCTTATGGTGGGCGTCGTGTCTGCAGTCATGACGATGCTTATTTTGATTACCTCTGAAATTATACCTAAAACCATCGGCGCGACCTATTGGAAGCAACTGGCCAAATTCTCTGCTGTAGTTTTAAAATGGATGGTTTGGCTCTTGAAAATCACCGGAATCCTTTGGCTTCTTCAACTCTTTACCCGTTTAATCGGCAAGAGTCATCACGGCAGTGTACTGAGTCGGGAGGATTTTAGTGCCATGGCTGATATAGCCCATGAAGAAGGGGTTTTTGAAGAATCAGAGTCTAAGGTGATCAAAAATTTACTGCAGTTTGAAGAGGTTCTTGTCAAGGACATCATGACGCCCCGAACCGTGATGAAGATTGCTCCGGAAAAACAGAGTATTGAGGCATTTTTTAAAGACAATCCCCGGCTTCGTTTTTCACGTATTCCCGTCCACGGAGATCGGGAAGATAGTATTACCGGCTTTGTCCTTAAAGACAATGTCCTCGAGGAAATCATTGGAGAAAACGGCCAGAAACCCCTTTCTGAGATCAAACGGGAAATACTGGTCACAAATCGGGATACCCCCATCCCCCAGCTTTTTGAGATTTTTATACGCAAACGGGAGCATATTGCGCTTGCGGTGGATGAATACGGCACCGTGAGCGGGTTGGTGACCATGGAAGACGTCATTGAAACCCTCCTGGGGCTCGAGATCATGGATGAAAGTGATAATGTGGAAGACTTGCAACTGCTCGCCCGCCGCAAATGGGAAGAACGGGCCAAGCGTTCCGGAATAATTGAATAAAGCATGTACGAAGCCGTCCTGGAAACCCCTTTGGGGATTGCCTGCATCCGGGGTTCCGATAAGGGAATCACAGAAATACGGGTTTCAGACGACCGCGCCTTAAAGCGAGCCATTCCCGAAGCACTCAGACCCGTCTGCGAGCAACTCAACGAATATTTCGAAGGCTCCCGGAAAATATTTGAGGTACCCTTAAACCCCGAGGGCACCCCTTTTCAACACAAAGTCTGGGCGGCCCTTTTGGAAATACCCTACGGAAAAAGAATTTCCTATATGGATCTGGCAAAGAAATTGGGGGATCCCAAAGCGGTCCGAGCGGTGGCCGGGGCCAATGCGAAAAACCCGCTTTGGATTTTAATTCCTTGCCACAGAGTGGTAGGGGCGGATGGCTCGCTTACGGGTTATGCCGGGGGTCTTCATCGTAAAAAATGGCTTTTAAACTACGAAAGCCCTTCGGGCCAGACTGTTTTATTCACCTGAGAACCGACTCCAGGGTTTGTTTTTTGTTTAAATGGACCCACTCCCTGTATAAAGATGTAATTGGACGAGGATATCGCGTACCCGGTCCGGGAAAGTCGACTCCGGCGACCCCATCGGATTTCAGAAACAAACTGAGCAGTCGGTCCACGGGGTTTTACATGAAATTGATATATTTTGTACTTCTGACAGGTTAGGGACAACGGGAATCTGGACGTAAATTTCGTCCTTAATGGGTAAATGGTTTAGATATGATTGATGGAATTCCCCTGGGAGACATTCTTTTTCTGGATATAGAAACGGTTCCCCAGTCCCCCGAATTTAATACGCTTCCCGAGGAGGCGCAGGAGCTGTGGGCGCTTAAAACCAAATACCAGCGCAAAGACGAATATACACCTGAACAATATTATGAGCGCGCAGGCATATGGGCAGAATTTGGTCTCATCGTGTGTATCTCTGTAGGCTACTTTCTCCAGACGCAGGACGGGCGTACGTTTCGCGTTCGGAGCTTTACAGGTGCGGAGGATGCCCTGCTGAGGGAATTCAGCGGATTGCTGGAATCTCACTTCAGCGAGCGGCGGCATTTGTTGTGTGCGCATAACGGGAAGGAGTTTGATTTTCCTTACCTCGCCAGACGCATGATTATTCTCGGCGTTCCGATACCTGAAAAACTTCTGATGTTTGGAAAGAAACCCTGGGAAATTCCACACCTCGATACCATGGAGCTTTGGAAATTCGGCGATTTTAAGCACTACACCTCGCTAAAACTCATGGCTTACGTGCTGGGAATACCCTCCCCAAAAGAAGATATTGACGGGAGTATGGTAAGAGATGTGTACTATGAAGAGAAGGACCTGGAACGTATCGTCCATTACTGCGAAAGGGATGTGATCACGGTGGCGCAGGTTTTTCTCAGGCTCCGGAATGAATCCCTGCTGGGCGAGGACCAGATCGTCCTTGTATAGACATATACAACCAGCCCATTTTTTTTCAAATTGCAAAATGGTAATAATAATAGTGCTTTTTCAATGGGATTTTAGTGTTTAATAAATAAGAAAAACCTAAATCGTTCTTTCCCACTCGGAGTGTCCGCTGATGCGCCAATACTACGAAAGTAATGATATTTACCCCTTGTAAAGTTATTTTCTCAACCACATTAAGGTGTTAACCACAACAGAAAAAACTGATCGTGATTGGAGGCACATATTCTGAGCCTCACCTCTTTTCCCCGTAATTCATATAATATTCATTCCACATCTGCCTTGTATTAATAACACAATGTCGTATATTTGTGACACACTGTCAAATTTTAATAACACAATGTCAAAAAAACAAAATGGCAAACCAAAAATCGTTCTGAAGAGGAGTACCTCAATCCGCAAATCTGATATAACTCGTCAATCTATTCTTGATGCTGCATTGGATTATCTCTGGACACATCCATATCGCAAATTGACGGTTAACGAACTGATGGCAAGGGCAGGAAGCAGCCGGTCGGCATTTTATCGATACTACGAGGACCTACCCGCTATGATGGTGCACCTTCTCAACGAATTTAAAGAGAAGATTATGGCCGCCACAGGAGCCTGGTTGACTGGAGAGGGTGACCCTATTCCGCTACTCGTGGAATCGCTGGGAAACATGGTAGAGGTAAGCTATCAGTATGGGCCCATTCTGCGTGCTGTCTTAGATGCTGCTCCCATGAATGAACGACTGGAAAAAGCATGGACAAGTTTCGCAAAGGACTTCGATGATGCTGTAACGCACCAGATCGAACATCAACAGAAATCCGGTTTGATCAAACCCTTCGATGCCAGTCCTGTAGCGATGGCACTCAACCGCATGGACTCGGAAATGGTCAGACACCACTTTGGTCGCAACCCTCGTGGCAGCCAAAAAGAAGTTCGAGATGCGATCACTCGTGTTTGGGTCGCTACCCTCTATGGCGATGAAGCATTAAAAACTTGTTTTCCTGAGGAAAACACATAGATAAATTTAAAATCAACAATATGAAAAAGCAATTATTGGTAATTGGACTATTATCACTGGGGTTCGTAGGATGCCAGGACAATAGCAAAACAACAGAAGAATCAAAGCCTGCAGCTAAAGAGCTAAATACTTACGCTCAAACAACAGAATTACCGGAAGGACTTCATACGCCTGACGTAGTTGAGACTTCCATTGGAACCTTGAAATTCACAGATGGGGCTCCGCTTCCTGAAACCGCAGAATTGGTTTACGACAATCTGGACAGGATGCGTGGTGTGGATGTCTTTTTAAAATGTATGCCTGCAGCTTCTGTGAGACAACTTATGGTGGGACCTGAAGCTCTTGGGACTAACCACAATAATAAGGTTCTTATTTATGACAAATTAATGGATTCGAAGCCTTATTTCTTAACGGGTAACACCTCTACGCTTTA
Source organism: uncultured Bacteroidota bacterium (assembly GCA_937136025.1). Classification (GTDB taxonomy): domain Bacteria; phylum Bacteroidota; class Bacteroidia; order Flavobacteriales; family Flavobacteriaceae; genus Robiginitalea. The sequence goes on from CAKZOC010000249.1 coordinate 16,476, forward strand.
TGTATTACCAACCTTTAATTTGAAAGAAACCGGAGCAACGGTTGTTGAAGTACCACCGGGTATGTTGGGCGCTTTTAACGATGCATGGTTTAGGTACATGCAGGATGTAGGTCCTTTGGGGCCTGATAAGGGCAAAGGCGGAAAATTCTTAATACTACCACCGGGCTACGAGGGAGACATTCCAACAGGTTATTATGTGGTAAAATCACCTACTTACCGAGTTTGGACATTTATGCGTGGCTCCATCGCCAATGGTATGGAAGCTGCGGTTAAGAACATAACAGAAAATCTAAAAGTTTATCCTTTAGCGGAGAAAGACAATCCTAAAAAAATGGAGTTTATCAGTGGATCAGGGAAAGAGTTAAATACAATCCACGACAACGATTATCATTTTTATGAGCATGTAAATACTGTTATTCAGGAAGAACCATTGGAAATGATTGATGCAGAAACGCGCGGACTACTGGCTTCGATAGGAATAGAAAAAGGCAAGGAATTTAATCCTGATGAACGGATGAAACGCATTTTAACTGATGCCGTTGCCATAGCAAATGCCACCGCCCGATCGATACTTTGGTACCCAAGGGTTAGTGGAAGTGTTGATAATATGAAAGGAATAGAAACTTATCCTGGTTCAAACAGCGCCTGGATGATGGGATGGGTTGATAAAAACGTATTCTTCAACGGCAAAGACGGACAAACGATGAATACTGATGCCAAGGTAACTTTCCATTATCCCTATACAGCTGTTACACCGGCAATGGCCGTTACTGTTCCCGGAGCTGGGTCTGATTATTGTATGGCTTATGTAGATGCTGCAAAACAACCTATGGATGGCGCACTTACCTATAAAATCCATATTCCGGCTAATCCACCTGTCAATAATTTCTGGGCATTAACCGCATACGACACACAAACGCGTTCACAACTACAGACAGACCAGAAATTTCCAACAGTTGGCAGTCAAACCGAAGGTCTTAAAATGAATGAAGATGGATCTTATGATATCTATTTCGCTCCTGAAGCACCGGCTGGTTTTGAGAAAAATTGGCTACAAACTATTCCCGGAAAAAGCTGGTTTGTTGCACTGCGTATGTATGGACCTTTGGAAGCATGGATAGACAAAAGCTGGAGACCTAGTGAAATTACAAAAGTGAAATAATAATAAATGAATAGATAGTATGAAAACAAAATCAAGATTACAACAAATTACTACAGCATTGCTTATTGCAGTGCTTTCAATCTTTGCCTTAACACCAGTGCAAGCACAGTTTGCTCCAACGCCAGTACATAAACTGGACTATGTTAAGGTCACTCCTCAAAATTATGTTCGGGCTGAATCGGATATGCAGATGACAGGTTATATCCAAAAATTCGACTGTTTCGGAAAGTTACATCACAATCGCGCAGCATACGATGTAAACAATCAGGTCACCATACGAGGAAACAGAGACACGTACTATTCTTTTGGTGTGTTTGATCTGACCTCCCCGCTGACAGTTGAATTGCCAGAGAATAATGGGCGCTATCAATCAATTATGATCGTTAGTCAGAATCATTCAATCTGGGGGTTCTACGGTCCAAAGAAAGGTACACTAACAAAAGAAAATGTAGGATCGAGGTATGCTTTAGTGTGCATTCGCACCTTTGTGGATCCTAATGATGCAGCTGATGTAGCGGCCGCACAAAAGCTACAGGATGAGGTAACTTTCCAACAGGACAACATAGGAAGTTTTGAAGTACCTGGATGGAAGCTAGAAGAAGTGGAGGAAGCACGAAACCGGATCAATTTTACCGGATCAATTAATCTAAATTGGGGAAAAGCATTTGGCGTGAAAGAAGAACTGGACCCGGTTTACTGGACGCTTGGCGCGGCCTATGGCTGGGGTGCATTACCGGAAAAGGATGCTGCCTATCAGAACTTTGTTCCTGAAAAAAATGATGGAAAGACCCCGTACACAGTTACCGTCAAGGACGTACCTGTGGATGCCTTTTGGTCGGTTACGCTTTATGACGATAAAGGTTGGATACCGCTTAATGAATACAAGGCTTATTCTTTTAACAATGTGACCTCAGAAAAAAACAAAGACGGAAGTACAACCATTCATTTTGGTGGCGACCCCAAACAACCCAACTTCATTCCAATTGTCCCGGGATGGAACTACATCGTAAGGCTCTATAGGCCGAGACAGGAAATCCTGAATGGAAGCTGGACCTTTCCAATGCCAGAACCTGTTAATTAATACTGACCCCACCATTGATGTTAAAGTCTAAGATTCTATGTACGGCTATTCTGATCCTGGTACCCTTATTGGGGATTTCTCAGGACATAAAGGTCGATATGCAAAATATCTTGATACGTAATGTCACCGTAATAGATCAAACCAAATCGACAGAGGACCTGGTAGTGAGCATTCTTATTAAGAATAGGAAGCTTGAACTCGTAACCAGGGATAAGGTCGACATGAAAGAAGCTGACATCACTTTTGACGCCAGAGCGGGCTATATCCTTGGCCAACTCCAGGTGGGCAGTGAGGCTGGGTTTATTATCCTCGATCAGGATCCCCGCACCAATGCGGATATTATGCTTGACACTAAATCATATGCGGTCTTTGCAGTTTCCAGAGGTGAGGTTGAGCTTAATAAACTAACCAGAATTGATTTGGATCCCGAGGAGCAAATAAGCGGCTGGAAATCCTATGCTCCACCAGCCGTTGCATTGCCATTATCCTATCAAAATAAACGAAAATGGAATGTATTCAGAACCAAGCCAATTACGGGAGTTTTTGGAGGTGCTATAATACTGGATAATACCCGATGGTTCTCACAAGACAGCAATAATGAAGATCAGGTTGGTGACCTGGACGAATTTGATGGAGGTTCCGTTCGCGGATTCCGGGCAGGTTTGGGGGGCACATTCAATTTCAAGAAGCCCTGGACCTATCTTTTTAGTTTCGGGACCAAAGCTTTTGAACGTGGGTTTGGGCAGGAAGACAATGTGGATGAGTTTATCCTTTATGATTACAGGGTGAGCATTCCTATTGGTAAGGCAACTTTGAGTTTAGGTAAAACAAAGGAGACTATTTCCATTTCAAGATTATCAGCCATGATATACGAACCCGGTCAACAGGAACGTGCCTCAGTTGCAGATGGCCTTTTACCTGCAAGAAATATTGGGGTCGTTGTCAACAACACCATCGCCAGGGAGCGAATGACCTGGTCAGCCGGAGTTTTTAATAACTGGATTGAAGAAGGACGTTCGATTTCTGATAACCCTACGATCTTTACCGGGAGAATAACCGGACTGCCATTTATATCCGAAGATGAAAGTAATTTGCTGCATTTGGGGATTTCAGGCCGGTATTCCAACGCAGCCAGTGGGATCCGTTACCAAACTAAAACCGAGATTTTTAACGGTCCGGTTTCGGTTGATACTGAACAGATTGATGCGGAATCTTCATTTCACTACGGGCTTGAAATGGTATGGAGAAAAGGACCTTTCATATTGATGGGGGAATATATCCAATCCAACGTTAATTCCGCCACCTTCAACGACCCAAGTTTTAAGGGTTACTATGTGGTGGTGTCCTATGTGCTTACAGGAGAGATGCGTGGGTATAATAAACGCAGTGCTACTTTTGATCGGGTTGGTGTGGCCAAGGGTGTCAATTCTGGGGGCTGGGGAGAACTGGATGTCTATAGTAGATGGTCATCCATTGATCTAACCGATAACGGTATAGATGGTGGTGAAATGAACACCTTTTCAGTTGGATTAAACTGGAGTCCTGTCCCAGCCATTCAGGTAAATGTAAACTACAGGTATTCGACTCTTGATCGTTTTGAGCAGCAAGGGTTTAATCATGGGCTTGTAACGCGTTTAGTATTCATACTGGAATAATTGTGATATAAAAACGGCGAAAAAGACTTTATAGCGCATTAAACACGCCATATACTATTTGTTGGCTGTTGGTATGCCAAAAACTTATTGGTTTCAACATTAAATTGATAGTTGGAATGTAGTTTTTTTCAGCTATCCCATATGCCCACCCAATAGGTTATACCAGCATTCACTTCCATGGACCCCCATATCCGGTTATATATTAAAAATCAAACTTCTGGAAATTCGGTGATTTCAAAAATTTCACCTCGCTAAAACTCCTGGCCCATGTACTGGGTATCCCCTCCCCCAAAGAAGATATTGACGGCAGTATGGTACGGCAAGTCTATTACGAAGACAAGAATCTGGAGCGCATCATCAAATACTGCGAACAGGATGTGATTACCGTGGCGCAGATCATTTTACGACTAAGGAATGAAGGGTTGCTGAGGGAAGACGAGATCTTTTATGTTTAGGAATATCCCTATACCATTGATATATTTTTAAATAACATTATAATTTCAAGCTTTAATCAATTGAAAGCATTCATTTCAAAAACAATGATTCGATACTTTTTCTCATTAGCGATAACTTTAGTCATTTCTTCATGTAATCAACCACCCAAAAAAGTTGTGTCGCCCCCTATAACTAAAGGCATCTCCATTTTTGAAATTTATCTTGAAGATTCAATTAAAGTAAATCATTTAAGTGATTTTCTTCGTGACACCCTTCAACTACCTGTTGAATGGGAACCCTTTGACATATTTGGTAATAATGTTGTATATGATGCTGCATTTCATTTAGGAAATACCACTTTGGAACTTTTATCTGTCAATCCTCCAATTGATGATATAAAAGAATCTGGTAAATACAACAGAATATTATTTAATTCTGATAACATTGATTCAACTTTCTCTGCCATTACCGCTAGTGGAATAAATACTGAACCTCCTTTTGATTTTAAGATTATTTCAGATAATTCCGAGCTTACAATAGGAAAACAGATTAATCTTGATTTAATGAGCAAAAGGTCTAACATCAACATCGCTTTTTGGCAATATCTCAATCCAGGCTTTAATTTTCCTGACAGAACCTGTATAAATGAACGTGTGATCTACAAAAATTTTTAAATTTTTTTGTTCTGCAATAT
>CAKZOC010000250.1 GCA_937136025.1 uncultured Bacteroidota bacterium
CTGTAGCCAAAGTTCTGACCCAGCCAAGTTGGGGGGGGTCCCCCAAAAAAGGGCAACTTTTGTGGTCAATATGGGGGGTCAAAACTGGTCAAAACTCCCGGGGCCATAGACCACACGGGAGACCATCGGAAAATTCCGGGGTTTTTTTCCCTGTAGTGCGGCCTTTATGTTCAGTGCATCTTTCAATGGTACTCTTCTAATTTAAATGCGTTAACAAATCTCGTAATCCCGATATCGTCAGGTGGGCATTGGAATGCTCCTCCGGGTGCACTTCCTCATGCACCCAGGTGGTATGGAAGGGCACGTGAATGGCCCGGGCCCCGAGCTCCAGTATGGGCAGCACATCGGACTTAAGGGAATTACCCACCATCAGGAATTCAGAGGTCTCCACCTCCAGATGCTCCAAAAGGCGCTTGTAATTACTCATTTTTTTATCGCTCAACACTTCTACATGATGGAAGTAATCGATCAGGCCTGAATTCTGGAGTTTGCGTTCCTGGTCGAGCAAGTCTCCTTTGGTGAGCACCAGGAGTCTGTATTTCTTCGAAAGGGTTTCCAATACCTCCTCTACCCCGTCCAGCAGTTCCAGTTTATGCGAAATCATTTTCTTGCCCAAATCGAGAATTTGGGCGATGGTCTTTTGGGGGACACGTCCATTGGAAAGCTCCAAAGCGGATTCGATCATCGAAAGCATAAAACCCTTAATGCCATACCCGTAGAGTTCCAGGTTGCGCATTTCCATTCGGAAAAGCTCCTGATCTATGGTGTTCTTGGTCTCATAGGGTTCCAGTAAGGCCGTGAATGCCTCCTCCGCTTCCCGGAAGTACGTCTCATTGACCCAGAGCGTGTCATCGGCATCAAAACCGATAGTGGTTATGTCTTTAAAGTTCAGGTCCATGCCGCTTTCGCCCTTTCCAAATCTTCGGGTGTATCGATTTCGATACCCGATATCCGGGTTTGTACCATTTTTAATTTTTTCCCGTACTCCAGAAAGCGTATCGCTTCAATCTTTTCCACAGCCTCCAGGGGGAGCATGGGCAGTCGCCGGAAATCGAGCAGTGCCTGCTTTCGAAAAGCATAGACCCCTTTGTGTTTGAAATAGACGGCCCGGGGCTCTTCAGCCCGCTGATAGGGAATGGGGGCCCGGGAAAAATAGAGGGCAAACCCATCCTTATCTGTAATCACTTTCACCGTGTTGGGGTTGGCAATATCTTCCGGATCCTTGATTTCGGTCATGAGGGAAGCCAGGTCCACCTGTTGGTCCGGATCTTCACGGAATACACGGATCAGTTTCTCCAGGCTTTCCGCTTCCGTAAAAGGTTCGTCTCCCTGTACGTTCACCACGATATCGGTATCTATATCTACAACGGCTTCGGCCAGGCGGTCACTCCCGGTTTCGTGTTCCTCCCGGCTCATGACCACCTGCCCCCCTGCCCTTTGGACAGCCTCCGCGATAATATCGCTGTCCGTTACCACAATGACCGCATCGAAAAGACCGGTATCTCTCGCAGCCTCATAGGTGCGCACAATGACCGGTTTTCCGGCAAGATCCTGCATTAGTTTTCCCGGGAATCGGGATGCCGCGTAACGGGCCGGAATCATCGCAATGGTTTTCAAAATACTTCGCTTAGGAAAATGAGTTGAACAAAGGTACGTTTATCTGATTATTTAAGAACTCCTGCGGCCGGGCCTAAGTTTGCGATAGATGCGAAAGACGAAGGCGAGAACAATGATCACCAGAACCGCGGCCAGTACAGGGACCAGAACAGAAGCCAGACTGATGGTTGTAGCTGCAGCCGTCTCTACGGCAGAAACGGCCGGGTTAGCCACGCCACCCGTGGTTACGGTGGAGGTCAAACGGGTTCCTGCGGCAGCGCCTTTGATAGCCGTTGCGGTGCCTCCCCCCGCAATAATCGCCAGCGTCCAGGTGATCACAGGGTCCATACCCGTCAGGGTAGAGACCATAACGGCTGTACCCGCCAGGGCAGCCAGGGGAATAGCTACCGAGTCGAGCAGGTTGTCAAACCAGGGAATAAAATACCCGAAGACTTCTGCCATGGTGGCCACCCCCATGATGATCACAGCCGAAAGGCTGCCCATCCACTGCCAGTTTTCATTCAAATCCCAGAGGCCCGCATAGGAGGCCAGGGAGAGGGCAAAAAGGGGGACAAAAACACGGAATCCGGCAGAGGCTGCCAGTCCGATCCCCAAAAAAACGCTAATCATAGTTTCACCGCTCATCCCTCAGGGTTTTGCACTAAAAATAGGTTATTCGTCAGTGAGAAAAAAATCGGATTGAAAGCCGATGAGGTAGAGTTTGTTGCGCGCCCGGGTCACGGCTGTATACAACCAGCGGAGGTATTCGCGGTCCGGAGGGCCGGGAAGATAAGGTTGCTCGACAAAAACAGTTTCCCACTGTCCGCCCTGGGCTTTATGACAGGTTATGGCATAGGAAAACTTCACCTGCAGGGCATTAAAGAAAGGATTGTTCTTGATGGCCAGAAATTTTTTATACCCGGATTTCTCGTGTTGGTAATCCTTCATCACCTCCTGGTACAACCGGTTCCCGTCCTCATAGGAAAGGGAAGGTCCTTCCGTGGTTATGGTATCGAGCAGGAGAACGGTTTCAAAGGGTTCCATACCCGGATAGTCGACCATACGCACCCGAACTTCCGCAAAATGGAAGCCGTACAATTCCTTAAAGGCGAAGATTTCCAGGATTTCCAGGATATCCCCATTGGCGATAAACCCCGCCTCAGAACTGCTTTTGAGCCAGAAATAATTGTTTTTGACCACCATCATATAATCCCCCGCGGCCAGGTCGTTTTCCAGGAATAACAGCCGGGTCCGGATATTCTGGTTATAGAGGTTAGCCCTCTTGTTGGACCGCACAATGACTGCGGTTTCTTCCTTTCCGTTCTGGGAGAATGACTCGTTTAAGGCATCCTGAATCTCGTAACCGTCGGTGAGGCGGACAATATCCGTATACCCGGACAAGCTGAAGCCAAACGATTCCAAAACCGTATCCCGCAGGATTTCCCTCAGGCGGGTGGCATTCATCAAAATGCCGGAATTTTCGGCCTGCCGCATGACTTCATCCAGTTCAATTTCCTTTACTTCTTTCCCGTACTGGAGCTCCAGCCTGGCCGCATCGAGGGCCGGGCTCAGGGAAAGCTTGACCGGCGGAAGTTGGGCGGTGTCTCCGATAAAAATCAGCTGGCATTTATGGCCCGAAGAAACAAAAGTGATCAGATCATCCAAAAGGGAATTTGTGTTCCCCTTAGCCGTGTCTACAGGGGTATCGGGGATCATCGAAGCCTCGTCAATAAGGAATACCGTATTGCGATGCCTGTTGGGCGCCAGGGTGAACTTTACCCCGCCGGAACGGTCCTTTTTCGGAAAGTAAATTTGGCGGTGGATGGTGTGTGCCTTGGCACCCGTGTAAGAGGACATAACTTTGGCCGCTCGTCCTGTGGGAGCCATCAGCAGGGCTTTTTTTTGGATATGCCAGAGGTTTTTTATGAGCGTACCCAGCAGGGTTGTTTTTCCGGTTCCGGCATACCCTTTGAGCAGAAACACCTCCCGGGTATCGCCCCCGACCAGGAAAGCGGCCATATCCTTCAGGGCCTGATCCTGTTTTTCAGTAGGTGTATGAGGAAATTTTTCTTTTAAAAGTCTCAGAAAAGCGGCTGCGGAAAGGGAATCCATAGGCGCTCAAAGATAGGGATGATTTTAGGGGAAACCCTTTCACGATTCAAAAAAAATTGTAGATTTGTGTTTAACCAAAAGTCAACTTAACACTTTCTAGAATGAAATCCATAATTCAGATTGTTCTTTGGATCGTATGCATTTTCTTAGGGTATATGATCTACAGGTCCGTCACCGGCCCCATCGAGTTTGATAAAATTAAAAAAGAACGATTTGCAGAGGTTATCGACCGGTTGAAAGACATTCGCAACGCCCAGGACGCCTACAAAACCGTCAACGGAAGATACGCGAACAACTTCGAGTCGCTGGTGGCTTTTGTAGACACCGGAAGATATACAATTACCCAGCAAAGGGATTCTTCCTTCATGGAGTTTGACAAGGTGTATCAGATTGACATGTTGAAAGAAGTCAAGATCATAGACACCTTAGGTTTCGTCTCTGTTAAAGATTCCTTGTTTAAGAATAGTGATCGTTATAAAAGCATGATGAATGTGCCCTATGCACCGAATAACGAAAAATTCACCATGAAAGCGGATATCGTCGAGAAAAGCGGCTACCGGGCACCTGTTTTTGAGGTCAAGGTGCCGAAATCTGTTGTCCTTAGCGATCAACCTAAAGACCTGCTCTCCAGAGAGAATGCACAGGTGAGTGTTGAGGAGGTAAACGGATCCGAAATAAAAGTAGGGTCCCTTACTGAGGTGAGCACCAGTGGTAACTGGCCCCCTATATATGACAAAAAAGGAGATCAATAGCGGTCTGGAAGAGCGACCGAACGGGTATCATAAGTTGTCCATTCAGGTAAGCCTGAATGGACTTTCTTTTTGTGTACTGGACACTATTGCCAATTCTTTGGTCCATTCCCACTCCCGGGTTTTTGAAAAAGAAATGAGTCCTTTTAGCCTTCACAAAATCATACAGGAGGATTTTTTGGAAAAGGGAATTCTGGACTATGCGTATTCAGAAGTCATCAGCATACATCGCAATACGCTCTTTACCCTGGTTCCAATGCCTCTTTTTGATCCGGATCATTTAGCCAATTACCTGAAATACAACGCTAAAATTCTGGGAACGGATCACCTGGATTACGACCCGATACAAGGGCTGGATTCGGCCAATGTTTATGTACCCTTCGCCAATGTGAACAATTATCTTTTCGACACCTTTGGAGCTTTTGAATTCAAACACAGCGGCACGGTACTTTTGGAAACGCTGATAAAACTACCGAGCAGCCGGCAGGGAACCCTCGCTTATTTGCATGTAGCAGAATCCCAAATGGATCTCGCCGTCTTCTCGAATAAGAAACTCCTTTTTTTCAACTCTTTCGTCTTCAGTAGTCCCGAAGACATCATGTACTTTCTGCTCTTTACCCTGGAACAGCTCGAACTCGATCCTGAGACCCTTAAACTAAGGCTTCTGGGGGAGGTTACCGCAGGAGACCGGATTTACGAACTCTGTACGGAGTACCTGGAGAACGTTTCGCTTTTTGTGCCCCCGGACTCTTCATTGGCCTATGCCGGCGAAGCAGACGGGATTGACTTTACCCTGATCAACGCCTTGTGATACGCATCATTTCAGGAATACATAAAGGCCGCAAACTCAGCGCCCCCAAGAGTCTTCCGGTTCGCCCTACCACAGACCGCGCCAAAGAAGCGCTCTTCAACATCCTCGGACACGAGATGTACTGGCCCCAAAGCAGTGTGCTGGATTTATTCTCGGGCACGGGTAACCTGAGTTATGAATGTGCCTCCCGGGGATGCCCTCATGTCGTTGCGGTGGATGCCCATGCCGGTTGTGTGAAATTCATTGAGCAATCCTCCCGCACCCTCGAAGTCCCTGTCAGTGTTTTTAAAAGGGACGTGAGCGCCTTTCTAAAGCGATGTGCGGAGTCTTTTGACCTGATTTTTGCAGATCCCCCTTACGATTTTTCCCAGGAGCAACTCCGCGAGATTGTCTCCCTGTGTTTTGAAAGAGATTTATTAAAAGAAGAGGGAATCCTTGTTATCGAACACAGCGCACAAAGGGATCTGAGCGAATTAGAACACTTCGAATCTGCCCGGAAATACGGCAGCACCATTTTTAGTTTTTTCAGGCCCTGAAGTATAAAAAAAACAGCAGGTCATAAGCCGGATTCTGTATGCCCGACCCGAAGGCCGGGATTCCCGTCATTTATCTAGACCCCGCGTTACCCCGGGGTTCAATCCGCCTACCCGTCGGCTCGGGCGTGCAGCCCTCAAATGCCGACCTACATGGCGTTGCACCGCATAGAGTTTGCCGATTTCACTACAGCCGAACTGTACTTGCTTTCTGTTGCACTGGTCCGCACCTCGCGGTGGACGGGTGTTACCCGCTATGCTGCACTGTGGTGTCCGGACTTTCCTCCCCGCCTCGAAAGCCGGGGCGACAGGCCGACCTGCTGTGCGGCAAAGGTACTCCAATTGTTGATAAAATCGGGATTCCTGCCACAGATCCGGTGCGGATTCCCAATGTGATATGTATATTTGTGAGAAGGCACAAAAACTTCAAGACCAGCGCCCTTAATGATGGAACCTTTTATCGTATCCGCCCGAAAATACAGACCTCAGCATTTTGAGGAAGTGGTTGGTCAGCAGACCATCACGGAAACGCTGTTGAATGCTATCGAAAAGAACCATCTGGCTCAGGCCCTGTTGTTTTGTGGCCCCAGAGGCGTGGGGAAAACGACATGTGCGCGCATACTCGCCAAAAAGATTAATGAGGACGGTCATGAGCAGGAAGGTGAAGATTTTGCCTTTAATATTTTTGAACTCGATGCGGCCTCGAATAACTCCGTGGATGATATCCGGAACCTGACCGACCAGGTGCGCATTCCACCCCAGACGGGAAAGTACAAGGTCTATATCATCGATGAGGTGCATATGCTCTCTCAAAACGCGTTTAATGCCTTTCTCAAAACCCTGGAAGAGCCGCCCGCACATGCCATTTTTATTCTGGCCACTACCGAAAAACACAAGATCATTCCCACCATCCTTTCCCGCTGTCAAATCTTTGATTTCAAAAGGATTACGACGACGGATGCGGTGGATTATCTGAAAAAAATAGCCCTGGAACAGGGCATTCAGGCGGAGGAAGACGCCTTACATATTATCGCTCAAAAAGCGGATGGGGCCATGCGGGACGCGCTCTCGATATTCGACCGGGTGGTCAGTTTCGCGGGGAACACCTTAACCCGCAAGGCTGTAGCTGAAAACCTAAACGTCCTCGATGTAGAGGTTTATTTTCAGACGACCCGACTTATTCTGGCCCATGACATCCCCGGACTGTTGGTTTATTTTAATCAGGTGCTCAGCGCCGGCTTTGAGGGACACCATTTTATCAATGGCCTCGCTTCTCATTTTCGGGATCTGATGGTCTGCCGCGATGCCCAGACGATTGCCCTTTTGGACACGAGTGATGCCGTGAAAGAACAGTTTCTGGAACAGGCCAAAAAAGTAGATTCTGACTTTCTTCTAAAAGCGCTGGATCTGGCGAATACCTGCGAACTGAACTACAAATCGAGCAGTAACCACAGGCTCCTTGTAGAATTATGCCTGATGCAACTCGCCTCTATAGGAGTGGCTGAAAAAAAAAAGGGCAGTGAGCAGGACATCCCCCTGATTCCCGCATCCCGCTTTCATGGGCAGCCCCCTTCGGCACCGCTGACCTTTCAACAAACGAAAAACCAGGCTCCCGTATCCGGGGAGAACCCAGCCTTAGAAAGATCGGAAGATAGTACCGGAGAGGGCGAAGCTTTTCAGGCGGAATCCGATCGGGAAGCGTTGGGGACACAACACGGAGATACCCGGGCTACTGCCACGGCCATATCTGAGGAAGTTACTGCCACGGGAACGGCAAACGCTCCGAAAATTCCTGCCACCGAACCCGAACGCGCTGAAAAAGCCCCGGCCTCTGAAGAACCTGTCAGGATCACCTTAAAAGATAACAGGGAGACCAAAGTCTCCGGGCTTTCCCTTTCCTCTATTCGGGCAAAGAAGTTATATGAAGCTCAAAAAAAGGCGCAACAACCTGAACCCGAAAATTTACCGGAGGATGCCGTGGATCCCGAAAAACTGATTGAACTCTGGACGGCGTTTACCGAACTGACGGAATCTAAAGGAAAAAAAATACTGGCTTCCAGTCTGGCGACGGATACCCCAAAATTAAAGGATGGGCACGTCATTAGCATTGAATTGCCGAACAGCACCATGAAAAAAGAAGTGGAACGGGATCAGCTGGACCTGATGACCTTTCTGAGAAAGTCCCTGAATAATTACAGCTTACAACTGGGTATTACCGTCAATGAGGAAGTGGCCCGTCAGTACGCCTTTACCCCCGAAGAGAAATACGAGAAGCTCAAGGAGAAAAACCCGGCCATCGACCTGCTGCGCCAAACCTTTGACCTGGATCTGTAAAGAGGGGTGTTTTGGAATAAGGCGGTCCAAAACTCGGGGCGTCGGCTTAAACCCCCGGCACCTGCAATCCGCAAACTCTTTCGGGTATGCCCTCCACCCCCCTGGTCGGAGTCTTTGGCATCAGGCGTGAATCTTTTTACCTTTGTCTTAAAATTACAGGCCTATGCTCGGTTTAAAGCTGCCCACAGACCCACGATGGGTGAATATCGTTGAGAAAAATATAGATGAAATCCTTACAGACCATGCTTTTTGCGAACAGAAAGCAGCCAGCACGGCCATTTCCCTGATCGTCACCTTTCCGGAATATCCGGATCTCATTCAGGAAATGATTGCCCTTTCCCGGGAGGAAATGGGGCATTTTAAAATGGTTCACGATCGTATTCTCGCCCGTGGAAAAACCCTGGGCAGGTATCGCAAGGATGAATATGTCATCGCCCTGATGAAGTTTTTTCCCAAGGGAGGCAGCCGAAGCGAACAACTCGTACATCGGCTGTTGTATGCCGCCCTTATCGAAGCCCGCAGTTGTGAGCGATTCCGATTGCTCTCCGAACAACTTCAGGATGCGGAATTGGCAGAATTCTATAGAAAACTTATGATCAGTGAAGCCGGGCATTACACCATGTTTTTGAAATTTGCACGGCAGTACGGGAATCGGGAAGAAGTCGATAAAAAGTGGGAAGCGTTACTCGTCTATGAAGCGGAAATCATGAAAGGGCTGGGCACTGCGGAAACGGTTCACGGATAGGAGCGTTTGAGCGTGTTTCCCCAACCTGAATCCTGAATCCTGGTACTTTTAAAACACTGTCCCCTTTCCCGGAATATCAGGTATTCTGCGCCCTGAAATACAGATCCCGAATAATCCCGTCCGCGAGACCTATCTGCGGGACGTGCACCTTTTTTACACCACTCCACTGCGCGGTGCGTAAAAAAATCTCAGTGGCCGGAAGAATGACATCGGCCCGATCCGGATTCAGGCCCAGCTCAGAAATGCGCTCGTCGTAACTCATGCTCTTTAAAAAGTGATACTGGGCATTGAGCCAGATAAAAGAAAGGGGTTGCCCAACCTTGCGGCCCGACATTTTATGAAGTTTGTTGATATTACCTCCGGACCCGATGATCGATAGCCTGGGAAGCCCCTTAACGCCCTGAGTAACCCACTGTTGCAAGGCTTCCCATTCAGACTCCGCTACCCATTCCTTAATCAGGCGAACGGTCCCGATCTGAAAAGACCTAGAGCGTACCGGCTTCCCTCCGGAGAAGACGGTGAATTCTGTGCTACCCCCACCGACATCCACATACAAATAACTCGCATCCTCCTGCAGAAGCCGGGCCAGATCCGTGCTTGCGATTATAGCAGCCTCCTGCTGTCCATCAATCAGCTCGACCTCCAGACCTGTTTCCCGGAGGATGCGCCTGACAATTTCAGTGCCATTGCTAGCTTCCCTTAGGGCCGAAGTAGCGCAGGCGCGATACTTCTCAACACCTCCCACTTCAATCAACAGTAAAAATGCCTTCAGGGTTTTGATCACCCGATCGATATTGGGCTCCGTAATGGCTCCGATCCCAAAACTGTCCTCCCCCAGGCGAACCGGAACCCGTACCAGCGCATTTTTAAAGAACTGTACCGGACGCCCCGGCGATTCCACAATATTGTGCACCAACAGCCGCATGGCGTTGGATCCAATATCGATAGCGGCATACTTACGTATTTTCACCCGGGTGTTTTATTTTTTTTCTCGTAGTAGGAGTACATCTCAAACTGAGATCGAAAATCCGGAGCCTCGCTCACGCGATAGCTATTGTCCTGCTGGGTATTGAATACCCGCGCCTTTACATTGTCCTTCCAGGAAATCTCAAAAGTGTCGAGCAGCTCCTGTTTGATGGTCTCATCGTAAATAGGACACCCCACTTCCACCCGATAATCCAGATTCCGGGTCATCCAGTCGGCAGAGGAAATATAGACCTGAGGCGCACCATTATTCCCAAAAATAAAGATCCTGGGGTGTTCCAGGAACTTATCCACTACACTGATGGCCTCAATATTCTCACTCATCCCGGGAATGCCCGGAATAAGGCAGCAGATCCCCCGAATGATCAGCTGAATCTTTACCCCGGCATTACTGGCTTCATAGAGCAGGTCTACCATATCATAAGAGGTGAGGCTGTTCATTTTAATTTTTATATACGCCGGTTTCCCCGCCCGTGCGTTTTCGATTTCCGCATCGATGAGTTTTTTAAAACGGGCCCGGGTATAATGAGGGGAAACAATCAGGTGTTTGTACTTGTAAATCTTATAGGACGTCTCAAAGAAATTAAACACCTTATTGAGTTCCTTCAAAATGGCTTCATGAGCCGTAAACAGGGTATAGTCCGTATAAATCCTTGCGGTATTCTCATTAAAATTCCCGGTACTGATAAAGCCGTAGCGTTTCAGGACGCCGCCCTCTTCCCTTTCTATGACGCAAATTTTACTGTGCACTTTCAGGCCCGGGACCCCAAAAATAAGTCGGACGCCCTCCTGCTGAAGCTGCTCGGCATATTCGATGTTTGCCCGTTCGTCAAAACGCGCTTGCAGCTCAATTTGCACCGTAACCTGTTTCCCGTTCTTGGCGGCATTGATCAGCGATGCCGCAACCTGTGAATTATTGGCCAGGCGATACACGGTAATTTTAATGGTTCGAACCCTGGGATCCAGAGCTGCTTCCCGCAGAAATTTAATCACATACATAAACGTATGATAGGGGGCATACTGCAGGTGATCCTTCTCCGCAATATGTTCAAAAAGGCTGCCATTGAGGGCTAAACCCTTCACAGGCAGGGGTTTAATCCGTTCATACATCAGGTCTGAGCGCCCCAGGCTTGGGAAACCCATGTAATCCCTTCGATTATGATACCGGCCACCGGGAATAACGCTGTCCGTATCCTCAATATTCATCTTATCCTTCAGGAAATTGAGCGTATCGGCCTCTATGGAACTGTCGTAGACAAATCGCACCGGATCGCTGATTTTACGATTTTCCACACTGCTCGAAATTTTCTCGATAAAACTCTTACTCAGGTCGTTATCGATATCCAGTTCGGCATCCCGGGTAATTTTGATCATATGGGCCGAAATGGAGGTATAGGAGAACATATTAAAGATGCTCTTGAGCGAATACCGTATCAGATCGTCCAGCAGGATGATGTAATTTCGGTTGCCCTCCCTGGGCAGGACAATAAAGCGATCTATTTCCTTGGGAATCTCAATGAGCGCATATTGGTTCGGACCCTCATGGGCGGTTGCACTATTATCTTCTTCCAGAACCATCTTAACGGCCAGATAGGCGGCCGTATCCTTAAGGGTCGGGAATTCCATCACACTGTTCAGAATGATCGTCATCAGGGAAGGCCCCACATTCTGGATGAAATAGGTTTTCAGGAAATCCTCCTGGTGGGGCTGAATTTCCGTTTCATCAATCAGGAAAATATTCTCTTTTTCAAGCTCTTGTTCAATCTGCTTGAGAATCACCTGACTGTCTTTCTGTTGGCGGATGACAATACTGGTGATCTCATCCAGCAGATCCTTGGCCCGCTCGCCCCCCAGCACACTTTTACCGGATTTACCGGCCTGCACAATGCGTTTTACAGTGGCATAACGCACCTTAAAAAATTCATCGAGATTGTTGGAAAAAATGCCGAGAAAGCGCAGTCGTTCGATCAGGGGGACCTGCACATCCACACTTTCCTGTAAAACGCGCTCGTTAAAACGCAGCCAACTGATCTCCCGGTTTACATATTGATTTTTATTCATGTTTCATCTCAAGTTTTTTGGAAATACGGTATAAAGCGTATCCCCATAGGAGATATCCTTCCAGGTATTGACCTTAAAAGAAAGGTGCACCACCCCACAGGTGGGAACATTCTCCAGATATTTACTGCCCCATTTGTTGGCCATATGGGTCATCGCATGGTTATGTCCGAAGAGCATGACCTTTTCGAGGGAATCCTCCAGACTCCTAACATGGGCCCTTACCCCTTCTCCGGAAAAATCGTATAACTCCCGGACCACTTGCAGTGACCCCAGGGGCAATCCCATCTCCCGCATCAGAATCATACAGGTGTGCAGGGCCCGGTTTGCCGGGCTTGAAAAAATGGCCTGAACCCCCTTCAGGTTCTCTTCAAGGGCCTGGGCGATCAGGTGTGCATCCGCTATACCCCGCTCGCCGAGGGGGCGGTCTGCGTCCTTTACATCGTACTCCCAGGAGGACTTGGCGTGTCGTACCAGGATTAACTCTTTCATCGCTATAGAATCGGTTTGGGTTGTTGTTTATCAGTCTGTCGGCGGCCTTGCGATCAGGGAGCCAGGCGCTGCATCTTCCAGTTCCAGTCTTCCTGCAATTCATAACGGATTCTGTCGTGGAGGCGATTCGGTCTTCCCTGCCAGAATTCCATGGACTGCGGACGGACTAAAAATCCACCCCAAAAGTCCGGTCTTGGAATTTCTTTTCCTTTATACTTCTCCTCCAGCTGCCGCAATCCCTCCTCCAGGGTTTCTCTGGATTCGACCACTTCGCTTTGAGGGGAGACTATGGCTCCGAGTTTACTCCCATCGGGACGAGAGTCAAAATAACCATCAGAAAGGTTTTCCGCAAGTTTTTCAGCCGTTCCTTTTATAATTACCTGCCTTTCGAGTTGCGGCCAGAAAAAGGACAGACACACCCTCGGATCCGCTGCGATGGCTTTTCCCTTTTCGCTATTGTAATTCGTGTAAAAAACGAAACCTTCGGCCGTAAAACGCTTTAAAAGTACGACCCGCGTTTTGGGAAACCCATCCAGGCCCTTCGTGGCAACACTCATGGCATTGGGTTCATCCGAGCTGCCATGGGCCTCGAGTTCGTAGAACCAGTTCCTGAAAAGCTCCAGAGGGTTTTCCGGAACATTCGATTCCAACAATTGCTCTTTCTGGTAAACTTTCCGATAATTTCCTAAATCTTCGTGCATGGTAGCTTTAAGGGCGCTTAAGATACGAACAAAAATGCCAAAAAGCTTTGGAATCACAAAGGGTGAAAGGCATTGTTTGGCCCGGAGAGACTACCATTGAATCACGGCACCCTCTTCAGCCAGTGCAACCCTGGGGAAGTACTCCAGGGCTTCTTTTCGAAAGACCTCCAGATCTTTATAGCGCGTAGAGTAGTGCCCCAGCACAAGCCGGCCCACTTCGGCCATTCGGGCCATCTGCCCCGCCTCACCCGCCGTGGAATGCTTCGTTTTCTCAGCCAGGGCTGCCTCCTGAGCGAGAAACGTGGACTCGTGATACAAGACATCCACGCCTTTGATAAGCGGTGCCAGGGCAGGCTGAAAGGCCGTGTCGCTGCAGTAGGCATAGCGTTTGGGAGGCCGTGGGGCCTCGGTGAGCAGGGCATTTGAAATCAGAGCCCCACTGGAGTCAATCGCATCTTCACCTTGCTTGATCTTTCGGTAGTACGCTTTATCAATCCCATATTTCTCAACGGCTTCCGGGATAAGCCTGCGCTCCCCTCCCGAAAGGGTAAAAAGAAATCCATTGGTGTAAATACGGTGGTCCAGGGGAAGGGTGCGGACCGAGAAGGTGGCATCTTGAAAAATCAGTTCGGAATTCGGGGCGGAGAGTTCGTGGAAATGCAGTGGAAAGTCCGTCCAGGAATCCCCGATTTTCAACATGAGGGTGATGGCCTTTTGAATCCCGACAGGTCCGTAAATATGCAGGGGCTTTTCCCGACCCAGGAGGCGGAAAGTGGCTATAAGCCCCGGGAGTCCGAAGAAATGGTCTCCATGCAGGTGTGAAATAAAAATATGCTGAATCCGGCTAAAGCGCACCTTGAATCTGCGCAGTTGCATTTGAGTGCCCTCTCCGCAATCGATAAGCACCAGATGTTTCCCCGCCTCGAGAACCTGCCCGCTGGGAGGCGCCAGAAATCTCGGCGTAGCTGCGTAACACCCGAGTATTTGTAAACGCATCCTCAGACCATCCCCCATAGATCAGAGGTCCAGATCCCGTTCTATTTCCTCCATTTCAATGATGTCGCGGGCCTCCTGAAGGGTAGGCGCCATACTGATCTCCTCCGGGATATCGTCCGGAGAAACGGCGCTACTGACTAAAACGAAAGATTTTCCACTCCCCCTGTGTGTATTGGAGAGTTCCATAAACTCCAACAGGTCTGACGTGGTCAGGTTCCCGAATGAAAAAAGATTGAGAATCAGGTGGTCGTTTTTTAGTTTTGGATACGCCTGTTGCAGGTTTTTCAGGAAAGTCGCCAGGGAGGCCTTTTCCTGAAGTATTATCGTAGTATTTCCGTCTCGATCAAAAATCATAGGCTTATTTTATTTTTGAAGCCAGCAAATAGATCACGGCCATACGGATGGCCACTCCATTTTCAACCTGGTTCAGGATAATTGACTGGTCTGAATCGGCGACATCGCTGGTGATCTCAACCCCTCGGTTGATGGGACCCGGATGCATGATCACCACCTCTTTATCCAGACTGTCGAGCAAAGCTTTATTCACCCCATACTGCATGGTGTACTCCCTGAGGGTAGGGAAATAACTCATATCCATACGCTCGTTTTGTATGCGGAGCATATTGGCTACATCGCACCATTCCAGCGCCTTTCTGAGATTGTCTTCAACCTGGACGCCCAGGGTTTCAACATACTTGGGAATCAATGTCTTAGGACCACATACCTTAACCTCTGCTCCTAACATCTGCAGCGCGAATATATTAGAAAGTGCCACACGTGAATGAAGTATATCTCCCACGATAACCACTTTACGGCCGGCTACACCGCCCAGGCGTTCCCGGATCGAAAAGGCGTCGAGCAGCGCCTGTGTCGGATGTTCGTGTGCGCCGTCTCCCGCATTGATGATGGAAGCCCCCACATGTTTGGAAAGAAAGATACCCGCACCGGCGTTCGGATGGCGGAGAACCACCATATCGACTTTCATGGAGAGGATATTGTTTACCGTATCAATCAGGGTTTCTCCCTTCCGAACCGAGGACTGGGCGGCTGAAAAATTAATCACATCCGCAGACAATCTTTTTTCGGCCAGTTCAAAAGATAGACGGGTACGGGTACTATTCTCAAAAAAGATGTTGGCTATTGTAATGTCGCGCAGGGATGGGACTTTCTTAATGCTCCGACTCAGAACCTCTTTAAAATGATCTGCCGTTTCAAAAATCAGATCGAGGTCCTCCTTTTGGAGGTATTTGATTCCCAGTAAATGGCGTACACTCAGGTCACTCATACTTTTAAGGGCTAATCAGGTATACCGTATCTTCTCCTTCGTTTTCCTTCCAGCAGACTTTTACGCGTTCCTCCTTTATGGCATCCACCTGTCGGCCCCTGTAATCGGGCTGAATGGGTAAATGCCGGCTGAACCGGCGGTCAATCAGCGTCAGCAATTCTATGGATCCCGGCCGGCCGAAAGACTGCAAGGCCGTCAGGGCCGCCCGAATACTTCTTCCGGTATAGAGGACATCATCTATAAGCACCACCCGCTTTCCCTCCACGAGGAAATCGATTTGGGTACTGCTGGCCGCGAGGGTTTTATCTCCCCTGCGGAAATCATCCCGGTAAAAGGTAATGTCCAAAAGCCCGAAGGGAATATGCTTCACCTTGTAATCATGCAGGAGGATGTCCCGCAATCTGTGAGCCAGAAAGGTACCCCTGGGTTGCAGCCCAATGAGTACAGAATCCGAAAAAGTTAAATGATTTTCTAATAATTGACAGGCCAGTCGGTGCAGGATGATGTCGATTTCTTTTGAAGAAAGAAGGACTTTTTGAATCATACGGGTTCGAACCTATGGCTTCGCAAGGCAAAAATAGGCAATTCTTCCAAATACCCCGGGCAAATAAATTACCGGGATGCGTCCCGGCGTATCAAGCCATAAAAAAACCCCGGAGAAAAAGTCCGGGGTTTGAATACTCAGAAAGCGAAGCGGCTTACTTCTTTTTCTTGCTGCTGGCTTCCATTTTATCCTTAAGGGCCTGCAACTGCTCGTTGGCGTCTCCCAAAGTAGGTTTCGCTTCATCTGCAACAGTAGCTTTCTTACGCGCTGCCCGTACATTGCGCTGCTCCTCTTCTCTGAAGATCGCTGTATGGCTGGCTACCACCCTTTTCAGGTCCTTGTTGAATTCAATGATCTTGAATTCCGCTTCATCCCCTTTGGAGAGTTTTTTACCATCCTCCTTCACCAAATGGCGCTGAGGAATAAAAGCGGTGATGTCGTCATTGAGCTCAATAATGGCTCCTTTATCTACAATTTCTTTGAGAACCACCTTGTGCACGGTACCCTCTCCGAATTCGCCTTCGTATTTGTCCCATGGGTTCTCAGTGGTCTGTTTGTGACCCAGGCTGAGTTTACGCCCATCTACATCGAGTTCCAGCACCTCTACTTCGAGCTCGTCCCCAACGGTTACGAATTCAGACGGATGCTTGATCTTCTTCGTCCACGAAAGATCTGAAATATAAATCAGGCCGTCGATCCCTTCTTCGAGTTCCACAAATACGCCGAAATTGGTGAAGTTGCGAACGATCCCTTTATGACGCGATCCTACAGGGTATTTCGTAGTGATGTCCGTCCACGGATCCGGAGTGAGTTGCTTCAGCCCCAGGGACATCTTGCGATCTTCCCGGTCGAGGGTGAGGACAACGGCTTCCAGCTGATCTCCTACCTTGACAAAATCCTGTGCAGAGCGCAGGTGGGTAGACCAGGACATTTCCGATACGTGAATGAGGCCTTCAACACCTTCAGCCACTTCGAGGAATGCACCGTAATCGGCAATAACCACAACCTTACCTTTGACCTTATCTCCTACTTTGATCTCATCGCCAAGGGCATCCCATGGATGCTTTTCAAGCTGCTTGAGACCTAATTGTATACGCGATTTGTTGTCGTCGAAATCCAGAATCACCACATTGAGTTTCTGGTCGAGATCCACAACTTCGCTCGGGTGGTTGATGCGGCTCCAGGAAAGGTCCGTAATATGCACCAGACCATCCACACCTCCCAGATCGATAAAGACCCCGTAAGAAGTGATGTTTTTGACAACTCCTTCCAGTACCTGGCCTTTTTCCAGTTGGCTGATAATCTCTTTCTTCTGCTCTTCAATATCGGCTTCGATAAGCGCTTTGTGAGAGACCACCACGTTCTTGAACTCCTGATTGATCTTCACAACCTTGAATTCCATGGTCTTCCCGACATACTGATCGTAGTCGCGGATAGGCTTCACGTCGATTTGTGAACCTGGCAGGAAAGCCTCAATTCCAAAAACATCGACAATCATCCCTCCTTTAGTACGGCATTTGATAAAGCCGGTGACTACTTCTTCTTTCTCATAAGCCGTATTGATACGTTCCCAGGCTTTAATCGTCCGGGCTTTCCGGTGGGATAGTACAAGCTGACCACTGCGATCCTCACGGATATCGATGAGCACCTCTACCTTATCTCCAATCTTTAAGTCCGGATTGTACCGAAACTCATTCAGGGAAATAACCCCTTCCGACTTCGCATTGATATCGATAATGGCTTCCCGATCGGTCAGGTGCGTTACCGTACCCTCCACAACCTCAGAATCGGCGGTGTCCACAAAATTGCTGGCCACCAGGTCTTCGAATTCTTTAAGTTTTGTGTCTTCGACCCGCTCAATTCCTTCCTCGTACTTCTCCCAATCGAAGTTTTCCAGGAATTCCTGTGGATCTTGTTGTTTTACAGGTGCTTCCACCTGTGCTGTTGGCTCAACGGTCTCTACCGTCTCCCCTGATTTTTGTGCTTCAGCCATGTGCTGAGTTAAGTTTGTATTCCAGGGTTTCTCAAGAGTTAAGCATTTCCCCGGAAGCTATTTTACATCAGTGATTTACGCCCTTTTTCTCTTGACCATCTGCAAAAAAGGTGTGCAAAAATACAACATTCTACGGCTTTATCCAATATTTTTTCAGGGTATGCATGCCACACGGCTCTGCAAATCAAATACGTGAAATACCGGGGCGGAAGGGTTGTAATTCTTTCGGCATTCCCTATCTTTAAAGGCGTAGAAGGAACAACTTTTGTTAACTTAAATATTTAAAAGCGTAATGAGCGTAAAAGACAAGTATCAATCGGTCCTGAGTCTGGGCGAACAGCTGGAGGTCAAAGACGGGAATGTCACCGTCGAGAACGGAGTTCTTAAAATTAAGGGAACTGCCAAAACACAATACGAAAAAGACATCCTCTGGGATGAGATCAAGAAAGTCGGAGGTGAAAAACCTTCGGATATTCTGGCCAACATCATCGTCGAGGACACTTCAGTATACCATCGGCATGAAGTGAAAAGTGGGGAATCCCTGAGTAAAATTGCCAAACACTACTTTGGAGATCCCATGAAGTACAAGGCGATTTTTGAGGCGAATACCAATATACTCGACAATCCCGATATGATTCACCCGGGCCAGGTTTTGGTGATCCCAAATTCCTAAACATTTCCTTAAGAGGTAAAGGCGTCCGGATTCCGGGCGCCTATTTTTTTGCATTCAGGATGCGGTCAGCCAAAGAACGCACCCGTTCGTACTGTTCTTTAAGACCCATGTCGCTATTATCCAGGCGGATGGCATCGTCGGCCCGTGTCAGGGGAGAAATAGCCCTGGTAGAATCAAGATGGTCGCGGTGACGCACGTTTCGCAACACCTCCTCAAACGTGACCGATTCTCCGCGGTCCAGTAATTCTTTATAGCGTCGGGCAGCACGGGTTTCAGGAGCGGCGGTCATAAAAAGTTTGAGTTCCGCCCCGGGCAAAACCACTGTGCCGATATCCCTGCCATCCATCACCACACCCTTTTCCGCGCCCATGGCCTGCTGTAGTCTTACGAGTTTTTCACGCACCTCAGGAATTGCAGCCACTTCACTGACATAGCGCGACACCTCTATAGTCCGGATTTGCTTTTCTACGTTCTCTCCGTTGAGCTGTATCTCGGATCTACCTGTCTCCGGATTTACTTTAAAACCCAGTTCCAATGCGTGCAGATGCCCGACCAGGCCGGCTTCATCAAGGGTTTCCCCGATCAAACCATTCTCCATGGCATACAGGGCCACAGCCCGGTACATGGCGCCGGAGTCGATGTAGACATAGCCAAGGGACTTGGCCAGCTGCCGGGCCAGGGTGCTCTTTCCTGTGGAAGAATGTCCGTCAATGGCTATTGAAATCTTTTTCATACTCAAAAATACATAATTCCTTCAGGGAAGCCCACGGTTAAAATTATCCACTGAGCTCCCGGCATTTTCTGCCTCAGAGCTTTTTTGCATTTTTTACCTTTTGTCGCAACAGGGCAATGTCGATGACCTCTTTCATGTCCTTGACATAATGAAAGGTAAGACCCTTGAGGTAATCCGCTTTGATCTCCGCAATATCCCGGCGGTTCTCCTCACATAAAATCACTTCTTTAATCCGTGCCCGCTTGGCCGCAAGAATCTTCTCCTTGATCCCGCCTACAGGTAAAACTTTTCCCCTCAGGGTGATCTCACCTGTCATCGCCAGGCTTTTCTTCACCTTCCGCTGGGTAAACAGACTCACAAGGGAAGTAAGCATGGTTATACCCGCACTCGGTCCATCTTTGGGGGTAGCCCCCTCGGGAACGTGAATGTGCACATTGTACTTTGCAAAAACCTCAGGATCGATACCCAGTTCCTCCGCATTGGATTTGATGTACTCCATGGCGATGGTAGCAGATTCTTTCATCACCTGCCCCAGGTTTCCCGTGATGTTCAGGTTGCCCTTACCCCTGGAAAGAATAGATTCAATAAAGAGAATATCCCCTCCGACACTGGTCCAGGCCAGACCCGTAACCACTCCGGCCACATCGTTGTTTTCATATTTATCGCGCTCCATCCTGGGCGGTCCGAGAATACTTTCCACATCCGCCAGGCTGACCTTCGGATCATAGGTCGTTTCAGTGGCTATATTCTTAGCCGCATACCGGACCATTTTTGCGATTTTCTTTTCCAGACCGCGGACTCCGGATTCCCGTGTATAACCTTCTACAATCTTCTCCATCTGCCGCTTTCCGATACGCAGGTCTTTAGATTTCAATCCGTGTTCCCGGAGTTGTTTGGGTAGCAGGTGCCGCTTCGCGATCTCCACTTTTTCTTCTATGGTATAGCCGGTGACCTTGATAATCTCCATACGGTCCAGAAGGGCGGGCTGAATACTGCCGAGATTATTGGCAGTGGCTATAAACATTACCTTGGAAAGGTCGTACCCGAGTTCCAGGAAATTGTCGTAAAAGTCCGTGTTCTGTTCCGGGTCGAGTACCTCGAGCATGGCCGAGGAAGGATCTCCCTGATAACTCGAAGAGAGCTTATCAATTTCATCCAGAACGAATACAGGATTGGAGGTGCCCGCTTTTTTAATGCTCTGCAGAATGCGACCCGGCATGGCACCGATATATGTTTTGCGGTGTCCACGGATCTCAGCTTCATCCCTTAAGCCCCCCAGGGACATCCGAACATATTCTCTGCCCAATGCCTCGGCAACCGATTTACCCAGGGAAGTCTTCCCCACCCCGGGAGGGCCGTACAGGCAGAGAATCGGGGATTTCATATCCTGCCGAAGTTTCAATACAGCCAGGTACTCCAAAATGCGCTGCTTTACATCCTCCAATCCGTAATGATCCCGGTCCAGAATGCGTTCGGCCCGTTTCAAGTCAAAGCGGTCTTCAGAATAGTACTCCCACGGGAGGTCGAGGATCAGATCCAGGTAATTCCGCTGAATGGAATACTCGGCCACTTGCGGATTCATCCGTTGCAATTTGGCGAGTTCCTTTTCGAAGTGTTCGGAGACCTTTTCACTCCATTGCTTCTCCTTGGCCCGGGCCTCCATTTCGTCTATCTCCTCATCATAGGAAATCCCGCCGAGCTCCTCCTGTATGGTTTTCATCTGCTGATGCAGAAAATACTCCCGCTGCTGCTGATCCATATCGGAACGGACTTTAGAGTGCAATTCATTGCGGAGTTCGAGTTTCTGCAATTCTGTGTTCAGATGTTTGAGCGTAGCCAGGGCGCGCTCCTGCAAATCCGCCAGCTCCAGAAGTTCTTGTTTATCGGCTACGGGCAGGTTGAGGTTGGAGGAAAAAAAATTGATCAAAAAAGAATTACTCTGGATATTCTTGATGGCAAAGGCAGCTTCACTCGGAATATTCGGATTGTCTTTTATGATTTGAAGGGCCAGTTCCTTAACCGATTCAATAATAGTGGTGAACTCCGCTCCGGATTCGTCCGGACGCGTTTCAGCGGCCTCGCGGACGGTGGCCGTCATATAGGGCTTTTCAGTCAGGACTTCCGCAATCTCAAAGCGCTTTTTACCCTGAATAATCACAGTGGTATTGCCATCGGGCATTTGAAGGACCCTGAGGATTTTAGCCACCGTACCCAGGGTATTGATATCCTTGACCGACGGATTTTCTACAGATTCGTCCTTTTGAGAGACCACCCCAATGACCTTGGGTCCATTGTTGGCATCTTTGATTAAATGTATAGACTTATCTCTTCCCGCAGTAATGGGGATGACTACCCCGGGAAACAGCACCGTATTGCGCAGGGGAAGAATGGGCAGGGTTTCAGGGAGTTGCTCATCGTTCATTTCCTTTTCATCTTCCGGGGTGAGCAACGGAATAAGTTCGGAATCCTGGTCTATATTCTGGAGCGACATATTGTCAACTCCGATAAATTTTGATCTTGCCATAGTATTTTTTTCAGTCATTCTGTCACCCCTTTGTTGGGGATACCTGGATATTACGTACCCCGGGATATCTTCAAGCGCTTCATAATCAACACACAACACGCCCCGGGAGGGTATTTCCTTATCCTTCTTAGACAATTCTTGTGCCAAGGCCTGAAGATTCTTTCAAAGAAACTGTAACAATTCCTAAATTGGATGATCTATAAGACAAACGAGTACCTTTTTGAGCCACGAGAGTACAGATACCAAAGTTTTGTTGCGCGCCTGTCTGGCAGGTGACCAAAGTGCACAGATGAAGATCTATGACCAATACTACAGGGCCATGTTTAATACATCCCTTAGAATCGTCAAAGATCCTGCGGAGGCCGAAGATATTATGCAGGAATCCTTTCTGAGTGCATTTACCAAACTGAAGTCCTTTAAAGGGGAAGTCACATTTGGAGCCTGGTTGAAGCGAATTGTAATTAACAACAGTATCTATCACTACCGAAAGCAGCAAAAAATGCAGGAGGTAGGTCTGGAAAGTGTCATGTACAAGGTCGAAGATTACGATGAGGCACCGACTGATCATGGAAGTACAGAACGAATGGCTCAAAAAGTGCTGGAAACCATGAAACAGTTAAAAAATAGCTACAGAGTGTCTTTGACCTTACACTTAATTGAAGGTTACGATTATGAGGAAATCAGTGAAATTATGGATATCTCTTATGGGAATTGCAGAACACTGATATCCCGTGCAAAAGAGAGTTTAAGAAAAAAGCTAACAGCGCATCAGTTATGAAAGAAGACGAAAATATAGAAGCCCTTTTTGAGTCCCTGGCGGGTTCCTTTGACGGGGAAAGCCCTCTGGAAGGGCATCGGGATCGATTCCTGAGCCGCCTTCAGGAAGAGGCGACAGGGCGTACGAAGCGACGCGAGAATCCGTGGTGGAGGAATTTATCGATTGCTGCCACCATAGCGCTATTGCTGGCCTCTTCGGTATTTCTCTTTAGGAGCGAACCGAGTCTTGAATCCCAGGTGGCGGAGATATCTCCCCAGGCCTCGGAGACTACGAGGCATTTTGCAGGTCTGGTGTCTCTTCAAATCCGTGAATTAGAACAAATGAGTACCCCGGAGACAAAACCCCTTATAGACGATACCCTTACTCAATTAGAGCTGCTGGATACGGACTATAAAAAACTCGAACGGGATTTGATTCAAGGGGGCGATTCTAAACTGATCTTAAGTGCGATGATTACAAATTTCCAGACGCGGATTGATTTGCTCCGTGAAGTGATGGAGCGTGTGGAAGAAGTCAAACAATTCAAAAACGAAAATTATGAAAACACTACTATTTAACCGATATTTACTGGTGCTGCTTGCGGTCTGCCTTACGTCGCAGACCTATGCCAATGATTTAAAAGGCAAACACACCAAAGAAAAGACGATTCGCAAGGAATTCGACGTCAATGCGGATGCACTGCTGAAGATCGATAACAGCTTCGGCAATCTGGTCCTGAACTCCTGGAATGAAAACCGGGTGGTCATCGAGGTGCACATCACGGTGAATGGCAACAACGAAAACAAAGTAAACCAGCGTCTGGAAGAGATCGATGTGGATTTTGATGCCTCTTCGAGCATGGTTTCGGCCCGGACCATATTCAACAAAGGATCAGGATGGGGCTGGAAAGGGAATAACAACGTGAATTTGCAGATTAACTATACCATTAAAATGCCTGTAAAGAACAGTGTGAACCTCAGCAACGACTACGGCAACATCATTCTGGACCGCGTAGACGGACACGCCAAAATCAGTTGTGATTACGGGCGCATGGACCTGGGAGAACTCAGAGGCAGAAACAATGAACTCAATTTTGACTATACTTCTAAATCTGAGATTGGCTATATGAACAGCGGGGAAATCAATGCGGATTATTCCGGCTTTACCATCGAAAAAACGGGGAATATAGTCCTGAGAGCCGATTATACCAATGCCAGGATCATGGAGATGGAGAATCTGGATTACAATTGCGATTACGGCAGTGTCGAAGTCGCCAAAGTCAACAATATCCTCGGAAGAGGGGACTATGTGAATGTGAAGCTGGGGCAGGTTTCGGGAAATGTCGACTTAGAGGCCGATTATGGCGGAATTCAAATTGAAAAAATGACCGCTGAGGCCGGGAATGTCGATATCAGGACCAATTATACCGGAATCAAGTTGGGATACGATTCCGCGTATCATTTCGATTTCCAAATCACTACGGAATACGCAGGGGTTAGCGGGAAGGAAGATCTCGAAATCAATATCAGCCGGGAGAAATCCAAAGAGCGTTATTACGAGGGGTACCACGGCAGCGCCAATAGCGGAAACTCTATGAGAATAAACAGTGATTATGGAAGCATTTCACTACGCAAAAACTAAATATCCACCTAAAACAAAAACACAGATGAAAAAAGCATGGATTCTTAGCCTGACCCTCTTACTGGCCCTGCCCGCGGCCGCACAATGGGGAAAGAAAATTAAAGGGAATGGAAATATGGTTACCGTAGAACGGAGCGTCGGCTCCTATGACGGTGTAGCCCTTTCCGGTTGGTTTGACGTTGAACTCATCTCGGGTCGGGAAGGGGAACTGACCCTGAGTGGGGAAGAAAACCTCCTGGAGCACTTGGTGACAGAGGTTAAAAATGGCACGTTGAACATCAAAACTGAAAAAGGGTATAATTTGCAGCCCTCCTCCTGGAAATCCGAAGGCATAAAGATTCGGGTGCCCGTGGAGGATATCAGTTCGGTAACCATGTCGGGCTCGGGTGACATTGTCGGCAAGACTCCCTTGCGTGCAGATGATTTTAAAGTAACGATGTCCGGCTCTGGTGATATTACCCTCGAAGTGGATGGAACCCATGTGGAATCTACCCTTTCGGGCTCCGGGGACATCCGCCTGAGTGGCAGAGCCGAAAGCTTTGAGGTTCGGATTTCAGGTTCCGGCGATGTGCATGCCTATGAACTGGAAGCCAAAGCCGTTGATGCCGTAGTTTCCGGATCTGCAGATATCAAAGTAACAGCCCTCGAATCCTTGACGGCCCGTGTATCGGGCTCCGGGGATGTACACTACCGCGGAAATCCGGAAAAAGTAGATTCAAAGACCTCCGGGTCCGGAGATGTCACTAAAGGTTAGCAATCAAAAAACGAAACTATCATTCCCCGGGGCTTGCGCTTCGGGGATTTTTTTTGGGTACCCGCAATAACAAAATAATCCCCCCGATGAAAAAGAAGACCAGAAAGATCGTAGCATTGCGCATGCTCCCGGTGAGCTGTGCTACAAAACCATAGAGAAAACTTCCGATGATGATCCCGATTTTCTCAGCGACATCGTAGAAACTGAAGAAGGAAGCCGTGTCCTGGGTTTGGGGGAGAAATTTAGAATACGTGGAGCGGGCAAGCGCCTGAATCCCACCCATCACCAGGCCCACCGCACCGGCAGCGATATAGAACTCAACAGGGGTAACCACCGTATAGGCATATACACAGATGAACACCCATAAAAGGTTTAAGGTGATCAGGACCGTAATATTTCCGAAAGCACGAGAGGCCCTGGCCGTCAGGGTGGCTCCCGCTATAGCCACAAGCTGAATCACCAAAATACTCACAATAAGGCCGGAAGTGCGCTCCGTGTCTGAGCCCCAGGCGATTTCTTCTTCCCCGAAATATGCCGCGATAAGCATGATGGTCTGTACGGCCATACTAAAGACAAAAAATGCGCCCAAATACCGTTTCAGGACAGGATTCTCTCCCAATTGCCTCCAGACCGACTGCAGTTCCTGAAATCCGTTAAAGATGAGATTTTTACGCTCGCCCACCCTGGGGTTCCCCCTGGGGAGGTAATAAAAGGTGTACTGGCTGAAGAGGATCCACCACAGGCCTACCATTACAAAGGAATACCGCATGGCCTGAACGTTTGGCGGATATTCTTCTGTCCCTGTAATACCAAAGAATTCGGGATTGAGAATCATGGCCAGGTTGATCAGTAAAAGGATCACACTCCCGATATACCCCATCGAGAATCCCCGGGCACTTATCCGATCCTGTTGGTTCGGGTAGGCGATGTCCGGGAGGTAGGAATTATTTATGGCGAAACTAACCCAATAGCCCACCAGGGCAAGGAAATAAAACAAAAGGCCGAAGTAGATATTTTCAAGGGAAAACCAGAACAGCCCGATACAGGACAGCCCCCCCAGGTAACAAAAAAAACGCATAAAGATTATTTTGTTTCCCAGGTAATCCGCAATTCCGGAGAGTAAAGGGGTGATCAGGGCGATAAAGACAAAGGCGGCCGATGAGACGTAGCTGATCAGGGGCGCCCGCGCAATATCAGTGCCAAAGACATGAACACTTTCTATCTCGGCCATGCGAAAAAGGGCCCCGAAATAAATCGGGAAAATCGTGGAAGCAATGACGAGGGCATAGACCGAATTGGACCAGTCGTAAAAAGCCCAGGCGTTGAGTAGTCTTTTATGTCCTTTCGGCAGTCCCGGTTCAGGCATAAGTATCGCCTTCTGATGGAAGTTCAGGGGTAAGATACAATAATTATGGGGGTCGCTGCCCTATTGAAATGTTGTAATCCCGAATTTCTGTGCCTCGGCCCGGGCCTCAGGTACCCATTGGGTCAGGTCTGAAATCCGGCGGTCATTGGAGGGATGGGTGCTGAGTATTTCCGGTGTACCTCCTTTAGCATTAGCCTTCATCCGCCTCCAGAGTTCCGGGGCTTCTGCCGGGTCATACCCCGCGATAGCCATAATCTTCAGCCCGATTTTATCTGTCTCAGGTTCATGACCGAGACTAAACG
>CAKZOC010000251.1 GCA_937136025.1 uncultured Bacteroidota bacterium
CATTTACAAGATATATAGTTTACTATTTGCGAAACACTGTCAATCAAAAAGTTCTATAGATAATAAATCTTCCGATACATTGATAGTACCAGACGTTCATTTCAATAATTCTGTTTTCAGAAAAAATAATACCTTCAACAGCAAAAGCTACAGGAAATAATTAAATTTACAGGGTTTTTGAAACATTCACTGTTTTAGTTGTACAAATAGAAAAGAAATGTGGAAGCATTTTTGAGTTTATCATTGTATGTTTTTAGGTTTGGTATACTCAAACACAATTTAAGTGAAATATATGTTTCATGTTGAAAATACAACATTTGGCTTTCCGAACGCAGGGCGCAAAACACCCTTAAATTTTTAGAGGCGCAGGGTGTAGACCCGAATCGGATTACCGTGGCGGGCCTCGGTGAGAGCAAGTTGCTCAATCACTGTACAGACGGGGTGCGATGTACGGAGCAGGAACATGCGGAGAACCGTAGGACGGAGATCAGCATCAGTTCTTTCTAGCGCGGTGAAAGCCGCTGATGTTTGGGTCTATAGGGCATATGCATCAGGGAATTTTTGACGAAGCGAAACCTGAGGAGGTAAAGTAATAGGGCTCTTGTTTTTACGTTACACTTATAGTTGAGTTTACAGAGGTTTTAAGGTTTTTTGAATCAATGTATAGATTTTGCCCTGCCTCCAGACTCTTTTTTCCGGATCTATGTTCCACAGGATCATCAAATTCTTCATCGAGAACAAGCTGGTAGCTATTGCAATACTCCTGCTGGTATGTGCATGGGGAATGTACCACAGCCCCTTTCAGTTCACCGGAGATATTTTTCCAGAAAGTGCGGTCTCGGTGGATGCTATTCCGGACATCGGGGAGAATCAGCAGATTCTGTACACGGAATGGAAAGGCCAGTCCCCTCAGGAAATCGAAAATCAAATTACGTATCCCCTTACTTCCCATTTACTGGGTATGTCTGGCGTAAAAACGATACGAAGTACGTCCATGTTTGGTTTTTCCAGTATCTACATCATTTTTGAGGATGATGTGGATTTTTATTGGTCCCGAAACCGGATCATTGAAAAGATTAATTCTCTTCCCAAAGATCTTTTACCTCCTGACGTAACCCCGGCCCTGGGACCCGACGCGACGGCCATGGGACAGATTTTCTGGTACACCCTGGAGGGGCGTGATTCCGGGGGAAATGTTACCGGAGGCTGGGATTTGCACGAGTTGAGAAGCATTCAGGATTTCTATGTGCGTAACGCTTTGTCTGCGACCCCCGGAATCTCAGAAATCGCCTCTATCGGTGGATTCGTAAAGGAATACCAAATAGATTTGAATCCGGAATTGATGCGACAATACGGCATCCGTTTGGCCCAGGTTGTAGAAGCCGTTCAGGAAAGCAATAAAGATGCAGGAGCCAGAACACTGGAAATCAATAATGTAGAGTATTTTATACGAGGTATTGGTTATCTTGAAAAGCTTCAGGATATCGAAAAGATTCCCTTGGGAGGAATCGGATACACTCCTATTTTACTAAAGGATATCGCACGTGTTCATTTGGGTCCCGCCGAGCGACGCGGCATCCTGGACAAAGGAGGGGCTGAGGTAGTCGGAGGGGTCGCCATAGCGCAGTACGGGGCGAACCCCATGCAAGTGATTAAGGACCTGAAAACTACTATCGGACGCACTTCCCGCGGTTTGCCTTCCAAGCTCTTACAAGACGGACGAACTTCCCAACTCACTATAGTTCCTTTCTACGACCGCTCCGTGCTGATCGGCGAAACCCTCAACACGCTCGGGCGGACGCTCGGTTTTGAAATCCTGATTACCATTCTGGTCGTTATTATTATGCTCTCCCGTCTCCGGGTATCCCTGATCATTTCCAGTCTTATGCCGATAGTGGTGCTGGCCGTTTTTGGATTGATGCACCTCTTCGCCATAGACGCCAATATCGTTGCGCTCTCCGGGATAGCGATTGCTATTGGAACATTGGTGGACATGGGGATAATCCTCACTGAAAATATGGTGCGCCATCTAGAGACGCATCCCGAGCGCCCCGCAGATGAAGTAATTTATGAGGCTACCACTGAAGTATCAGGTGCCATTCTTACGGCGGGCCTGACTACTGTTGTTAGTTTTATTCCTGTCTTTAGTTTAACCGGGGCTGAAGGCAAGCTTTTTACCCCCCTGGCATTCACAAAAACAGCAGCTCTTGGTGTAGCCGTACTGATGGCGATATTCATCATCCCTCCACTGGCAGCTCTCGTACTTCGCAAGAGGTCCTATTCTGAAAGGATCAGACTTTTTGCCAATATCGGGTTATGCGTAATAGGTATTTGGCTGGCTTTCCACTGGATCTGGGCAGGAATTGGGATGGCGCTGCTTGGTGGCATCAACCTGTTGACGCACTTTCAAAAACTGGATACCGATCAGGCTAAAAAAGGGATACTTGTATTATGTCTGTCTCTGATCATCGGTTTTCTGGCCTACTACTGGCGACCCCTGGGTTATTCTTACAACTACTTGAGCAATATTGGATTTGTGCTCGTGGTCACAGCACTCATTCTGGGGCTTCTGCTCCTGTTTAAATCCCGCTATGAACGTATGCTCAGCTGGGCGCTCGCACACAGAATACAATTTATCAGCATTCCTTTAGGCGTTGTCCTCATGGGGACTCTGATCATGCTAAATACCGAAAAAGAGTTTATGCCCTCGTTAGATGAGGGTGCATTTCTGTTAATGCCTGTTTCCATGCCGCATGCCGGGGTCTCAGAAAACGGAAAGGTCCTGAAAAAACTGGACATGGCCGTCAGCAGGCTCCGGGGCCAAATAGCCCACGCGCAACCAAATCCACGACACGCCCCAAGTCAATATGAAGCGTGGAACGTCCTGGTACCGGCGTTCCGCAACGTCGCAGCGCCCTGATTTTCATAAAGTACCGTCCGCACCAATTCTCTGCCCTACCCCGCCTGTTAAATCGTGACATTTGCGTCGGATTGGTGAACAAATGCAGTTCGGTCGAATTACAGGCTGAGCAAAAAAAATGGGAAGATGCTTCAAAATTAAATCGTGAAATTGTTACTGAAGAAAATGTTGCTGATGTGGTGTCTATGATGACAGGTATTCCAGTAAATAGAATTGCTCAAACCGAAAGTAATAAGCTCGCCAAATTACCAGAGTTAATTAAAGGTAAAGTTATTGGTCAAGACGAAGCAGTAAGCAAAGTTGTTAAAGCTATTCAGCGTAATCGTGCTGGTTTAAAGGACCCTAACAAACCTATTGGTTCATTTATATTTTTAGGTCAAACAGGAGTGGGTAAAACACAGTTAGCCAAAGTGTTAGCGCGTGAATTATTTGATAGCGAAGATTCGTTAGTAAGAGTAGATATGAGTGAGTATATGGAAAAGTTTGCCATATCTCGTTTAATTGGAGCACCTCCAGGTTATGTTGG
>CAKZOC010000252.1 GCA_937136025.1 uncultured Bacteroidota bacterium
GTCCTAATGCTAATAACCATTTAGATTATGATGTATTTGGGCGTTTTTCAAAGCAGTCAGAGTTCAAAGATTTTTATTCTTCAATCTTAAATGATATTGATGAAACTCAAAGACAAGATCCTTATAACATCAATCAAAATTTAAATTATTACTATACACTAAACGAAAAGAATATTTTTGCTTTTGAAGCACAACATTTACTGCGCAACGAAGACCCTTTTTACAATGCCATCCTGGAGAACGATCCTGACGATGGGTCGGATGCCTTTGACAATACGGCCCGGGCACTCGGACTGGATACCACTCAAACCACATACGACCTCGGTCAGGATCGGCGCATTAAATCCAATCAGTTAGATGCCAAGCTGGACTACTACAACATCCTGAACACCAAAAGCAATCTGAACCTCACCCTTGGGGTTATCCTGAGCCGACAGCAGTTCGATTCCCGCATTTTCCAGTTTCTGGACGACGGGACCGAATTTAACCCCACGCCTACCATTAATGAGGGACGGGCCGTGAATGACACCGAGTACAACTTCAGCGATTTTTATTTGGGGGTTCGCTATAGGTTTAAAGCCGGTAAATTCACCATCACTCCCGGGCTTTCAGCTCATGCCTATGGCAACCGAAACATTCAGTTTGGCGAGACCTTCGAAGATAATTTCTTCAGACTCCTCCCGGAATTTGAAACCCTGATCCAGCTTAAGAAAAGTGAATCGCTCACCCTGCGGTATAACATGCGAAACCAGTTTACAGATGTCACCCGATTGGCTGAAGGACTTGTGCTGAATAGTTTTAACAGCATACAATTCGGGGAATCTGAGCTGCAAAATGCCCTGTCGCATAACGTGAGCCTGCTGTACAACAGTTTTAACCTGTTTAATTATACAAATGTTTTTGCCCGGGCCGCCTACACCAACAATATCGATCAGATTCGGAGTCTGACGAATTTTGATAATGTGATTCGAACCAGCACCTTTTTTAATTCTAATTTTGCCGATGAAACCGTTTCTGTTTTCGGGCGGGTGCAGCGCACCTTCGGCAAAATTCAGGCTACGCTGAATGCCAGTTTCAACTACACCAAGATCAATCAGTTTATACAGGGGCAACGCTCACTGAATGAAGGCTATACCCAAACCTATACCCCTGGCATTCGGACAAATTACAAAGTGGCTCCGAATTTTACATTCCGATATCGCTACAGTGTTACCAATAACAACCAGGGAGGTGGGGAAACGAAGTTTGTCACCAACGCCCCTTCCGTGGAGGTCGATGCCTATATCTGGAAATCGGTAACCTTCCGAAGCAATTACACCTATACCAATCAGGACCTTGGCAATGGGGATTCCCAATCCTTCCAGAACTGGGACGCCTCTCTGTCGTACCGAAAAGACAGGGATTCCAAATGGGAGTTTGAAGTGCGGGCCACCAATATTCTCAACATCGACGCCCAGGTGCGCAACAGCGCCAATAATTTATCGGTCTTTGTGTCTGAAACCTTCATTCAGCCGCGCTTTCTGACTTTCCGATTTATTTATACGCTTTAATCTTCTGGCCACTCCTTGGTCAGATAGTATCCTTTTTTTGGGTCAATTCCTCAAAGCGCTCCTTAAAATCTGGAGTCTCAGTCCCCATCCAGGTATCCCAGAAGGTAAAATAAAGCCCATAGTTGTAGTTGAACTTTTTGTGATGGTCATCGTGGTGTGCCGCCCCGATCAGCCATTTGGCTAACCCGTGCCGCGCCCATTTTGAGGAATAGATTTCCACGCCCCCATGGCTGATGGTTGCTGAAAGCGACATAAACAACAGAAGCGCCAGTATAACCCCAATGTGCAAAGGCAACCACAGGACCATCAAGGGGATGACAAGGGCTTGTATCAAAGATTCCAAAGGATGAAAAGAAAATGAGGTGAAGGCTGAGGTTTGTAAACTCATGTGATGTGCCTTATGTACCCAACGGTACACCCCGGGCAGGTGCATCCAGCGATGGAGCCAATAATAAAAGGTGTCCTGTATAAAAAGCACAAGCAAAACACTGAACACCGAATACCAGACAGGATAAGCATCAAAACGGGTATAAATGGCCGTGTGTCCCCGTTGCCACAAAATGATCATCCCCATACCGAGAACCGTAAAGATGGCAGCACTGGTCGCGGATCGGTAGATCTCCTTTTTAATTTGTTTGCTTCCCAGTTTTGAAGCACTCAGAAATCGATGCTGGAATTTGTCCCCCAGCCATTTATGGAAGAAATAATGATACACCCCGGAGAAGATGAGATAGCGGACGAAGATAATAACAAATAGACCCAGTGATGACCAAAATACATAGGGGGCATTAAACTGCCCGATTTGTTTAAGATACTCCATCCCTCATAAAATTAAGACTATTTTCTTCTATCATAGTGCGATCTTTGGATTTTTCATTTCTGTTATGGATTCGCAGGGCTTGCAAAGCCCCGATCACCACCCGTATGATTTCTCCAATGGCATACAGCAGGATTACCTCACTGCGTTCGGTGATCCTGAGGACAATCCCGCCTGAAAATACAAAGCCGGCCATGCCTGGCATGGCTGCTCTTTATTTCCCTGCTCAAATACGAAGTAAACTTCGATTTGTTCCGGGAAATAAAAAGCCGC
>CAKZOC010000253.1 GCA_937136025.1 uncultured Bacteroidota bacterium
ATACCCCACCCCTTCAACCGTAGTTATACTTCCCGGGGCACTGAAATCATCATCAAATGTGTAGAAATAGCCATTTGAACTGAATTTCGCATCAAAGATATTGTTCACAAGCAGGGTCAGGGCCACATCCGAAAACCAGCCAAAGGGTTTCATACGGTACCGGAGATTGAAATCGGTCTGGGTGTAGGCCTCGAGTTTTGATTTTTCGGCCTCAATATTGCTCATATACTGTTCTCCAACAAACTTGGTGAGCAGGGCAAACTGCAAGTCTTCAGACAGGTTATACACCAATCGGCTCCCCAGAACCACTTCCGGAGAAAAGGCGATCCGGGTGTTTCCCAAATTGGTCAGCTCCCCATCTCTCCTGAAAAAGAAATCGATATTGCGATTCGTACTCAGGGCCAGGTTGGGTTGCCATTGAAATGCGCGACCGAGTGGCATGTCCACATCGATTTCCAGACCCAGCCTGTAACTATCTCCAATATTGGACCGGATAGGAGCTCCAACATCGTTGAGCTCCCCGGTGAGTACCAGCTGATCCTTATAGCGCATGTAATACACGTTGGCGTTTATACTGGTGCCTTGCTTCAGGTACCGCCACCCCAATTCGAAGTCCTGCAGGCGTTCCGGTTTGGGATTCCCATTTTCATAGTCATTCCTGTTAGGCTCCCGGTTTGCCACGGCATAGGAAAGATAGAGGTTTTGAGAAGGGTTAATCCGATACGTAATCCCGGATTTTGGGTTAAAAAACCGGAAGCGATCATCCACCAGTCCTGTTTGTTCCCCGTTTGCCTGGTAGCGAACACCTCTGTACTGAAGATCGAGAAAGAATTGCCACTTGTCCCCTAAACGGTAATTGGCTTTGGCAAATATATTGAGATCGTCTTTTTGTGAATCGTCCTCATAATACCGATCCCGGGGCTCGAGATTCCCGGCATACCTGGCCCAGATCACCTCTCCGAAATGATCCCCCCTGTAGGTATTCCACCCTCCTCCGAGGAGCAACTCCAGAGGCCCTTTTCTGTAGGTACCCGAAAAAACAGTCCCATAGAAATCATTGTCCAGCCAACGCCGGCGTGCATAATCCATAGTACTGATTTCCTCTCCGTCGACTACCGTATTTGCCAGACCGAGAAAACTCAATTGGGCATCCGGGGCAAATAGGATATTGCTGTAATACCACTCGTCTACGTATTCCTCAAAAAATCCACGCCCCCGGGTATAGTGGAGGGCGATATTGGTTTGAAAAGCCTCTGTCCATTCCTGGTTCCAGTGCAATTGGAAGTGGTCCTGTTTGTAGTCGTCCACCTGATTGTCGTAAAAGCCCTCGAAATTTCCATCCCGGTCAAACTGAATACCGGCGATATTATACCTGCGGTTGGTCTCCAGACTGTTGTCGACCCCGATAGAACCCAGTACGTCGGGATCAAAACCATACCAGGACTGGTAGGTCACTTCGTGACCCCCAAACATAAGGGCCTTCACAAGGGTTTTTTCCTTTACAAAAGCACCCTGAAGAAAGTAGGAATCCAAATCCGAAGCGGCGCGGTCAATATACCCGTCAGAGGCAATTCGGGAGAGTCGGCCCGAGAATTCGAATTGATCACCCAATAAACCTGTACTGAATTTCGCGGTGGCCCGGTGCGTATTAAAACTGCCTGCCGAAACCGTAAGCTCAGCGTAGGCCTCGGATGAGACCACGTCCGTGAGAATATTCAGGCTGGCCCCAAAGGCTCCTGCCCCATTGGTAGAGGTTCCCACACCTCGTTGAAGTTGCAGACTTTCCGTAGAAGAGGCGAAGTCGGGCATATTGACCCAGAAAGTCCCCTGTGATTCCGCATCGTTATAGGGAATTCCGTTTATAGTGACATTTACCCGGGTGGCATCACTACCCCGCACCCGTATTCCGGTGTATCCAATCCCGGCACCTGCATCTGAGGTAGTGACTACGGAAGGAAGGTAGTTCATTAGGATCGGAATGTCCTGTCCAAGATTGCGTTTTGCAATGCGGTCTTTATTCAGGTTGGAAAAGGTGACCGGGGCCTCACGGGTTACCCGAACAGCAGAGACGAGAACCTCATCCAGTGCAATTTGTTCCGCTTCGGTGGTATCAATCGGTGTTTGCTGGGCTAGTGTTGACAAAGGGATCGATAAAAACAATCCCCATAAAACCATCTTTTTCATTCGTATGCCGTTTACGAATAAAAGGGGCCATTATCCTGTGATGACTTGTTGTTCGTGGCAAAATGCCCACCCGGACGGAAAGAAGATAGTCTTCTAAATAGAGGACATACTCTCTCAGTGTTCCCTTGGCAGCATTACCTGCCCAGGTTCATCGGGTATACTCTCAGCCCGGTTTTTTGCGATTTACGCTCCTGAAAAACCAAAGCACCCCTTATGAGATGCCGCAAAGATACGTACATCTTACTGATGATAAAAATGATTATTCCCCTCCGGGCTTTCCCACAAGTCAGGGTTGGTGGGCCGCCTTGAGCAGGTCATTTACCGTTTTAACCGGGTTGAAAGTACTCCCCGGAACCTCTACAAAAACCGTATTCCAATACGCCATGCCCCCATTCCAGAGACCGGGAAGCTCTAAAGCCTTTAATTCCCTGCCTTCAAAGGTTTTTGAAGCGATAAAGCCCTGTTTGGAATTCACATATTGCAGCAAGTCTAATTTCTTACCAAAAGCATCGCGAACCCCGCAGACTAAATCTACCGGATTAAAGTGCGTCGCCTTTTCAAAAATCAGGAGTTGGGCTTCGTCTTCCAAATCCACCTGAGCCGACTCGACGATTTGCAGGGATTCATTTCCCATGGCATCTGTAATCCAGAACGGACCTCCCCCGGGGTCTCCTTCGTTTCGGACCATTCCGCAAACCCGTATAGGGCGAGACAGCTTATCGATGAGTACGGCCATCTGTTCTTCGAGGCTGTAGCCGGGAAAGGCATCGGGAAAACGCACATTCAATCCTGTCTCCAGAAAGGCGTGGACGCGTTTTAACAAATCGTGGTCTACTGTTCCATCGACCAGCATCCTGTGAAAACTGAACGCCTTGGACTGGACTTTGAGCAGATACCCGGCCAGCACCTCCTTCCAGGCCACAATTTCTTCTAAAGACCGGTCCGGAACTACATTGTCAATATTTTTAATAAACAGCAGATCTGCCTCCTGTTCGTTGAGGTTTTCCAAAAGGGCGCCATGTCCGCCGGGCCGGAAAAGCAATTGTCCGTTTTCCTCGCGGAACGGCTCATTCTCCGGAGTAACTGCCAGGGTATCTGTGGACTCCTTTTGATAGGAATAGGTGATTTCAAAATCACAACCGGCAGCAGCGGCTATCCTGCCCGCAAATGATTTCTCTTCCGCCTGGAACAAGTCCCAGTGTTGAGGGGAAATAGTAAAATGAAGACGAGAAACAGAGCCCGATCGCCCATAGGCAGCCCCTTCCTTTAAATGTTCTACAAAAGGAGTCGCCGTTCGATTTCCGTACCGGTGAAAGGGCAAAAGGCCTTTGGGATAGAACCCGTAATTCTTTCCTCTTTCGGTGAGCATTTCAGAGACGAAAGCATATAACATCTCTCCCTGAGTTTGAGGTGTTGCCGACAGAGATCCGGAGATTTCATCGTAAAACGGAAACCGTTGCAGGCCTTCATAAAAGGTTTTAATCCCCTTGTACTGCGGAAGGTTTACATATTCGTCAAGCCGTGTCACCTTGGGATTAAACCCTTGTAAAAACCCGAATAAATCTTTAAACATTCGGGAAGCCGCCCCGGAAGCCGGGATAAATTTAAGAGCTCTGAGATTGCGACTGTGCTCCTGATAATGTTTGCGGAGCTGCTCTTGTTGCTCAGAGGAAAGGCGGATAATCCCATCCCCAACAACTGCCGCTTTGACCAGCGCAACATAAGGTATTCCCTCCTGAAAGGTTTGAATTTGCTGCGTGGCTTTTTCGGGACTAATCCCTTTTTTAGACAGGAGAAGTTTGTCTTCCTCTGAAAATGGATTCATGGAATCAAGAGTTTATCGATGTGGTAAATGGCTTCCTTAAGCCGTTTTTCAGGGGATCCGCTCAATATAATAAAACTGCGGTTATAAAGCTCCAGAGCGGATCTGAATCGTGCAAACATTTCTTCCCGCTCTTCAGGTTTATCGCGAAGATCATCCGGAACCCAGGGCACGTCAATACCGGTTAGTAAATACAGATCGTAGGTGTTCTGTAAGGCATATTTTTCAATATCCGGATCGCAGTAACCGTCGTAATACGCCTCAGAGTAGACTTTAGTGACCAAAAGGTCCGTATCGCAAATCAACAAACGGTTGGCCGAGCGGGTCAAGGTATTTTCCCGGGCGATCTGGCCTGCACCAATTGGAGGAAGATCTTCTGGTTGGCATGTCTCGCGGGTGCGATCCCATTTTTCCTGTAGGTACTCCCGGGCGTATTCCGGAACCCACTCGGTTTGGTAATAGGAGGCCAGGGCTATGGCCAGGGTTGTTTTCCCTGTAGATTCAGGTCCAAAAACCACCACTTTCAGGATGTCCGAAGGCTCTTGTCTAAACGTTTTTTCCATTCCCGATATCCTTGGATTGCCAAGATAGTAAATATCAGATACTGCAGGGACAGCATTCCCCAGCCCCGGTACGCATAAAGGGGTATGGTGATGAGATCTGCCAAAATCCAGAGGGTCCAGTTTTCCAATTTTTTGGTTGCCATATACCACATGGCGGTAAAGAATATTCCTGAGGTAAGTATATCCACATAATTGGAGGGTCCCATCGGGACATCAAAGACCTTGTAAATGATATAATTTAATCCTGAGGCGGCCACAAACAGTAGAAATCCGATAGCCTTTTCGGTATTGTTGGTTCTGGAAATATGCACTACCGAAGCGCCTTCTTTCTGCCGGGCCCAGTTCCACCATCCATAAATACTCATAAGCGAGTAATACAG
Source organism: uncultured Bacteroidota bacterium (assembly GCA_937136025.1). Classification (GTDB taxonomy): domain Bacteria; phylum Bacteroidota; class Bacteroidia; order Flavobacteriales; family Flavobacteriaceae; genus Robiginitalea. The sequence goes on from CAKZOC010000253.1 coordinate 4,950, forward strand.
ATTGATCATCATATCTCCGAGAAGCCTGTCCTTAAAGAAAAGATACATAGTGATCACCGTTGCGATCAACCCGGTGGGGTACACCAGGATACTTTCGCGTTTGGCCAGGACCACGCTGGCAATCCCAAATACAAAAGCGAACACTTCAAGCAGGATAAAAAATACGGAACGATCCCGATACGGATCCAGGAAAAAATCAAAAATGGGGCTCATAGGCACTTCGGTCTGTTTTGACCATTTTCAGGTAAAAAACCCCCTGTTCAACTCCCTCAAGACTGGTGTAAATTTCCTTATTCAGCACTTCCATGACCCGCGCGTAATCGCCATAGATTTGTGTACTCATCGGATTTTCAAGCACGGTAAGGCCGGAATCCCTCAGCGCCTTTATAAAACGGATAATCTGGGGTTCATATCCGTCCTGCAGTGGGCTGAAGGTTAATTCGACTGAAATTTCCATGGGCTTTCTTTAAAAGTCAAAGGTAGGAGGTCTGATCGGAATCCGCTCAACCGAGGACTGAAGATCGGTCAAAACCCCATTCAAACACTAAGCGCATAGGCAAGGGTAAAGCCTTCAAACTCCATAAAATAGACCTCAAATTTCCCGGAAATTCCCTTTATGAGCACTCCGGCACGTGTCTGCCCCTGATCCATATCAAATTCTGAAACCCGAATATGGTTTAAAAAACTCAGTCCGTGTATTCCCATTATTTTATAAATAGATTCCTTGGCGCCCCATACCATGGTCAGTTTACGTATCAGGGCCTGATCATTGGCAAGGGTTCTGTATTCCTTTACCGGGGTAAACCGATGGGCAATCCGCAGTATTTTGTCCCGTTGCTTTTCAATATCAATACCCACCTCCTGTTTTTTTGACAGAATAATCCCGGTAAACTCAAAGGAATGGGTGATGGAAATATGGGTGCCGTCCTTTAAATGGGGCTTCCCAGCCTCGTCGTAAAACAGATCTGCATCCGTATACCCTGCCTGGGCAAGCAGGTGACGGATACTGAGAAATCCTCTCCGGTGCAGTTCAGACTTCATCCCCTCGAGTCGGTCCTGGCAATGGGGGGTAAGGACGATATCCCTGGCGAGCCACGATTCGGATTCCTCGATCTTCCAGAGGTAGATCTGAAAAGTCCCGCTATTTTTAACAGTCTTGTAGAGTGGCATTGTTTTGTAATCTTATCCGTATCTTTGAACTCGTTTTTCAGGAGTGCCTTACGGCCTTCTGCATGGGATGAAGTCCTCAGGATCAGTCCGCATTAAATATTAAAAAATAAATTGAACTATGAATACTAAAACAGTCGAATACGTACCCTACAAAGTTAAGGATCTTTCCCTGGCAGCATGGGGGCGTAAGGAAATTGAACTCGCGGAAGCTGAAATGCCAGGTCTCATGGCGCTGAGAGATGAATACGGAGAAGCCCAGCCCCTGAAGGGAGCCCGGATTGCAGGGTGTCTTCACATGACCATACAGACCGCTGTACTGATTGAAACCCTTGTGGCCCTGGGAGCAGAGGTCACCTGGAGTTCTTGTAATATTTTCTCCACACAGGACCACGCGGCTGCAGCCATTGCAGCGGTGGGAATACCGGTGTACGCGTGGAAGGGGATGACCGAGGAGGAATTCGACTGGTGTATAGAACAAACACTGTTTTTCGGGGAAGACCGGAAGCCCTTGAATATGATCCTCGACGACGGGGGCGACCTGACCAATATGGTACTCGATCGCTTTCCGGAACTCGCTGCGGAAATCAAAGGTATCTCAGAAGAAACAACAACCGGGGTGTTGCGACTCTACGAGCGGGTCAAAAAAGGCACCCTGCCTGTGCCGGCCATCAATGTCAATGACTCGGTGACCAAATCTAAATTTGACAATAAATACGGCTGCCGTGAAAGCGCCGTGGATGCCATTCGCCGTGCGACAGATACCATGTTAGCCGGGAAAAGGGTTGTCGTTGCCGGATACGGAGATGTTGGTAAGGGTACAGCAGCCAGCTTCAGAGGGGCCGGGGCGATTGTTACGGTTACCGAAATTGACCCCATATGTGCCCTGCAGGCCTGTATGGATGGATATGAAGTGCGGAAACTCGAATCTGTTGTGGGTACTGCCGATGTGATTATTACCGCCACAGGGAATAAGGACATTATCCGGGAGGAACATTTTCGCGCCATGAAGGATAAGGCGATTGTCTGCAACATCGGTCATTTTGACAATGAAATCGATATGGCCTGGCTCAATGGTACCTTTGGACAAACCCGGGATGAAATCAAGCCGCAGGTAGACAAATATACTTTAGACGGAAAAGACATAATCGTTCTTGCCGAAGGGCGTCTGGTCAATCTGGGGTGTGCTACCGGCCACCCTAGTTTTGTGATGAGCAACAGCTTTACCAATCAGACCCTTGCCCAGATAGAGCTATGGAAGCGTGGCGAAGACTATGAGCGAAAGGTATATACGCTGCCCAAGCATTTGGACGAAAAAGTAGCCGAACTTCACCTGGAACGCCTCGGGGCGGAATTGACCCGACTCAGTGATGATCAGGCGAGCTATATCGGGGTAGATCCACAAGGTCCTTATAAACCGGAATACTACCGCTACTAAATAACAATACCCTGTCACCATAGAAAATCCCCGGGAAAACCCCCGGGGATTTTTTTATGCCAGAGGTGACAGACGCAACCGCCTGGATAGATTCCACCCCATTATAACCCCATAAAAAAACCCGCTTCACGGCATGTGAAACGGGTTCTCGATTTTAAGAATATCTGTAACCTTAAGCCTCAGCCATCGGCTCGATAGAGACAAAAGATTTTCCGCCTGCCTTCTTGCTAAAGCGGACAATGCCGTCAACTTTGGCATGTAGCGTGTGATCTTTTGCTACATAGACATTATCACCTGCATTGTGTTTCGTACCTCTTTGACGTACGATAATGTTTCCGGCAATAGCGGTCTGACCTCCGAAGATTTTAACCCCGAGGCGTTTCGATTCGGACTCCCGTCCGTTTTTGGAACTACCTACACCTTTCTTATGTGCCATGATCTATTCTATTTTCGGGAAAACATTCCCGGTTACCATTTACTTACCTGTCAACGCTTTCAGCAGTTCAGCCTTCTTCATGGAAGAATACCCGCTGATGCCTTTTTCTTTGGCCAGAGCTTTGAGATCTGCAACGGTTTTCCCGCTGATATCTTCCACTGCTTCTGTAGCAGCCTTTACTGCTTTTGCTTTCTGAGGAGCTTCCTTTTTCGGAGCTTCCGCCGGAGCAACAGCTTCCTTTTTGGCCGCAGCCTTCTCAGCAGCTTTTACCGGAGCTTCTTTGGACGCCGTTTCAGTCTTAGCTCCCGAAGCCTTGATTCCTTCAATCAATAATTCGGTGAGGTACTGCCGGTGCCCGTTTTTAACCCGGTATCCTTTTCTTCTCTTTTTCTTGAAGACAATAACCTTGTCTCCCTTAAGGTGCTTTACAATTTTTGCCTCTACGGCAGCACCTTTTATAGCCGGGGCGCCTACGGTTACCGATGCATCATTGCCAATCAGAAGAACGTTGTTGAAGGTCACTTTGTTTCCTTCTTCTTCTTTCAGGCGATGCACGAAAACCTTCTGGTCTTTTGCAACTTTAAATTGCTGCCCTGCTATCTCTACAATTGCGTACATAGCGTTGTTTTAAAAAAATGAACTTTTAAGCCTTGCCCCTCCAACGATCTGAAGTTTTGGCTAAGGCGGGTGCAAATATAGGAGTTAATCCGGAAATAGAAAGGGTATTCAAGCAGATTTTTTTTGGTTGTAGCTGGTTTTAAAAAGTTGCATAAATGTGAGGGTAAGCGCCAGCGTGGTGGCAAATCCCATAATGGCTACGGTAAAGAATACAATAGCCTCAAAACCTTCAAAGTCCTTAAAGAAGGTTGTCGAGAGGTTTTGAAGAAAGTCTGTATTGACCTCTGTGCTGTATATGGCAAAAAACAAGGTAAAAACAAGGGTGGCGACAAAACCGACCGTCAATCCGGCTGTAAAACCGGCACTGTAGGTGAACCGCTCGCCCATTTCAAGCTTATAGTATTTGATGGCCTCATAAATCCCGAAACCGGTAATGACTCCATTAAAGAGACTAAAAAAGACATTGGTGTGCAGGTCAAAAAGAGAAAGAACCAGAAAATAAGCGATCAGGCTGCCACTGGTAGCAAGTCCGAAACGGATAGGTAAAGCGAAACGCAACATACTCATAGTCATTTGGTTTTCTTATAAGATACGCGGTGTAACGCAAACTTCATAATAAAAGAGTGTTAAACCCCGGTGTCTTTTCGGCCGGAACCCTTACTGTTTTTTTTACAGTTGGTCCTTTTTAGTTTTCAGGCATTTGTCAGTATCTTGCAACTTCTTTAAAAAATACGTAGATGAAAAAATGGAAATTATTTGCGATCATCCTTTTTGTGGCCGGATTTGTCCGGGCCCAGGAGGTCGCGTATGAGGAGTACGATCTGGACAACGGGCTGCATGTGATCCTGCATCAGGACAATTCGGCACCTGTGGTGATTACTTCAATTATGTATCATGTGGGTGGTAAGGACAGGACAGAAGGGCGTACCGGATTTGCCCACCTGTTTGAGCACCTGCTCTTTGACGGTTCTAAAAATATTCCCACAGGTGGATGGGATGAAATTATTTCTACCCGAGGGGGGCAAAACAATGCCAACACCTCTCAGGACCGGACGTACTACTATGAACTCTTCCCCTCGAACAACCTGGAACTCGGCCTGTGGCTGGAATCCGAACGGCTCCTGCATCCGACCATCAGTCAGGAAGCACTCGACCGGGAAATAGAAGTGGTTAAAGAAGAACGGAGACTCTCTTATGACAACCGACCCTATGGGCAGTTGTTGCCTGTTCTCGGAGAGACGCTTTTTGAGGTGCATCCCTATAAAGACCCGAACATAGGGTATATGTCAGATCTGGAAGCGGCCACCCTTGAAGATGTACGGGCCTACAACGCCAAATACTATGTGCCCAATAACGCAGTTTTGGTAGTAGCTGGAGATCTGGATATCGCGAAGACGAAAAAAATGATTACCGATTACTTCGGGCCTATCCCCAGAGGTGCAGAAATAACACGGAATTTCCCAAAGGAAACTCCTATTACCCAGGAAATTCGCAAAAAAACATACGATGCGAATATTCAGATTCCAGCGGCCATGGTGGCCTACCGGACACCCGGTTTTAAAGAGCGTGATGCCCGGATCCTCGACATGATATCTACCTACCTGAGTGATGGCAGAAGTTCTAAACTCTATAAAAAACTGGTAGATGAGCAAAAACAAGCGCTTCAGGTAGGCGCCTTTCCGATCGCACAGGAAGATTACGGCATGTACCTTGTTTTTGCCCTGCCTGTTGGGGAAACCCCCCTTGAAACCCTGGTAGAGGAAATCGAAGAGGAAGTACAGGCCTTACGGATGGGTCTGATTTCCGAAAAGGACTACCAGAAATTACAGAACAAATTTGAAAACAACTTTGTAAACTCCAATTCCACCATTGCTGGAATTGCAGGCTCCCTGGCGACGAATTACATGCTTTACGGGGATACTTCCCTGATCAATAAGGAAATTGAAATATTCAGATCCATCACCCGGGAAGAGATTCGCGATGTGGCTATAAAATATTTAAAACCTACCCAGCGGGCAGTTATTGATTACTTGCCGGGAGATAAAATGGACAATTAAGACTATGAAAAAGTTATTATTTACCCTCGTATTGGCCTTAGGAGTCCTCTCACTCCAGGCCCAGGTAGACCGGTCCAAAATGCCCGATGCGGGCCCGGCACCCAAAATAAACCTTGAGAAGGCTGAACAGTTTAATTTGGGGAATGGCCTGACCGTTTTAGTGGTGGAGAACCACAAACTTCCTCGTGTTTCGGTCCAACTGAATATCGACAACCCCCCCATTTTTGAAGGGGACAAGGCCGGGGTAGGCAGCCTGACCGGAAGTATGCTTGGGAAAGGTTCCAAGAGTATCTCCATGGATGCCTTTAATGAAGAAATCGACTTTATGGGTGCCAGTCTGGAAATATATTCCCAGGGTGCTTATGGATCGGGTTTGAGCAAATACTTCCCACGATTGATGGAATTGATGGCAGATGCGGCTTTGAATCCAAACTTTACCCAGGAAGAGTTTGACAAGGAGAAGGAAAAACTGATCACGGGGCTGAAGACTTCAGAGAAAAGCGCTTCTGCGATTGCCGCCAGAGTTCGCAATGCACTCGCCTATGGAAAAAACAATCCCTATGGAGAATTCACTACGGAGGAAACGGTAAACAATGTTACCCTGACCGATGTCGAGCGCTTCTACGCCGACTATTTTGTACCCGCCAATTCGTATTTAGTGGTCGTGGGGGATACGGACGTCAAAGAAGTCAAAAAACTCGTCGAGAAATATTTTACACCCTGGATCAAGGCAACGCCCCCCTCTTTCGCTTTTTCCGACCCAACGGATGCCCAGTACACACAGATCAACTTTGTGGATGTGCCCAATGCGGTACAGTCTGAAATCTGGGTGGAAAACCTTGTCGATCTTAAAAAGAAAGATCCTGACTACCTGGCTGCGACCCTGGCCAATTTTGTTCTGGGGGGCGGGGGTTTCTCCGGCAGACTGATGAAGAATTTAAGACAGGATAAAGGGTATACCTACAGCACATACTCTTCCCTGGGAAATAGTAAATGGGGAACTTCCACTTTTGGCGCCACTGCAGGCGTCCGTAACGCGGTTACTGACAGTGCTGTTGTCGAAATCCTCAAAGAGATCGACAACATGGTCGACCAGCCGATTACTGAAAAGGATCTTGAACTTGCCAAGGCGAAATACGCCGGGAACTTTGTGATGCAGCTCGAGAAACCATCGACTGTCGCCAATTATGCCGTGGATATCCTGCAACAGGATCTGCCCGAGGATTTCTACGAAACCTTCCTCGAGCGTATCGACGCCATTACGATCGAAGACGTGCAACGGGCCTCTAAAGAGTATTTCAAACCAGGCAATGTGCGTATTATTGTGGCCGGGAAAGGAAGTGAAGTACTCGAAAATCTCGAAAAGATCACCTTTAAAGGGAAACCGGTACCTATTAAGTTCTACGACAAATACGCCAACCCGACTGAAAGACCTGATATTGGGGGGGAGCTGCCTGAAGGCGTCAGCGTACAATCTGTAGTGGACGCTTATTTTGAGGCTATCGGCGGAAAAGAAGCTGTGGATAAAATCCAATCGTTGAAACTGGTCTATGAAGGCTCGGCCATGGGTGCTACTATTAAGAGTGAAGAGTTGCGTACGGCGGATAAATACGCCCAGACCACCTTTATGAACGATGCCCCTATGATGGGTATTATTTCGAAAGGAGATGAGTTGTTTATGAAACAGGGCGGGAACAAGGTTCCACTGCCCGATGGAATGAGACAGGACATGCAGAAAAGCTTGGGGATATTTGCCGAGCAGACCTTCGCTATGAATCCTGAAACCAAACTCGTTGGGATAGAGGCGGTAGAAGATGCCAAAGCCTACCGCATTGACGTACCCGGGGAAACCGTACAGGCGAGTTATTTCTACGATGTGGAGACCGGGCTTAAAATCAAGGAATCTACGGTGATCAATATGAATGGTCAAACCCAGAATCAGGAAGCCCTGATTAAAGGATATCAGGAAGTGGATGGGATAAAATTCCCGGCGATCAAAGTAAGTGCCATGGGTCCTCAGCAAGTCGAAAGCAAGCTGCTGGAAGCTGTGATCAACTATGAAGTTCAGGAGTCCGACTTCAATTAGACAGATACGCTAGTATTGATTCAGGGCGTCCCTAACGGGGCGCCCTTTTTGTTTTGTTAATGAGATAAATCCCAAACAGAATAAGCAGGGCGGCACCCCCCTGCCCAGGACTAAATCGCTCTCCGTCCAGGATGCCCCAAAAAACGCCGACAATCGGAATTAAATAAGTAGTGGAAACTGAGAATACAGGCGTTGAGATTTGTATGAGGCGGTTAAACATTACTTTGGCTATAGCTGTGCCAAAGACACAGAGCACTCCAATGTAGGCGAGTGAACTCATGAAATGGGGCCCTTTGCGCACCGGTTCTGATAGTGCGCCGGAAAATATCACAATTAATAAGGCAGGGCCGATCAGAAAAATAAAATTCCCCGTGGCGATTCCCATCGGGCTTACGGCCTGCAACTTGCTCTTTATGATATTCGCATTTACGGCATAACAGAAGGACGCCACCACCACCGCCGAGGTGTACCAATAATTCTGATCGGGATTGACAGCACTTCCCAGGTAAATCATAAGCGCCGCTCCCGCCAGTCCTACCATAACACCCAGAATCTGATTTAGTGTAAAGGCGATTCGGAAGAGCCCGTACCCGACAAAAATGGTAAATAAAGGAACGAGGGAATTCAGAATGGAAACCACTCCACTGTCGATTTCCGTTTCGGCCCAGGCAAAAAGAAACATAGGGATAAAGCTCCCGAGCAGCCCACTCAGCCCTACCCATTTCCAGTCTTGCCTCCCAATCGTTTTCTGAGAACCAAATCCGATGCCCAGCAAGATGAGTCCGGCCATCAGAACCCGAATCCCCCAGAGCTGGATCGCACTAAAACCATCCAGGCCCTTTTTTATCAGAATATAGGAGCTGCCCCAGATGATCGAAAGGACCACGAGATATAACAGGCGCCTTCGGGAGTCGTTCATCTGCAGAAGTATTGGGTCAAAGTTCCTATTTTTGTATCAATAAATACCCATTATGAAAATCAGCTTTGTCTATTCCCCTATTGCCAGAAAAATCGGTGCGGGCATGGCAGTACTTCTGAGTCTGCTTTTGACCCTTTCCTGTGCTCAGAAAAAAGAGACGGACACCCGTATGCAAGAGGTTATCGCCGTCCACGATTCCGTCATGCCGAAAATGGGGCAGATCGGACAATTGATTTCACAACTTAAACCCCTTGTCGATAGCACGGCCAACGGCACACGCTACCAGGATGCCATTACGGATCTTGAGCAAGCCAATACAGCCATGATGGACTGGATGCAGGGTTTTGGGGATCGGTTCGACTATGCAGAAATACAGGAAGGAAAAACACTAAGCCCTCAAAAATCGGAATGGCTGGATGAAGAGGTGGTGAAGGTAAAAGAGATGGCCAGGGCGATGAACGAGAGTATTGCTCAGGCGCAATCCCTTTTAAAAAATAATGAAGCTTCTGAGTAAGTCCTAAGCAAAAGGAAGCTTTGTGAGGTCCACATTCCCTCCTGATATAACGATCCCCACCCGTTTGTCTTTAAACCGGGCCGGATCTTTAAATACGGCAGCCAGGGCGACGGCACTGGAGGGTTCCACCACGATTTTCATCCGCTCCCATATCAGGTGCATGGCCTGTATAATTTCGGTCTCACTGACCCTGATTATTGTCCGGATGTGCTTCTGAATTACAGGAAAGGTATACGATCCCAAAACCGTTTTAAGACCATCCGCGATGGTATCTGTTTTTTCATTTCCCAGAATCCGGCCGGCCTTCAGAGATCTGTAGGCATCGTCTACAGCCAGAGGTTCTGCCCCGATGGCTTCGCAATGGCCCCCGAAAAAAGCTGTGGCCAAAGCGGTCCCCCCAAGCAGGCCCCCACCCCCAACCGGAGCGATAATGTGATCCAGGACAGCGACATCCTCAAAAAGTTCGAGAGCTGCAGTCCCCTGACCCATCATGACCATAGGGTCATTCGAGGGATGTATAAAAATTGCCCCGGTTTCTTTTCCTATTCGTGCCGCCTCAGCTTCCCGGGCCTCAAGGGTAGGTTTACATTCAAATACAGACCCTCCGTATTGCGCAACGGCCCGCTTTTTTACCGCCGGGGCGCTTTCAGGCATTACAATATAGGCCGGGATATTCAGGGATCGGGCTGCCAGGGAAAGGGCCTGGGCAAAGTTTCCCGAGGAATGAGTGACCACTCCCGGTAAATCCCCCTCTTCTTTTTTTAGAAGAACGGCATGGGTAGCTCCCCTCATTTTATAGGATCCGCCTTTCTGAAAATTCTCGCATTTAAAAAACAGCGTCGCCCCGGTAAGCTCATTTAAAAGATGAGAAGTCAATACAGGGGTTCTGTGGATAAACGGTTGGATTTTCCCGTGGCATTCGCGAAGCAGTTCCGGGGTGTAGGTGGACATATCGGACGTATTGCAGTTACTCAGCCTTCCAGCGAATCGATTCTACAATACGGCGTATATCTTGTTGCAGATAGTGGGCCGCCGGAAGAATAGAGTCGTAATTGGGTTTGGCGTAAAAATATAGTGATCCTGTCACAAAATGATGTACACTATCGGTGACGTAGAACTGGGATTGAGACGCGGCATCCCCTTTGACCTCATAGAACATTCCAAAAACCCGGTCCTGCCCATTCATAAAAGGCTGTTCGAGGATATTATCGGCCTTTACCACATGCTCATAGGAGAGCTTTTGAGCGTCGGATAACAGTTCTTTTATATTGCCTTCAACCGGTTTATACGAGACATATATACTCCCTTTCATCTCTTTGTAATCCAGCACCAGATTACAGCCATCCTTGAATTCAGGTTGCGCCAGCAGATTGTAGTCAAACGCAAACGGGCAATCAGATTCCATCCGACTGTAATTCTGCTCCGGGTATTCCAAACGAAGCATCGCCCCTGGTTTTGGCACGGGTTCGTCTTTACAGCCCATAACTCCAATGGCCATACAGGCCAACAAAACGCAAATACTATTTCTCATGCGGCAGGGTTACTTTAATTTGCTTCAGGCGTTTCTTATCGATACTTTCAACGGTAAAGTTGAAGCCTTTAAAGGGTATTTTTTCGCCTCGTTTGGGAAATCTCCCGGAAATTTCAAGCACAAAACCCGCTATCGTTTCAGATTCCCCCTTATGGGCTTCAAAATCTGCGTCGTCTTCAATTTGCGCAGCCCGATAGAAATCCTTGAGATTGGTTTTACCTTCAAAAACGAAATTGTATTCATCTAACTTGGAATACACCAGATCCTCATCGTCAAACTCATCGCTGATGTCGCCTACAATTTCCTCGATGACGTCTTCGAGGGTGACAATACCCGAGGTACCGCCAAATTCGTCCACGACTACAGCCAGGTGGTTCTTTTTATTCTGAAACTCCAGGAGTAAATCGTCGAGTTTTTTGTTCTCGGGAACAAAGAAGGGTTTGCGAATCAGGGTTGTCCAGTTAAAGGTTTTCCGCTCGAGGTACGGCAGGAGATCCTTTACGTAGAGTACCCCCAGAACATCATCGAGGTTCTCCTGATAGACGGGTATACGCGAATACCCGTTTTTTTTGATTTCTTCCAGCACTTCAGGGTATTTCAATTCTGCCGATAATGCAAAAATATCCAGCCTGGGCCGCATCACCTGTTTGGTATCCGTATTTCCAAAAGAAACAATACCCTCCAGAATCTTTTGTTCTTCCCGGGTGGTGTCGCCCTCAGAAGTCAGTTCCAGGGCCTGGGAAAGATGATCTACGCTCAGATTCGATTTTTCCTTGCCCAACCGCTTGTATAAGAATATGGTAGCTTTTCTCATAGGGGCGCTTAAGGGGGTAAAAAGCACGTCCAGCCCTCTGAGGACATAAGCCATTTTAAGGGCGAATGCCATGCGATTCCTGTTGGCGTAGATCTTTGGCAGAATCTCCCCGAACAAAAGAATCAGAAAAGTAGCCAGTACCACCTCCAGCACAAAACGTCCCGATATAAAGCCGAGATACACCTGGTCAATACCCTCAAAAAGGGTATCTCCCATATCATTGAGCAGTAAGACTATACCAATATTTATGGCATTATTGGCAATAAGGATGGTCGCGAGCAGTTTTTTAGGTTTCTCAAGGAGCCTGAGAATAATATCGCCCTTAGAAGTCCCTTCGTTTTTGAGTTCATTCACTTCGGTCTGTGAAAGACCGAAAAAAGCCACTTCAGCACCCGAAATCAGCCCTGAGCAAATCAGCAGGACGACCAGTATTGAAAACTTGAGTATAAGCTCGCCACTGAGGGCTATCCCGATCAGTACAGCGCTTAGGAGGTCAGGGTCCAAGTGCTCGGTCTTTAATTACTTAAAAAGGCAGGTCATCCTCTTCCGGGACATTTGCCTGTGTGTTGCCGCTTTGTATCGGCTCATTTGCGGGACGGGCAGCAGTCTGTGCTCCCGGACCCGGAACGGGGTTGCCCTCTCCAGATTTGTTTGAAAGAAACGTAAAATCAGTGGCCTGGATTTCGGTGGTATACCGTGTTGCCCCGTCTTCACCCTGCCATTGTCTGGTCTTCAGGCGTCCCTCAATATAAATCAAATCCCCCTTGCTGAGGTATTTCTCACAAATTTCGGCCGCCTTGTTGCGGACGACAATATTGTGCCATTCTGTATTGGTCACTTTCTCTCCCGTCTGGCGATTGGTGTAGGATTCATTGGTGGCAATAGGAAAACGGCCTACGCAATTCCCTCCATCGAAGTAATGCATTTTAACTTCATCTCCTAAATGCCCGATCAGCATAACTTTATTCAGTGTTCCGCTCATAATTTATCTATTCGGGTACAATGTTCCTTCCCCGGGTTAAAAGTACGAATTTTTAACTGTTTCCATGAAATTTGCAATAGGGACAGGAACGGGATACGCCTCCATTTCAGCTATTGGGATACCTCCTGTGAGGTCCTTCTCGATATAGACGATACGAAAGGTCAGGTAAAGGTGCTGGTGTGACAATTTATGGATAAGGGGGACCGGGTTGGATTTGAGTATTTTTCGCGGATGTTCTATTTCCGGAAAAAAACCATCGGTAATTCGCTGCCCGGCCTGCTTATCTGATACCTCCCGCTCTGATTCCATAAGTGGAAACTCGTATAATCCCTGCCAGATACCCCCCACCGTACGTTTGATGAGCAGGGTCCTGAAACCCGGATCCACCGGCATATAATAATTGAAATACCTTTTTCGCACTTCCTTTTTGGGCAACTTGACCGGGAATCGGGCCACCTGGTTCCTGCCCAGGGCCTCGCAACTTTCCGATAGTGGACAGCTTTCGCAATCCGGGTTTTTTGGAACGCACTGCAGCGCCCCAAATTCCATAAGCCCCTGATTATAGCTTCCCGGATGGGTTTTGTTAAACACATTTTCCGCGAGATCTGCAAAGTAACGTATGCCAGCCCCGCTATTCACCGGAAGGTCCACTCCGAAATATCGACTCAGTACCCTGTAGACATTGCCATCCACCACCGGGGTAGGCAAGTCGTAACAAATGGAGCTAATGGCCGCAGCCGTATACGGGCCAACACCTTTTAGAGTTAACAGATCTTTGTAGTTGTTGGGAAAGATGCCTCCAAATTCCTCGGTAACCCGGATGGCGGTCGCATGCAGGTTACGCGCCCTGGAATAGTACCCGAGCCCCTGCCACGTTTTGAGAACTTCCTCCTCTTCTGCCCTGGCCAGGTCTTCTACCGTGGGAAATCGTTCTTTGAATCTCAGATAATAGGGCAATCCCTGTGCTACACGGGTCTGTTGCATAATAATTTCGGAAAGCCATATGCTGTAGGGATCCCTTGTTTTTCTCCATGGCAAATCCCTTTTGTGCTTTGCATACCAACTTAAAATGCGATCTGAAAAGTCCATATACCCCACCTGCGAGCGCAAAACTAACTGTATTTAAGCACTTAAAAATGATTTTGCAGGATTAAAGATTGAATAATATTTATATATTTGCAACCCTGAAACCGACAGATAAATTAAAATGACTAAAGCGGATATCGTATCTAGGATCTCAGATAAACTGGGAATGGAAAAAGGAGATGTACAGGCCACTGTTGAAAGCTTTATGGAAGAAGTTAAAGCTTCTCTGGAAAACGGCGATAATGTATACTTAAGAGGGTTTGGTAGTTTTATCATCAAAACCCGAGCCGAGAAAACCGGTAGAAATATTTCCAAAAACACAACCATTAAAATCCCTGCGCACAACATTCCTGCCTTTAAACCTGCCAAAGTGTTTATAGAAGGAGTTAAGAGCAATGTGCAGGTTAAATAGGAATCGTTAAAATTGAGCTATGCCGAGTGGTAAAAAGAGAAAAAGACATAAGGTAGCTACTCACAAGCGGAAAAAACGCAGTAGAGCGAACCGACACAAGAAAAAGTAGTCATAGTACTACTTTTTCTTTTTGAAACACGTTCATTGACATAGAATTTCCTTTCCAGGAAATTCGACGGGTTTACGATACAACCTGTAACAACTATTGTTTAATCAATTCACCTTGTTGACAAGGTGAATCTAAATTTAATCAGGTGAATAGAGAATTAATCGTAAGATCCGATTCTAATTCCGTCGATTTTGCCTTGCTTAAGGATGGAAAACTGATTGAACTTCACCGGGATGAAAACGAACACAATTTTAACGTGGGCGACGTCCTGCTGGCTAAAATTCGCAAGCCGGTTACCGGCCTGAATGCAGCTTTTGTGAATGTGGGGTATGAGAAAGATGCCTTTTTACACTATCACGACCTGGGCCCTCAGCTCAACAGCATGTTGAAGTTTATCAAAGGAGTGCGATCCGGAAAAATCAAGGATTACGCTCTGAAAGACTTTCCATTCGAAAAAGAAATCGATAAAAATGGCAGCATTAAAGATGTTGTCAAGCCGAATCAGGCGATGCTTGTCCAAATCGTTAAGGAACCTATCTCGACCAAAGGTCCGCGCATCAGTTCTGAACTGTCCATAGCGGGTAGGTTTTTAGTGATGGTTCCCTTCTCAGACCGGGTTTCCGTTTCTCAGAAGATCAGCAGTTCACAAGAGAAGGACCGGCTGAAAAGGCTTGTTCAGAGCATTAAACCCAAAGGCTTTGGGGTAATTATCCGAACAGTCGCCGAAGGCAAGAAAGTAGCAGAATTAGATAAGGATCTCGAAAATCTGATGTCCAAGTGGATATCGATGTGCAAAAAATTACGTAACGCGAACACGCCTTCCAAAGTGTTGGTGGAATTAAATCGGGCCTCTTCCATTCTAAGAGATGTCTTTAACGACTCTTTTACCGGAATTCATGTGGACGATGAAACGCTTTACAATCAGATCACAGATTACCTGCATGAAATAGCCCCTGAAAAAGAATCCATTGTCAAGTTGTATACGGCAAGTGTTCCGATTTTTGAGAAATTCGGAATTGAGCGCCAGATCAAAACTTCTTTTGGGCGGACAGCCTCTATGAGCAGAGGAGCCTACCTGATCATCGAACATACGGAAGCATTGCATGTTATCGATGTGAACAGTGGAAATCGCTCGAACAAAGCGAAGAACCAGGAAGACACTGCCCTTGAAGTCAATATTCTGGCAGCTTCAGAAATCGCCAGGCAATTGCGGCTGAGAGACATGGGAGGGATTATCGTCGTGGATTTCATCGACATGGTGCGCCCGGAACATCGGAAGAAATTATTCAACCACCTCCGGGACGAAATGAAGGATGACCGCGCGAAGCACAAAATCCTGCCTCCGAGTAAATTCGGACTTGTTCAGATTACCCGACAGCGGGTACGCCCTGAAGTCAACATTAAAACGACCGAAGCGGATCCGAGTGGACAGGGACAAGAAGTGGAAGCTCCAATCGTACTTATTGAAAAAATAAACGATACGCTGGAGCGGCTTCTCAAATCAAGTGGAAAAGACAAGCCCATTACACTAAATGCACACCCTTTTATTGCGGCTTATCTGACTAAAGGATTTCCATCCATACGCTCCAAATGGTTTCTGGAGTACAAAAAGTGGATTAAAGTCATGCCCAGGGATGCCTACACCTATCTGGAATACCAGTTTACAGACAGGGAAGGTAACCTGATAGAATCTTAAAAACAGCCTCCGTACGGGGGCTGTTTTTTTTTGCGCTTTCCACAGATCGGGCCCTATCCGATTCATTGTCTTGTAATGTTTATTTTTACGGTATTGCTAAATGCCCGGTCATGTTGTTGATGCGCCACTTGTACGCCCTTTTTTTCGCACTTTTGTGCCTCGCCTGCTCCCAAGAAAAGAACCCTTCCCCGGATCGCTTCGAAGCCATCCTTTCCGACAATCCCCGGATTCCCGGTACAAAAGCCTATTTGAACAGCCCTTTTGTGACGGCTGGAGACCGCGTTTATATGGTCGGACACCAGGATGGAAGTTTTCCTGAATTGGGCTGGCACATTAAAGGAGAAATGGGTGGGATCTGGAACCATCCTATCAAACTGATGGATGGTTTTCAGGCCGTTCTGATCGAAAATGACCGTCGCATACCCCTGGATAAAGCATCGGCCTTTGTCAACTTTCCAATGGCCAATACCCACCAGTATACCCTCGAAGGCGCAAATCTGAACGTCAACAGGTGGCAATTTGTGCCGGATGGAAAACAAGGGCTTGTGGTTCAATACACCCTTGAGAATACAGGAGCTACAGACCGTATTATCACCCTGGAATTTACCGGATGCTCCGATTTGCGACCTACCTGGCTGGGGGAGCGCAGCGGAATGCTCGACCATCCCGACCAGGCTGTTTACGATGGGGATTCTCAGACCTGGAGCATGAGGGATACGGGAAACCCCTGGCATGTGATTTTTGGGGCCGGACTACCCGTCGACGCTCAGGAGGAAGGCAAAAGCCCCTACTCCGGGCAGGGTAAGGCAGGTATACTCAGGTATGTGCTTAATATACCCCGGGGGGAGGCTCAGGCCATTAATTTTGTGATTGCCGGATCGTATACTTCAGAATCCGAAGCGCGGTCTACCTATATCGATCTCGCACAACATGCCGCGAACCTGCTCAGGGAAAAATCTGAACGGTATCGACAACTTGCCGCCAAATCAAAGCTCAGGACACCTGATTCTTTACTGAATCAAACCTTTGAATGGTTGAAATACAATTCGGACTGGCTCATTCGGGAGGTCCCGGAGATCGGTCGCGGCATTACAGCCGGCATCCCGGATTACCCCTGGTGGTTTGGTGTAGACAGTGAATACGCCCTTCAGGGCTATATGGCCATCGGGCGGGATGAAATCGTGCACCAGACGATTCAACTCATAGACAGTGTTTCTGAAGCGGTCAATGGCAATGGGAAAATTATCCACGAAATGTCTACCAATGGCGTGGTCTTCAACCCGGGCAACATCAATGAAACCCCTCAGTTCGCCACCCTTATCTGGCGCATCTATCAGTGGAATGGAGATGCCGAATTTCTCAAAAAGTATTTTCCGACCATTCAGAAGGGCCTTCAATGGCTGATGGCTGAAAATGATGGAAACAACAATAATTTCCCCGATGGTTTTGGGATGATGGAAATACACGGGCTAAACAGTGAAATGATCGATGTGGCCACCTATACCCAGGCGGCCTTTGCCGATGCCAGCCAGATTGCCTCCGCCCTGGGCGAGGAAGCCCTGGCCGCTGAATACCGGAAACAGGCTGCCACTCTTAAAACTGCAATCAATCGTGACTTCTGGTCGGAGGAATTCCAGTCCTATGGGGACTTTATGGGTACAGACCAGCAGGCCCTTCACCTTATTGATGACGCTATTATCCGGGCAGATACCCTCAATAAACCCTGGGCCGTAAAAGAACTGGAGCAAACCCGGAAAGCCATCCTGCAGCGTCCATCGGACACGGAGCTGAAACCTTTTGTTTTGCATCACAACTGGGTAGTAAACACGCCCATGGAAATGGGGATAGCCGACCCGGAAAAAGCGGAAGTTGCCCTGGAAACAGCCCGTAATTTCGTGAACCCCTTTGGTATGTTCGTCACAGGTATTGACCGGGACAATACCGCCGGTACAGATGAAGGATCCTTCAAGGGCAGTAAAATCTTCTCCTACACCGGTGCCGTAATGACCCTGCCGACTGGTGTACAGGCCATAGCAGAAAACAATTACGGACATCCGGATCGGGCTCTGGACTACCTGAAGCGGATGACACGGAGTTTCGGCTATGCCCTGCCGGGTAGTATGTACGAAGTTTCCCCGGATTATGGCATGATCGTACAGGCCTGGAACATCTACAGTTTTGCAGTTCCCATTATCGGGCAGTTTTTCGGAATACAACCTCAGGCCGCCCAAAAAGAAATAACCGTACACCCTCGGATGCCCCGGGAATGGGACCAGGCGCACCTGGAAAACGTAGAGATTGCCGACAACACTATTTCAGTCCATTATCACGTCGATACCGCGGGTACAACCCAATTGAAAATAACACAGAATAAAGAGGACTGGACGTTGCGCCTTGTACTCGAAGGGGCCCGGGAAGCGGAATTACAAGTGATTGAGGGCACAGTTATTACACAACAACAGCAAGGAACACGGCTTGAGCTAGAGGGGCGTGGACGAACCCTGGAAGTTCGCTATAAAACGAATTAGGATGAAGCCCTGGCATGAGAAAACCTACACCCTCGATGAGGCACTCGCCCGAATGGAGCACTATTGTGCTTACAGGGAGCGCTGCCATAGGGAAGTCGTGGAAAAGCTTCGGGAAATGAGAATGATCCCCCAGGCCATCGATACTATTGTCGTCCGGCTTATCGAGGAGAATTTCCTCAATGAATCGCGCTTTACCACTGCTTTTGTCCAAGGGAAATTCCGGCAAAAAGGTTGGGGGAAAATGCGCCTTCGCAGGGAGTTAAAACAAAGGGATATTTCAGAATATCTCATCCGCGAAGCCCTTTCCGGGATAACCGATGACGCCTATCAGGAACGCTTTGAATACCTGGCTCAAAAACGATGGGATGCCTTGCAAAATGAACGCGAGCCCCTGAGAAGAAAAAAGAAATTTGTGGATTATTTTATGTATCGGGGTTGGGAAACTGACCGGATATACCAATACCTGGACTCCCTGACCTGAAAGGCTTTAGAACCCCGGGACCATTCCAAAAGACCCTTGTTCTATTTCCAACTTTTGGGGTTTTTTGCTACCTTTACTGCTCTCAAATAGAGGAGTGCTATGAAACCAAAAGTGACTACAGATTTCCAGCATGGACAGGCGCAAATATTTAAGAACCCGTTTCTTGAAAGCCTTACAAAAACAAATCCCCTGCAGAATATCATCGTTTACGGGGCCGTTATTATTGGATTGGTTGCCCTGGCGATTGTTAAAATCGGTCTGGATCCCTGGGTTGTAACTGGTTTGTTTACGTTGGGACTATTCTTTTGGACCTTTGCGGAATATATGCTCCATCGGTATGTTTTTCACTGGGTGACCGAAGCCAAATGGTCTCAGCGGTTTCATTTTATTATGCACGGATCGCATCATCAGTATCCAAGAGACAAGGAGCGTCTGTTGATGCCGCCTGTTCCGGGAATCCTGATGGCCTCAATCCTCTTTGGATTATTTTACGTGGTATTCTGGATTTTCGGGGCTCCCAAACTGACTTTCGGATTCTTCCCCGGCTTTTTTACCGGATACCTCCTCTATTCCTTTGTACACCGGGCTACCCACGTTATGCGGCCCCCTAAAAGGTTTAAAAAGCTTTGGATGCATCACAGTTTGCACCACTACAGATATCCCGATAAGGCTTTTGGGGTTTCAAATACACTATGGGACCGCGTTTTCGGCACCATGCCACCCAAAGGATCTGAAGGCTGATTCTCGAAGTTATCGGATAGATTTCATCCGCTCAAAAGGGATGGTGCGGTCGAATAAGTATCGATAGGTACTGTGAACCTTACAGATGGCGCCCCCCACCTGCCGCATAACCAGGATCATTTTCGGATTAAAATCTCCTATCCCATTCATTTCCATGAATTCGTAGTCCTTGTTTTTGCGCAGGACATCAGACATCACCTTGATGATGGCACCGTCCACCCCCTTGCCCTGATGTTCTGGAACCACTCCAAAGACCATACCCAGTAGCTTTTTGTTGTGGCGGGTTTTCTTGTGCCAGAAAAATTTGAGCTTGCCCAAAAGGTCGAGCTTCCCATTTACATGTTTTAACAGCTGATTAACCTCGGGGATACAAATAAAAATCGCCACGGGTTTGCCCTTGTGATAAGCAATCCAAATGACTTTCTCGTCCAGAATAGGCTTGAGTTGGTTCATAATGGCCCGGCCCTGTTCCATGGAAAGCGAGTTCACCCCATCGTGCTTTACCCAGGCTTTGTTGTATACTTCAATGATATGCGAGGCGTATTTCTCGAATTCGGAGAGCTTTAAATGCTCAAAAGTATAGTCCGGGTCGGCAGCGACCAGATCAGCTTTATAAGCGAGGCGCTTGCTCACCGGGTCTAATACATTCCTCAAAAACGTATACTGCTGAAAATAGGTTTGGAAGCCATAATTCTCAAACAATTCTGCGTAATACGGAAAGTTGTAGTTGCACTGGTAATTGGGCTCTACCTCGAATCCTTTGGTGAGTAGGCCCCACCATTTATCCCTCCTTCCGAAATTCACAGGGCCATCCATATACGTTGCCCCCTGTTCTTGCAACCAGTCACGAGCGATATTAAAAAGGGCATTGGCTGCGTCCTGACTATGGATACAGTCAAAAAAGCCAATTCCACCAGAAGGCCCAGCTTCCGCATCGGAATCAGAAGGGTAGGTGATAAAAGCCGCAATGCGGCCCAGGGTTCGGCCCTTGTCCTTTAAGAGCCATCTCGAGCATGCCCCGTGTGAAAACGCCTTGTTCTTCTCCGGATCAAAAACGGCCCGAATATCCGCATCCATAGGGCGTATCCAGGTAGGGTTATCCCTGTAAAGCCGCGTGGAAAATTCGATGAATTCTTTTTCTTCTGAATGGGTAACCAGAGGGACCACCTGCATATATGCCCGAAATCAATGTCAGTTGTAAATCTAAAATTAAATACTAAAACAGAAAAATCGGAATCTATGAATGTCTGACTACAGTACTGCCCGATTTATCGCAAGCTCCCGGAATTCCTTTTGTGGGTCCGATCAATGGCTTGTTGATTCTTCCAATCGATCCACTTTTGCCCTTTGAGGCGTCGCATCACCCCATCGTAATTCCTCATTACCAATAGATTATAAAATGCCCTGCTCAAATTACGGGGATTTCTGGCAATAGCCCTCAGGCTCATCGAAAACCCGGGGGTGAGGTAACGCATATGATGCCAGTACCCTTCGGGCATATAAAGGACTTCTCCATGGTTGAGCTGCGCCCTGTAACCGCTCGCGTGCCTTAATGCAGGCCAGGCATTCAGGTCGGGGGCTGAAAAGTCAATGGCCTCATGGGTGATCAGCGAATGTGGAACCTTGTAAAGAAACTCATTTTCGGATTGACCAAAAAGAATGACCTCTTTTTCCCCCTGGAAATGAAAGTGAAAGATATTGGCCAAATCAATGTCGTAATGCATAAACGTATAGGAATCCCGGCCGCCAAAAAAGAGCATAGGCAACCCCTTCATCAGCCGGAGACCAAAATCCGGATACTCAAAATCCTTCTGTAGCTCGGGGACTTCTTTGAGTACATTCCAGAGAAAAATCCGATATCGGGTGGGTTCCCGCTTCAGCAGATCGATGTAGTCCGCCATTTTCATACGGGCATGGGGCTCGTTAAAACCGTCCTTATGATCCACCGGCCGATCATCGTAGAGCGGCACTTCCTTTGATCCGGCGACCTCCCGCATATACTCCAGATTCCATTTGGTATAGGCCGGCCAGTGCTCAATAGCCTTTTCAATAATTACCGGTTTTTGAGGCCGGTAATACTCCTTTAGAAAGGATTCCTTGGAAATCCGGGAGACCCTGGGTACTTTCTCGAGATGCACGGTTTAAAATGAATTTGGCCCGTAAAGGTAAGAAACCTCTGAAAAAAGAATTGAAACATCCCTGTTAAAGACTACGGTTGCCCTTTTGACAAAAAAGGATGGGCAGGTCAAAAAGGTTTTCATGGATACTCCTCAGAAAGTGATGCGTATGTACTACTAATTCCCCCTCGGGGTCTATCCTCTTGTGATCATTTCACATTGCAAACAACGGTATTTGGGTGGTTCCAGAAACGGAAATAACCGGTAAATCAACCGGGACCGATCGAGAAAACGCTCCGATCGGGCAGCCTTACAATTCGGGCACACTATGGGATTGCCACTATTGTCGATAGCATAACGGCGAATACTGTCGTAAATACGTTGCGCCTTTTTTCGATCCTCCTGATATACCATCACCTTAACCCCTCCGATAGCTGAGGCAATAAAAGGGTCTGCTTGTAAAATATTCGCGTCCTTCAAAAAAACAGGAATGCCTTCGGACTCCAGTTTTGCCTTGATGAGCTCCGCATCCGCTACATAGTCAAAAGCTCCCAGTATATAGTAATTGCTGTTCATAACCTTCCTTGTATTGAGGCACTGCTTCAAGATAGTCAAAACTCCTCTTATTTCTAATTCCCTATTCAAGAGATGAAAGGTAAAATGCAGGCATGCCTTTCCTGGATACTGATTTGAAATGATGTGTTAGAGAAGATAAAATGGGTGCGGTCCCTCAAGGCGGACAACAACCAGAGGTTGGCGTGGTAACCCGAATTAAAGATCACAGCCGCTTCAGC
This sequence comes from uncultured Bacteroidota bacterium, assembly GCA_937136025.1. GTDB lineage: Bacteria > Bacteroidota > Bacteroidia > Flavobacteriales > Flavobacteriaceae > Robiginitalea. Next base: position 27,476 of record CAKZOC010000253.1, read on the forward strand.
TTTGTAAAAACCCGATTCTCAATCGCCCCGGTCCTCACTATTGGACAAAAAAAACCCGCATCTCACGATGCGGGTTTTCATTGTATTTCAACGATTCTAGTCCGCAAGGACAATAATCTTGTTGTTTTTTAATTCCACAGTCCCGCTGTTGATCTTAAGGATCGTTTTTCCATCTGAACCTTTTGAAAACCGACTCTGGAATTCCTCCTCGATCTCCAGGTGTCCGGCAATCTTAACACTCCCCTCCTGCAGGAGGGAAACGATAGGGGCGTGGTCCTGGAACATTTGAAATTCCCCATCCACGCCCGGAACGGTAACCGAGGTCACTTCTCCGGAAAACAAAGTAGCCTCGGGGGATACAATCTCTAGGTGCATAGGTATAGTTATAAGTTAAACGTTCCTGTTGTTAACTGCTGAATCCGCTAGACTTCTGCCAGCATTTTTTCTCCGGCTTCTATGGCCTCTTCAATACTTCCCTTGAGGTTAAAAGCAGATTCCGGCAGATGATCCAATTCCCCGTCCATAATCATGTTAAAACCTTTAATGGTCTCTTTGATATCGACAAATACTCCGGGAATTCCTGTAAACTGCTCAGCCACGTGGAAAGGCTGCGATAAGAACCGTTGAACCCGACGGGCACGAGCCACAGCGAGTTTGTCCTCTTCGGAAAGCTCTTCCATCCCAAGAATCGCAATAATATCCTGAAGCTCCTTGTAGCGTTGCAGCAACTCCTTTACGCGTTGGGCACAGTCATAGTGCTCTTTCCCGAGTACCTCAGCAGAAAGAATCCGCGAGGTTGAATCCAGGGGATCCACCGCCGGATAAATCCCGAGTTCCGCGATCTTCCGAGAGAGTACTGTGGTGGCATCCAGGTGGGCAAAAGTCGTGGCAGGTGCCGGATCGGTAAGGTCATCCGCAGGAACGTAAACGGCCTGTACAGAAGTAATCGATCCTCTCTTGGTGGAGGTGATACGCTCCTGCATTGCTCCCATTTCCGTAGCCAGGGTAGGTTGGTATCCTACCGCCGAAGGCATCCTGCCCAAAAGGGCAGAAACCTCAGATCCTGCCTGAGTAAAGCGGAAAATATTGTCGACAAAGAACAGTACATCTTTTCCCTGTCCTTCTCCGGCTCCGTCACGGAAATACTCCGCAATGGTCAATCCCGAAAGGGCCACACGGGCACGCGCTCCGGGGGGTTCGTTCATCTGTCCAAAAACAAAAGTTGCCTTGGACTCCTTCATAACCTTTTTATCTACCTTACTCAGATCCCAGCCTCCTTCTTCCATGGAATGCAGGAAATCGTCTCCGTACTTAATAATTCCGGATTCCAGCATTTCCCGAAGCAGGTCGTTCCCTTCACGGGTACGTTCCCCAACTCCTGCAAATACAGACAATCCTCCATGTCCCTTGGCAATATTGTTGATCAGTTCCTGGATCAAAACCGTTTTTCCTACACCGGCTCCTCCAAACAAACCAATCTTACCTCCTTTGGCATAAGGCTCAATCAGGTCGATGACCTTAATCCCGGTAAAAAGAACCTCAGTAGAGGTTGAAAGGTCCTCAAATTTGGGAGCTTCCCGGTGAATAGGCATTCCGTTCTTACCCTCTTTAGGAAGGTTTCCGAGACCGTCGATGGCATCTCCAATCACATTGAACAACCGTCCGTAGACTTCTTCTCCAACCGGCATCTGTATCGCAGCGCCTGTGACAATGACCTCAGTCCCCCGGCTCAACCCATCTGTGGAGTCCATAGAGATAGTCCGGACTGAATTCTCCCCGATGTGGGATTGCACTTCCAGAACCAGTATAGAACCGTCTTCCCTTTTGATTTCAAGGGAATCGTAGATTTTTGGAAGATCACCTACCTCCTGGAATTCAACATCGATTACCGGTCCGATTATTTGGGATACTCTACCTGAATGTTTTGCCATTATTCTGAATTTATGAAAAGCCTAAGGTGCTTTTTTTCGGCTGCAAATATAGCGCATTCCTTCATAATTCGGAACGGTTTCGACCCCTTTTTCCATAAAAAAAGCGCCGGTTTCCCGGCGCTTAAATATTTGTATCTTCCTATTAAGGATTCACCGTCCAGGAAACGTAGAAAATAGATCCTACAATTCCCGTTCCCACAGCTGAAAAGAAGTCCTCTCCAAGGATGTTCGAACCTCCCAGTTTAAATACGGATTTGAGGCTGGGAACCGTATAATTGACCTGTGCATCGAGCACGGAAAAAGAGGGTATGGGACCGTCGGCAAACGTGTTTTGCCATTCATACGAATCACTCCATCGGTAATTGATAAAGAACCCGAAATTCTTAAACAATTCGGTATGGCCAAAAGAAGCCTTTACCTTGTGATTAGGAGTGTTGAATTGCGTCCTGAAATCGGGAAACGCCGCCTGATCAAACTCAAATTCTGCATAGGTGTAGTTTATCCCAAAGTCAAAATCTCCCAATACTTTCGCATCCAGCCCAATGGTTGCTCCATAAGACTGCACATCCGCAGGGGAATTGGTATAATTCTGATAGACCTCAACATCGCCGTTTTGCAAAGCTAAGAGTGAGAGTGCATTATCCCCGGCCTGTCCATAAAGGGGTACGAGGACATTGGTGTTGGAAATGAAATTGTCATAGGTGTTATAGTACCCGCTCAGATCGATAGCTATGCGGCCTAATTGCGCCCTATAACCCACCTCAAATGCGGTGATTTCCTCAGGCTGAACAAGGGGCGTTTCTACCGCCTGCGGCGCTCCCTGTTGCACGGAACTGACTGAAAAAGCGTTCTCATAAGCGGCTCTGCCGACGATCGTAGAAGTTGGACTTCCGGTAATCGCCTGCCCTGAGGGCGTCAGATCAAAGGTGCGGATATCCCGGTCCAGGTTATCCGGCGCAGAACCCACAAGGATCGCACGCCCGGCATTGAGGCCGATAAATAAATCCTGGGTAGTCGGGTTCCGGAATCCCTGCTGGACCGAAAACCGGATGTTGTGGTTGCGCTCTTCTCCAAGGGTCGCCAAAAGGGAGGCCCTGGGGGAGAAAAAGCCATCGAAAAACTCGTTCTTGTCGTACCGTACCGAACCGGTAAATTTCAGGCGATCGTCCAGGAATTTCTTCTGTACCTGAAGATAGGCTCCGTATTCGTTATACGTGATAGGTCCGTCAATATCGGTAAAAATGGTACCCTGGGAATTCAGTTCATACTCCCGGAAAGACCCCCCGATCATAATGTCGGCGAAATCTGAAGTCAGGTGCGAAAAATTGTAATTCGCATCTACATGACGAAACTTCGTTTTGTCAATAAATTTAGCTCCCGTATTAAAATCTCCGTCTGCGGTTACTGCATCGAGCGTTGATTGAAATTGAGGCGTTCCCGGTACTAAACGCCCCTGATCCGCAGCCTGTCGGGCCAAAGCATGGGCTTGTTCTTCAGGAAGTTGCACTCCGGTTCCCACCCCGAGACGAGCCCCGATAAACGTCTGGGCGTAGTCCGTAAACCACTGGGTATCGCCCTTCCATCTCCTGTTCACGTTGATGGCCGCAAAACGGGTATCGTAAGAATTTCCTGAATTTTCCGAGGTGATATATCCCCGAACAAAAAAGTTTTTATTCCGTACCTCAACCCGGTGTTGCTGCAGTGTGAAATCCCGGATCGCATAGCGGTTCGCTCCCTGATAAATGGTATTTCCGCGACCCACTCGCCCATTGTAGATAATTTCAAAATCATTAGCAAAAGGCCGGTAATGCAAAGAAAAGTCTGTTTTAACACTCTGGGCATTGTAGTTTAACAGATCGGCTTCAGCGTATCCGGTACGTGAGACCACAGCGCTACCTAAAGTGCCGGAAGGCAGGCCTACGGCCTGATCAAAGTTCAATAGCGTACTCACCTCATCTCCATATACATTTAATCCGTCATAAGCTGGATTCTCCCGGGTTGCCCCTGGTCTGTTGAGATCCGCTTCATTATTGGCATGCCAATCCTCCCCTGACAGGTAGGAAAAATTTGCCTTGACGGCGAATTTATCGCTAAAGGCATGGGCTGCCCGGATTCCAAAGTCATAGTACGGATTGGTTCCCGCTGCATCCTGCTGGGTAAAACCGGTTTTAAAATAGGCGCTGATTCCCTGATAGTCAAACGGGTTCTTACTGTTCATAAACAAAATCCCGTTGAAGGCACCTGCCCCATATAGGGCGGAAGATGCTCCTGGAAGGATTTCAACGCTCTGTACTTCCAGCTCACTCATCCCCACGAGATTTCCCAGTACGAAATTTAAACCGGGCGCCGTATTGTCCATCCCATCGACCAGCTGCATAAACCGCACGTTGGCAAAAGAGGCGAACCCACGGGTGTTGATCGACTGGAAGGTTAAACTGTTGGTGTTGATGTCCACCCCCTTGAGGTTTTGCAACCCCCCGTAAAAGGATTCCGCAGGGGTATTTTGAATCTCCTTCAATCCGAAGCGCTCCACCGTAACCGGGGATTCAAAAAGACGTTCCGGAGTTCTGGAAGCTGAAATAACTACCTCATCCAAATAGGTTTGTGACTCGGAAAGGGTTATCGAAAGGTTTTGATTATTTGAAGATACGGCAACAGTGCTGGTAGCATATCCAACACTGGTAATCCGAAGTTCAAATGGTGGAACTTCAGCGGTTTCAAGCACAAAATTTCCGTCAAAATCTGCCGTGGTCCCTACCATAGTCCCTACAATTACGACATTGGCCGCCGGCACCGGAATTCCGTTTTCATCGCTTACATTCCCACGTACGGTGGTTTGCGCATAAGCCCCCACTGCAAATAGAAGCATGGCAAGAAGTAATCCTGTTCTCATTAGACTAGTCTGTGTTTTTGATTTAAAGAGCAAGATACAGATTTTTTGGAACGGGGAATTAATATTTCATAAAATTATGCACGCATAATAAGAATGCCACAACCAGGGGGTGGCTATTTTGAGAACTACGTAATATTGGGGGTTTTAAGCTTCCGTGGAAGGCTGTAAGTATTGGGATACCCAGGGTCTGGTCCGCATCATTCAGGCTATAGAAAGTCAGAACACACTATCGGGAAAGGCTTCAATGATTATAGACTTTGGTCTATGGGGCAACCTATTATTCCTTTACTTCTTCGTTCATCTTTCCCATAGCGACCAGAATAAGAACCGCGAGGCCTATCCCCGCCTGAATAAGAGCAAGCACTTTGTGGGATGAATCCGGATCCGAAAAACGAAGCAGCCCAAAACTCAGGAAGAAAATTCCATAGAAGTACCAAAAGATGGTACGCAGGTTCTTTGCGCGGACTTTGGAGGTTCGAACAAAGCGGAGGGAAACCCAATGGAGAATACCCACGCCTAAAAGCACTGTAAAAAAGATGCCGAGCCCCTTTACCATTGGGAAAAGATAAGAAAAAACCGCTGGTAGCTCAACCCCGGAGGGCCATTTACTCCACCGTTACGGACTTGGCCAAATTACGCGGCTGGTCCACGTTACATCCGCGCATTACGGCGATGTGATACGAGAGGAGTTGTAAGGGTATAGTCGTGAGCAGGGGACTCAGGCTTTCCGCCGTTTCAGGCACCTCAATCACATGGTCTGCCAGATCGCGTACCTGGGTGTCTCCTTCCGTAACTATGGCGATGATCTTTCCCTTCCTGGATTTGATTTCCTGTATGTTGCTGACCACCTTTTCGTAGTGTCCCTTTTTAGTCGCAATAACCACTACGGGCATTTGCTCATCGATCAGGGCAATAGGCCCGTGCTTCATTTCCGCTGCGGGATAGCCCTCTGCGTGAATGTAGCTGATCTCCTTTAATTTCAGTGCTCCTTCCAGAGCTACCGGGAAATTATATCCCCGTCCAAGGTAGAGAAAATTGGTTGCGTCCTTATAGACCTCAGAGATGATCTCAATCAGCGGATTTGATTCCAGGGCCTTTTCAACCTTGGCAGGAATCCCCTCTATTTCCGTAAGCACTTCATGAAAACGGGACTCGGAATACGCACCCTTTTCTTTGGCCAGTTTCAGTGCCAAAAGTGTGAGTACGGTAATCTGTGTGGTAAAGGCCTTGGTCGATGCCACCCCGATCTCCGGGCCTGCATGTGTATAAGCTCCCGCGTCGGTTTCACGGGCAATGGATGACCCCACGACATTGCAAACTCCGAAGACAAATGCTCCGTTTTCTTTGGCAAGCTTAATAGCGGCCAGTGTATCTGCCGTTTCTCCGGACTGTGAGATCGCAATCAGCACGTCATTTTCAGTAATGACGGGATTGCGGTAGCGAAACTCTGAAGCGTATTCCACTTCCACAGGGATACGTGCCAGGTCTTCAAAAATATATTCAGCCACCAGACCTGCGTGCCATGAGGTACCGCAGGCGACAATAATAATCCGATTGGCGTTGAGGAAACGCTCGAGGTTCTGATCTACCCCCGCCATTCGTATCAGGCCCTGATCTGCGAGTAATCGGCCACGGAAAGTGTCTTTAATCGCCCTGGGCTGTTCATAAATTTCTTTGAGCATAAAGTGGTCGTATCCCCCTTTCTCAATTTCCTCAAGGTTGAGCTGAAGTTCGAGAACCGTAGGATAGGCAATGGCGTCATCCTGTATTTTTCGAAGGCGGATTTCCTTTCCCAGCCGTACAATAGCCATTTCTCCATCCTCGAGATAAACGGCATTGTTGGTAAACTCAATAAAAGGCGAAGCATCAGAGGCAATAAAAAATTCATCCTCTCCAATCCCAATCGCCAGTGGGCTTCCCAAGCGGGCCACGACAATTTCATCGGGTTTGGTGCGGTCAAAAACAGCGATAGCATACGCTCCCACTACCTGATTCAGCGCAATCTGAACCGCTTTTCCCAGTTTGACACTTTCTTTTTTCTTAACCTCTTCAATAAGGTTCACCAGTACTTCTGTATCCGTATCCGAATGGAACACATATCCCCTATTGATAAGTTCCTTACGGATGGAGTCATAGTTTTCTATAATACCATTATGGATGATTACCAGTTCTCCGGAATTGGAAGAATGCGGGTGGGAGTTCACATCGTTGGGAACCCCGTCGGTGGCCCATCGGGTATGGCCGATACCAATGCGGCCTTCCAGGGAAATTTCGCCCTGTGCTTTCCCGCTTAAATCGGCAACCTTACCTTTGGTTTTCGAGAGATTAATATTGGTGCCGTCGTAGAGCGCAATCCCAGCACTGTCATAGCCGCGGTACTCCAAACGCTGCAATCCCTTCATAATGATCGGATAGGCATCCCGTTGACCAATGTATCCCACTATTCCACACATAACTAAAAGTATTAGATCCCCAAAATTACTACAACAATCCGCTCCTGATCAAATTTATGGATAAATGACCCTTTTAGCTATACGACTGGCTGGTCAGGGGTCAATTTCGGTGTACGATATCTCGAGTCGGAGTCTTTTCGGATCGTCTGCATCTACATTGCTGCCAATAAGGACCGTACTGAGCGGAGTAAATCCGTTTCCAACGGGGAATTCTTTCGGAGAATCGTCCGGAAGGAGTACCTCTGTGGTTCCCCTCAGTCGGATGTCCGCCGTAAGACTGAGACCCAAAGTCGCATTTACAGAATCACGCTGAATGATATTGTTCAGGTACTCGGTGATCCTTACCGTATATTTCACGCCCTTGCCCAGTGCCTTGTCAAGTCGGCCATCGTAATTGAGGAACACCCCAAGCGGGGAATCGTCTACATTGGTTTCGGTAGAAATATTAAAAAGGGGGGTATTCGTCTCCGCATTATAGAGATAGAGCCTTGGGGGTTCATCTGTAACTCCTTCAGCATCGAGGCGTTCCCGGTCTACGTAAAAGATGAGGTTCGCTTCATTGATCAGCCAATTATTCTGCCGTATTTCATTAATGGCTTCTCCCCCACCCATCAGATCGAAGAGTGCAATTTCGGCATAGGTTCCTGCCCCGCCCTTGAGGTAAATCCGGGACGCGTTCTCCTGAGGGAGGTTCTCGGAGGAGGCAAAAGCATCTGTTACTTCAGATGGATAAGGTTCACTGTTCAGTGTATTGACCGCATTGTTCTGCAGGGGCTGATTACCCCCTCCAGCCAACAGGCGCAACACCTCTTCGGCTTCAATAATTTCAATATCGTCCCCATCCGTAGCCTCATACGTGTAGTTTATGGTCAGCCGCGCCTGGGAAATATCAAAAAGAATCATGACATCGGAGTCAATCGGATCCAGATTCAGATGCAAACCCCTGAAGTACTCCTTGAAGTTCGCATTGCTCAAAAGTTCTGAAGAACCTTCCAGATCGATAAAATTCTCCTGAAAATATTCGGGATCCAACTCCACACGAATACCGGGCTGCACCCGCTCCTCTACTAAAACAGATTCGTCCTCCTCGGTATCCGGATCATCCTCCTCAAAGAAAAGGTACTCTTCATCGGAAATCTGCAGGACCCCTTCATAGAGGACGTCCGAAACAAAATCTTCCGAAAGATTCTGATCTGAGTAGTAAGGTTCCGCCTCCTGAAAGCCCGAATCGGGATCCAGGTCCCTCAAATAGTAAGTGGATCGGGTTACCTTAAAGTTGAAGTTGGCATCTCTGTCTCCATAAATACTGTCGAGTTCCCGGCGCACCGGGAATATATTATCTGCAGTGACATCATCCTCTGCATCCCCAATCCCATCGCCATCAGTATCAGGGTTAAGCGGGTCAGAACCCCGGGATGTCTCATCGGCGTCGGTCAGGCCATCTCCGTCTGAATCACTGTTGGGATCGTTGGGGTCTGCGTCCAACGAATCGATCACCCCATCTAAATCCTGATCTGCATTGTCCTTTATAAAATACGGCAGGTACAAAATGACATCGGTAACAGTTTCATTCTCCTCAGGGACATCAGGGTTGTTCTTTTCCCTTTCTTCCGTAAAACGACCAAAAAACTGTATTCCTCCACTGGAAACCAATGAAAGCTGAGACGTGATAATCCCCTCAGTCTTTCCGTAAACCGGGTCATTAAAAACCCCAAGTTGGTATACTGGTGCCTGATTGGTAGGGATGGTCTTTACATTCTTATTAAACGCAAAAACGTCGTAAACCGCCTTTCCATTGACAAAAGGTTCCTGCCCCACAATGCCATCGCCTATAGTCACCGGGTCTTCATCACAGGACACCCCGAACACCACAAAACCAAGGCCCGCAAGCAGGTATAAGAATAATCGTTTCATTAAATGATTATTATGATTTGAGTACTTCGGTGTTGTAGAAGTTTGCGTAAGCCTCTTCGAATTCCTGAAAAGAGACGTGCGGCAATACCGGTTTTTCCAGCTTCGCAACATACTCCTGAAGTTCCCCAGGTACATTTTCGGTGGCTAAGATAACCGCGTCCGAATAATCGACGGCGATCTTTAACAAATTATTATAGGAAGGTGTTTTCAGGATTTCGACTGCTCCTTCAGAGACCTGATCAAAGGCAATTTTATCAGCCATCTTCTCATTCAGGCTCCCATCAAAACCATTTCCGTAGAGGGAAGTCACTATTTTGCTGTCGGCGAACAGGGGTTCATCCGAATAGTATTCCCTTAGGTAAAGTGGAAGCAGGGAAGCCATCCATCCGTGCACGTGGATGATGTCCGGAGACCAATTCAGTTTTTTAACCGTTTCCACAACTCCCTTTGCAAAAAAGATTGCCCGCTCGTCATTGTCGGCGAAGAGTTCCCCGTTTTCGTCTGTAAATGTGGCCTTTCTTTTAAAATACTCCTCATTGTCAATGAAGTAAACCTGAATACGCTCCCGCGGTATCGAAGCCACTTTAATAATAAGAGGCATGTCCATGTCATTGATGACCAGGTTCATGCCCGACAACCGGATCACCTCGTGTAACTGGTGCCTCCGTTCGTTGATATTGCCATACCTGGGCATAAAAATCCGAATCTGACCCCCCTGGCTATTCACCATTCGCGGGGTTTCATAGGACATTTTTGAAACTGGACTTTCCGGGAGGTAGGGAACTAATTCTGAAGATACAAACAATACCTTTTTACCATTCATAAAAGGAGCGTTTTAGTCAATTGCCGAAACGTAGGTGCAAAATTACAAAATTTATGCAGAATAGCCGTAATTATAGTAAGTTTGCTGCCCATTTACTCTAGCATGAACGTCCTCAGGACCAAAGATGAAATTGGCCGGTACAGAAAGCAACTTCGCCAGGAAGACTCAAGCCTCGGGTTAGTGCCTACTATGGGAGCCCTGCACAAGGGGCACCTGGAACTGGTGCGCAGGGCATGCCGGGAAAACGATTCCGTACTGGTAACCATTTTTGTGAACCCTACCCAGTTCAACAATTCACAAGATCTTCTCAAGTATCCGAAAACCCTTGAATCGGACCTCGATAAATTAAGAGACCTCGATGGCGCCATCTCGGTTTTCGCTCCTGAAGTTTCTGAAATGTACGGAGGGTCGCCCAATGCCAGTACTTACGATTTCGGAAACCTGGAACGGGTCATGGAGGGCGTTTACCGTCCCGGACATTTTAACGGCGTAGCGACCATCGTAGAGGTTCTGTTGCGACTGATTCTTCCAGATCGGGTATATTTTGGTGAGAAAGACTATCAACAGCTTCAAATCGTTCGGAAAATGGTGCAGCAAAAGGGAATTCCTGTGACTATTGTGCCCTGCCCCATTGTCCGGGAGGCCGACGGGCTGGCGATGAGCTCACGAAATACCTTACTGACAAATCGTCTGAGAAATGAGGCCGGATTCCTGTACAAGCTGCTCGGGGAGGTCAAAAAAAGTTTTGGCACGAAAAATGCCAATGAGATCGCGGAATTTGTCCGGGAAGCCTTAACGGCCCACCCGGATTTTAAACTCGAATATTTTAGCATTGCCGATGCGGAGACTTTACAACCGGTCGGCATTGTGGACACAACTAAAAAATACAGGGCCTTTATCGCAGCCTATCTCGGAGAAGTCCGCCTGATCGATAATCTGCCCCTGAACTAAATGGTACAGGAATGCAAATTCAAGTAGTTAAATCTAAAATACACCGTGTCCGCGTTACAGGCGCTGACCTTAATTATATCGGCAGTATCACCATAGACGAAGACCTTTTGGATGCCGCCAACCTCATCAGGGGTGAAAAAGTCCAGATTGTCAACAACAATAATGGAGAGCGTTTGGAGACCTATGTTATTCCCGGTCCAAGGGGCAGTGGCGAACTGACCCTTAATGGGGCGGCCGCCCGTAAAGTTGCGATTGGAGATATTCTGATCGTAATCGCCTATGCGTGGATGAATATAGAACAGGCGCGGGAATTCAATCCGGCCCTGGTTTTTCCAAATGAGGAAACCAACCTGCTCAACTAATCGTGAAAGTAAGTACGAAAAAAGCATTAAAAACAATACTTCCCATTGGCCTGGGCATTGCTTTGGTGGCTTATTCGTACCTGATCACATCTCCTGAAGACCGTTCGCAGATTGTCAAATATATCCGGGAAGCGAATCCCTTTTGGATTTTACTTTCCCTGGGAATCGGCTTTTTAAGCCACCTTTCCCGCGCTATCCGGTGGAACTACCTCTTGGAGCCTTTGGGGTATCAGCCCCGAATCCGAAACAACCTCCTTTTGGTGCTCTCTGCCTATTTTGCCAATCTCGGAATACCGAGATCCGGAGAAATTCTCCGGGCCACGGGACTTTCGACCTACGAAGGCGTCCCTTTTCAAAAAGGTTTTGGAACTATAGTGACCGAACGCGTCATCGATGTGATCATGTTACTTCTTGTGATCCTTATCGCATTGTTTTCTCAAACTAAAATCATCGGTGGATATCTGGAAGAGAGTGGTTTCGGGTTAGGGGCTTCGATTGGAGCCATCCTGATAGGTGTAGGGGGATTGTTTGCCCTTCTGGCACTGCTGAAAAAGTCTTCCAACCCTTTTTTCCTAAAGATCAGGGAATTCCTGCGCGGGCTGCTCGAAGGGGTCATGAGTATCTTCCACATGCAGCACAAGTGGGCCTTTATCGGCCACACCCTCTTTATCTGGTCGTGCTATGTGGGTATGTTCTGGGTGATCAAATACACGATACCCGAAACCATTTCACTTACTTTCGGGCAGCTTCTGGTTGCTTTTGTAGCCGGAGCTTTTGCCATGTCTGCGACCAATGGAGGTATCGGGCTCTATCCTATTGCCGTGAGCAAAGCCATTACACTTTTTGGCATCAGCAGTGTTTCCGGTGATGCTTTTGGCTGGATCATGTGGATTGCTCAAACCCTGATGGTCGTCCTTTTCGGTACAATATCCTTCCTGCTGCTGCCGTTATGGAACAGGGATAAATAATTCCCCAGGACCAAACTCAACAGCATGAAACGCCTTTTTTTATTTGCCATAGGGCTCTGGCTTGCCTTACCCTTGCAGGCCCAGGTCAAAGAAGAAATCTTCGAATCTTTTAAATTACAGGAACGTCGAAGTGTCAAATATTATATCCCGGAAGACTACAACCCGGACAAGAGATATCCCCTGGTCATCGTTTTGGATGCAGAGTATCTTTTTGATCAGGTGGTGGCTACTTCAAAATTCTACAGTCGGTTTCAGGGATTGCCGGAAAGTCTGATTGTGGGCATCTCTCAGAGCGAAGGAGATCTGAGGACTGCGGATTGTGAATACGAACTCACCACGGGACTTCCCGCGGATAAAGGAAAAAAGTTTTTCGAATTTATAGGAATGGAGCTCATTCCGTATATGGTTAGCGCCTATAATGTCGCCCCGTTCAAAATGTTTGTCGGGTACGATATTACCGCAAATTTTGGCAACTATTACCTGTTTAAAGAACGTCCGATTTTTAATGGGTTTATAAGTATCTCTCCGGATCTGGCTCCTGAGATGGAATCCCGTCTCCCCGCAAGGCTTGCCGCAATTGAGGAACCTCTTTTCTACCATCTGATCGCGGAGGGAGATCTCGGAGAGGAAGAAGGGCGATTCTCCCAGATCAACACGGCTTTAAAGCAGATTGAAAGGGAGGGCTTTACCTATTATTTTGACCGCTATCCGGAGGCCAATGAAACCTCTATTGCCACCTATGGAATGGGCAAGGCCTGGGAACGAACTTTTGATATTTTCAAACCGATTAGTCCGGAAGAGTACCGCGAGAAGATTCTAACTTCAGAGGAGCCCGTTTTCAACTATCTGGAAAACAAGTACCAAACGATAGAGACTGTTTTTGGTTTCCGCAAACCCATGGAGTTGAATGACATTATGGCCATCTATGCCGGTTGCCGCAAAAAAGACGACTTTGAATCGCTCAAACCCTTATCCGATCTGTGTAAGGAGGAATATCCGGAAACCATGTTGGGATTCTTTTTTGAAGGGGAGTACTACGAGCAGATCGGCGAGCCTAAAAAGGCACTCCGAACTTTTGAAAAAGCATTCGGCATGCAGGAGATAGACTTCCTGACCAAGGACATGGCCCTGGATAAAATGGATGCGCTGAAGGCCGATTTCGGATTCTGATGGCCCATCTCCGGGAACTGCCCGGTGGCCTTCTGAACTTTTATATTCTGTTCCGCTTACCTGTTTTTGGTATTCAGAGATACAGGTCTATCTTTAGGCCAAATCCCAAGCGGACATGGCCAAATCCAAAACTACCTTTTATTGTCAGAACTGTGGCTCCCAATACGCCAAATGGGCCGGGCAATGTACTTCTTGTAAGGCCTGGAACACCCTTGTCGAAGAAGTCGTGGAACGCAGTGCAAAACCCCCGCTCTGGGAAGGGGAAAGCACTTCGAAAAAAGCTGCGAAACCCCTGCGCATCAGTGAGATTCAGACAGGGGAAGAGAGCCGGCTGCCGTCAGGCGATCCGGAACTGGATCAGGTACTTGGCGGTGGCTTCGTCCCAGGTTCCCTGACGCTGATCGGAGGCGAACCGGGTATTGGGAAGAGCACCTTAATGCTCCAGACCGCGGTCCGATCCCATCGAAAAACGCTTTATGTTTCCGGAGAGGAAAGCCAGGGGCAGATTAAAATGCGCAGCGAGCGGATTGCATCTGCCACAGATTCCTGTTATATCCTGACCGAAACACTTACCCAGAAAATATTCCGACAGGCGGAAGCACTCCAACCGGATCTGCTTATTGTAGATTCCATTCAAACGCTTCATTCCGATTATCTGGACGCCTCCCCGGGAAGTGTCTCGCAAATCAGGGAATGCACGGCAGAACTTATTCGGTTCGCCAAAGCGTCGGATACTCCGGTAGTCCTTATCGGCCACATCACAAAGGACGGCAGTATCGCAGGGCCTAAGATTCTGGAACATATGGTGGATACGGTTTTGCAATTTGAAGGAGACCGCAATCACGTGTTCAGAATTCTCCGGGGATTGAAAAATCGCTTTGGCTCTACCGCAGAACTGGGGATATATGAAATGCAGGCCAATGGGCTGCACCCTGTGGCAAACCCTTCCCAATTGCTCTTATCTCAGAACAGGGAGTCCCTCAGTGGTACCGCAATAGCCGCAACCCTGGAAGGAGTTCGTCCGCTCCTTATCGAGATTCAGGCCCTGGTGAGTTCTGCCGTCTACGGAACCCCGCAGCGATCAGCCACAGGTTTTCCACCCCGCCGCCTGAATATGTTGCTGGCTGTCCTTGAGAAAAGAGCTGGTTTTAAGCTGGCTGCCAAGGATGTTTTTTTAAATGTCACCGGTGGTATTCAGGTAGATGATCCGGCTATTGACCTCGCGGTACTGGCTGCAATATTATCGAGCAATGCGGATCTTCCGATTCCCAGTGACTGGTGTTTTGCCGCAGAAGTCGGGCTCGCAGGAGAAATCCGCCCGGTTCCGCGCATAGGCCAACGGATCAGTGAGGCCGAAAAATTAGGCCTTTCTGTAATTTACGTATCTGTCCACGCCTCCGTGCCTGAAAAAAATCACGCCATAGATGTACGGCGGGTAGCCCGGGTTGAGGATTTAGTGCGTTCCCTTTTCGGCCCCACGCCCTAGAGCACTCCTTTTTGAACCGCAAAAGTCTTTTAAGGGGCGGGATTGGGTATCGTTTTATGTATCTCCTCAATTTTGGAAAGGATCTCAGGGCTCAACTCAATATCGATACTGCCGATATTTTCCTTTAACTGATCCATCGTTGTAGCCCCGATGATATTGCTGGTGAGAAAGGGTCGGCTATTTACAAAAGCCAGGGCCATCTGGGCGAGTGAGAGCCCGTGCATCCCGGCTATTTCAGCATAGGCGGCAGTAGCCTCAACCGCTTTAGAATTGCTGTATCGATTGTAATTGGGGAACAGGGTAACCCGGGCTTTTTCCGGCTTTTGACCCCCGAGGTACTTCCCGCTTAAGGTGCCGAAGCCCAAAGGAGAATACGCCAGTAAACCGATTTGCGACCGGTGGGATATCTCACTCAGCCCCACTTCAAACAAGCGGTTGAGCAAACTGTAAGGATTCTGAATGGTAATCATTCGGGGCAATTCAGAATGGGCACGCGCTTCCTCCAGAAAGCGCATAACGCCCCAGGGCGTTTCATTAGAAAGCCCTACCTGCCTTATTTTTCCCTCCTGAACCAGGGTTTGCAAAGTTTGCAGGACTTCGTGGATATTATCTTTCCAGGTCTCCCTGGCGTCCGGGGTGAATCCCCGTTGCCCAAAATAGTTAGTGCTGCGTTCGGGCCAGTGCAGCTGATACAGATCGATGTAGTCTGTTCGAAGCCGGCGCAGGCTACCCTCTACCGCCTCCAGAATCGCCGAAGACTTAAACCCCTCCGTTCGGATAAACTCCGTGAAAGGAGCCGGGCCGGCTATTTTACTTGCCAATACAATATCCTGCCGCCTGCCCCTTTTGAGAAACCACTTCCCTATGATTTTTTCTGTATCGGCGTAGCGGTCCTTATGGGCAGGAACCGGGTATAATTCTGCGGTGTCAAAAAAATTAACGCCCTGCTCAAAAGCATAATCCATTTGAGTGTGTCCCTCAGACTCCGTGTTCTGCCGGCCCCAGGTCATCGTCCCCAGACAAATCCGGCTCACTCGAATATCCGTATTGGGTAATGTGGTGTACTTCAAATCAACCTTTTTTAGAGATTCAATCCGTTTAATTCCAGTAATATGGGGCAATGGTCACTATGGACGGCACCGGATAGGATAACCGATCGCTCCAAAGCTTCTTCAAGGGGTTTGGAAACCATGCCGTAATCCAGCCTCCATCCTTTATTCCGGGACCGGGCCCCTGCCCGATACGTCCACCAGGTGTAGTGGTGCGGATCCGGATTGAAATGTCTGAAGCTATCGATAAAACCGCTGTCCAAAAAATTACCAATCCACTCGCGTTCCACAGGGAGAAATCCGGAGACATTTTTATTGCGAACCGGATCGTGAATGTCGATAGGCCGATGGCAAATATTGTAATCCCCACAGATCACCAGATTGGGTTTCTCTACTTTAAGAGCGTCGATATAGTTCTGAAAATCGTCCATATACTGCAACTTGTGATCCAAGCGCTCAATATTCGTTCCGGAGGGAATATACAAGCTCATCACGGAGACCCCCTGAAAATCTGCCCGGATATTACGGCCTTCTTCATCCATATAGGGAATGCCGGTGCCTTTGATCACCTGATCGGGCTTTTGTCGGCTCAGGATGGCCACCCCGCTGTATCCCTTTTTTTCGGCAGGAAACCAGTAGTGGTAGGGATATCCGGCAGCGTCGAACAAGGATAAATCCAATTGCTCCTCCTGAGCCTTAATCTCCTGCAGACAAATGACGTCAGGATCCGTGCTGACGAGCCAATCCAAAAATCCCTTGCGGATGGCTGCCCGAATTCCATTTACATTATAAGACGCTATTTTCACCCGTTTATTTTGCTCAAAAATAGGCATTCCGAAACAGGTATCGAAACCCGATCCCGGCATTTGGTTTACGGGGAAGTTCCTACCTTTGAGCCCTGCAGTGCATACGCCACCTAAAGCGCAGTCGGTCGATGAGGATTTCCCTTTTTTATTTTAGTATTTCCCTTTTTCTCGGGGGTGTGGCCATTTACGGACAGGAACAAGCCAAAGATTCCGTGACCTATCTGGAGGAAGTGATCCTGGGGGTTGCACCGGAGGCATCCTCCCCTTTGGGGATCACCCCTTCGGATCTGTTAACCGAAAACGCCATCTCCACCCAAAGCCCAATAGATTTTGCGGGTACCCTAAATCAGATCCCCGGAGTGTACTTTCTCTCAGGCGCCCTGAATACCAATCGCATTACGATTCGCGGTGTTGGTGCCCGGACTCCTTTTGGAACCGATAAGCTGAGGATGTATTACAACGATATTCCAGTCACAAACGGGACCGGAGTTTCGGCTCTGGAGGCTTTTGATCTGGAAAACCTCAATACTATACGCGTGGTCAAAGGACCTAAATCCGGGAGCTATGGCGCGGCCCTGGGAGGGGCCATTTTACTGCAATCCGATGTTAAGAAACAGGAAGGAACCTTTTTGCAAAACCGAAGTAGTTTCGGATCCTATGGGCTGTTTAAAAACAATCTCAGCCTGAACCACCGGGGAGGTAAAGTTCAGGCAGAAGTTCGATACAATCGGATGACAACCCAGGGATATCGGGAAAACAATGCTTTTGACCGCGATGGGCTGCTGATCAATCTGGGGCTGGAAGCCGGAGAATCGCACCACCTGAATCTGCTGGTCAACTACATTGATTATACCGCTGAAATACCCAGTTCGCTGGGGCTTACAGATTATCAGACAGACCCGACCCAGGCGGCGGCAAACTGGAAGGAGGCCAAAGGCTTCGAGGCCAACAAATACACCCTGGTGGGGCTCTCGGATGAAATTCGCTTCAGCCGTGGTTTTAAGAATACCACGAGTATTTTTCTCAGCTATCTTGATCACTACGAACCCCGGCCCTTCAACATTCTGGACGAATTCACCCTGGGCTATGGGGCCCGCTCTGTTTTTACTGTCAATCTCAGTGGGAATTCTGACAAAACCCAGGCCGTATTTGGGTTTGAAAGTTATCGGGATGAGTACAACTGGTCGACCTATGAAAACTTATATCGGGAGAATGACGGCATGGGCAGTGTCCAGGGCGAGCGGTTGAGTCGCAACAAAGAATTCAGGAACCAGTTTTACGCGTTTGCTCAATTACACTGGCAAATCACCCCGCGTTTAAAAGCCCAGGGGGGACTCACCCTGAATAAAACCACCTACGATTTCCGGGATCTGTTCCGGGAAGGGGATGAAAACCGCAGTGCCACCCGCGACTTCGATCCTATCCTGCTGCCAAGTCTGGACCTGAATTATTCCCTGAACCCGGATTCCCGGATCTACCTCAATATAAGTCGCGGATTCAGTAATCCATCCCTGGAAGAGTCTCTCGCCCCGGACGGGGTGATCAACCCCGATATCAGCCAGGAAAAAGGAATGAACTACGAAATTGGGGGAACGGGCTTCTTATTTGACAGGCGCTTGCAAGCCACTTTGGCCTTGTATCAAATGGAAATAAAGGATCTGCTGGTCGCTCAGCGCACGGGAGAAGACGAATTTATCGGCCGAAATGCCGGAGCGACCAGGCATCGGGGTATGGAAGTTAGTCTTCAGTATTTTATGCGTCCCTGGAATTCCTGGAGTCTGAGTCCATTTCTTTCCTACACGCTCAACGACCACCGTTTTATCGATTTTCAGACCGAAGATTCAGATTTTTCGGGCAACCCCCTGACAGGGGTCCCGAAACACAGGATCTATGGGGGGCTGCAAATAAACTCGGATGACGGCTGGTTTTGGAACAGCAGTTATCAATTTGTAGATGCCATCCCCTTAACGGACAGCACATCGCTCTACAGCGACGCCTACAGTTTGTTGAATACCCAGTTTGGGTACCGCACCCAATGGGATTCCCGACTGAACATCAGCCTGGAAATGGGCGTCAACAATATCTTCGACACCCTCTACGCCAGCTCGGTTTTAATAAATGCAACCGGTTTCGGAGGTTCAGAACCCCGATACTATTATCCCGGAAATGGCAGGAATTACTATGTGGGAATTCTCCTTCTGTACGCCCTCTAGAGTCCGGATTTTTGCAGCCAATGTCTGTAGCTCACGGCCTGCTGAATCACCTCTTTCAGTTCAGCAACAGGTACTCTTTTTTGTTCCATACTGTCCCGGGAGCGCAGGGTAACTGTCCGGTCCTCAAGCGATTGATGGTCTACCGTAATACAAAATGGGGTGCCGGCGGCATCTTGCCTGCGGTAGCGTCTTCCGATGGCATCTTTTTCATCGTACTGCACCATAAAATCCCATTTCAAATCCGCCACAATATCATGGGCGAGTTCGGGAAGCCCGTCTTTTTTGACCAATGGAAGCACGGCTGCCTTGATAGGGGCCAGGACAGCCGGGAGTTTCAGAACAGTCCGGGAGGAACCATCCTCGAGCTCCTCGTCCCGAAGCGCATTTGAAAAAACAGCCAGAAACATCCGGTCCAGACCTATGGAGGTCTCTATCACATAGGGTACGTAATGTGTGCCAAGTTCGGGGTCGAAATACTGTAATTTCTTCCCTGAGAATTTCTCATGGCTCGAAAGGTCAAAATCAGTTCTGGAGTGAATCCCCTCGAGTTCCTTAAATCCAAAAGGGAATCTGAATTCAATATCTGAGGCGGCATCGGCATAGTGCGCCAGCTTCTCATGATCGTGAAAACGATATAACTCCTCGCCCATACCCAGGGAGAGATGCCATTTCATCCGGGCTTCCTTCCAGTGTTCATACCACTTCTTTTGTTCTCCGGGCCTGATGAAAAACTGCATTTCCATCTGCTCGAATTCCCGCATCCTGAAAATAAACTGTCGGGCGACAATCTCATTGCGAAACGCCTTACCCACCTGGGCAATCCCGAATGGGATTTTCATTCTTCCGGATTTCTGAACATTGCTGAAATTCACGAAAATTCCCTGAGCCGTTTCGGGCCTCAGAAAGAGTTCCATAGAAGATTCCGCTGTAGCTCCAAGACGGGTGCCGAACATCAGGTTAAATTGCTTGACATCCGTCCAGTTCCGGGATCCGGAAACCGGACAGGTAATCTCGAGCTCCTCAATCAGGGCTTTTACATCAGCCAGGTCCTCTGCTTCCAGGGAGCGACCCATGCGTTTGAGAATCTCACGCGCCTGTTCCTGATACTTCACAACCCTGGGGTTTGTACTGAGAAACTGCCCCTTGTCAAAAGCTTCGCCAAAACGTTTGGCCGCCTTTTCAACTTCCTTTTCTATCTTTTTCTCAATTTTGCCGACGTAGTCTTCAATAAGCACATCAGCCCGGTATCTTTTTTTGGAATCTTTATTGTCGATCAGAGGATCGTTAAAGGCATCGATATGACCTGACGCCTTCCAGGTGGTGGGGTGCATAAAAATGGCCGCGTCAATACCGACGATATTCTCGTTGAGCTGAACCATCGCCTGCCACCAGTATTCCTTTATATTTTTTTTGAGTTCTGCCCCATTCTGAGTGTAGTCGTAAACGGCGCTCAAACCGTCGTAGATCTCGCTGGACTGGGTCACATAGCCGTATTCCTTGGCATGTGATATAACCTTCTTAAAATCGTCTTCTTGCTTTGCCATGCGGCAAAAATAGAATATCTCGGATGAAATCAATCTCCTATTTCAGGCGAAATTCGGAGGTGGAAAGTAATTTTTCGTCTTCAAAAACATTCAGGGTGTAGATCCCTGCATTCAAAGAGCCTTCAGGAACGGTTATAAAATCGCAAACACTCATCTCTTCCCCGGTGAATACGAGTTCTACTTTTTTGCTGTAAACATTCCCATTTACAGCAATCAGAGAGGCGTTATCTTCTATAATCGCCATATCTGGGCTGAGGAATTGGAGGTAAATGACCTTTTCTTCCATAGTGGTGTTCGGATTTCCCTTGACCGTGACACACCCCCTGAGTTTTGCAATGGTCGACGCTTTGTTGGTTTTGACAGGTCGGTCCCTTCTCAATCGAAATCCGTTCCCAAGCGGGTCTTCCAGACTCAGATAACTTTTGCGCTTCAGCTCCTGACTGAGCTCCTGGTTTTTCGCCCGCAGTAAGGACTCGGTTTCGGCAAGGGAGTTGGTCCTTCCTTTCAGATCCTCCAGCATTTCGCGGGTCTCCTCATATTTGCCTGCCAGGTCGGTGTTATTAGATTGCAGTTGTTCCTGCTTATTTTTGATGTTCGTATACCGGGCTTCCAGGGTTTTCATTTCCCTGCGATACTGCTCGATTTTCGAAATATTGAAATTCAGACGACCTACAGAGTCGAGCAATTGCTGTACCCGGTTCTCGCTTTCCTGCAATTCAATTTCCTTGACTTCGCTGAAGGCGAGCAAGCGGTCCACTTCAGATTTAATGTACGAGAGGTCCTTGATCAGCATACTGCGTTCCTTCTCCAGATAACTAATTTGTTGTTGGGATTGCGCATAACTGTAGTAAAATGCGATCAGAATACCGATGATCACTGCAATCAATGTAGTAAAGATGATCTTGTTGTTAAAACTAGAGTCCTGGAAAGTCATGCAGTGGGCAGCTCAGAAAATATGCGATTAAACAGTTGACATCGAATCTTTCAAAAATACTAAATGATGCCCTCTCCTATATGGTGCCCGAGCTGTGTTTTGGATGTAATGCTGTATTATATCGGGGAGAACATGTGTTGTGTGCATTTTGTCGAAATGAATTACCCCTTACCGATTTCAATTTCAGGGATGAAAACCCCGCTGACCGCCTTTTTTACGGTCGTTGTCAGGTAGAAAAGGTGTCGGCCTTGCTATATTACCCCGAAAATGGAATTGTCCGCAACCTCATACACCATCTCAAATACAAGAAACAGGAGCGTATTGGGGGGTGGTTGGGAACCTGGTACGGTCAACAGATTCGGGACGAGCCTTCGCTCAAAGGGGTGTCTGTCGTCCTGCCCGTGCCCTTACATCGAAAGAAGAAGCGAAAACGCGGATACAACCAATGCAGTCGCTTCGGGAAGGTTATTGCTGAACATCTCGGAGCGGTTTACTCCGAGAAGCACCTCCTTAAAAACACCCCTACCCGTACCCAGACTTCAAAAAACCGATGGAAGCGATGGAAGAGTACGGAAGCGGCTTACCGACTGCAGAGACCTGGGGAATTGGAAGGAAGGGACATTCTGATAGTGGATGATGTACTCACCACAGGGGCGACCCTTGAAGCCTGCGTACGGGCGTTAGACTCCGTCATAGACAAACGCATTTTTATAGGGGTGATGGCCGTTGTTCCATAGGCGATAACTTCCCTAAATATGTTGTTTCTTTGTGGTCGATTTGTTTTCGCTATGCAATACCTTCGCCGAAATCTGGCCTTGTTGTTCGCCCTTTGCGCACTGGTGGCATTGAGTCGCTGCGGAAGAAAGGGGAGTCCGGGCGGAGGCCCCATGGACACCACACCCCCTGTACTGATTCGGGCAGAGCCTCCGAATAATTCCACCCAATTCGACGCAGAGCGAATTCGGTTGTATTTCGATGAGTATATCCGGCTGGAGGATGTTCAGAATCAACTTATTATATCCCCTCCCCTGAAAAATAAACCCGTCATAACCCCTATGGGTGGGGCACGGAAATACGTTGAAATTCAGTTGAAAGATACCCTGCTTGAGAATACGACGTACACCTTTAATTTTGGACAGAGTATCGTCGATAACAACGAGGGAAACCCCAATAATTTCCTAACCTATGTATTCTCAACAGGGGATTATCTCGATTCCCTTTCTCTGTCCGGGGCAGTATCCGATGCGTATAATTTGAAACCCGACCCATTTATCAGTGTACTCTTACATGAAATCGATACGGCATTTACGGATTCCGTAATCTACAATAAAATCCCCTACTACCTCACCAATACCCTGGACAGTGCAGTCACTTTTAGCCTGAACCACCTCAAGCCGGGAACCTATCATTTGATCGCCTTAAAAGATGTTGGGAAAAATAATCTTTTCGATCAGGGCGTGGATAAAATTGGGTTTGTGTCCGATACCATAACCCTTCCCACGGACGAAGTTTATGTGCTGAACTTATTTCGGGAAATCCCGAATTACGGAGTCCTTACGCCCTCTTTCTCCGCCTCCAACCGAGTGATCTTCGGATATTATGGGGATTCACCTCCGGTAATTTCTATACTCTCCCAACTCCCGGATAGCGTGAAGACGAAGTTGACAAGGGAACTGGGAAAAGACACTTTAAATCTTTGGATCACCCCGAACGCTATCGATTCCCTGGTGTTTACCCTACGGGACCCGCACCTGGAAACCGAAATAGATACCTTCAGCGTAAAACCAATCACCAAAGCAAAGGATTCAATGATGCTGACCTGGGATCCGCGCCAAAAACTGAATTTTACGGATACCGTTTTTCTAAAGGCCACCCTGCCCATCGTACAAATCGATACCTCTAAATTTAAAATGATGGGGCAGGACAGCCTCCCTGTCACTTTCACACCGACATTGGATACCCTTACCAACAGCGTGCGCATCGATTTTGAAAAAAATGCCGACCAGACCTATTTAATCGATGTTTTCCCCGGGGCCATCACAGATTTCTTCGGAGATACCAATGATACCTTGCGCAACCGTTGGTCCACCGGCAGTCCTGACGACTACGGTATCCTGAGATTGATTCTCGAAGGGCAAGCAAAATTCCCAATAGTCGTGCAACTCATAGACAGTAAAGATGAGATTAGCCGCAGTCTGTTTATGGAGGAAAACGCAATAGTTGAATTCCCGAGTTTACCGCCGGGGTTGTATCGGATACGCCTGATTTTCGACAGCAATAAAAACGGCCGTTGGGATACCGGGGACTATATGACCAAAAGGCAACCCGAGCGAATCATTTATTACCCGGGAAGTGTCGAGATCCGTGCCAATTGGGAACAGATGGAAACTTTCAGGATTCAAGAGTAAACGTATCCCTGTCCTGTAGGAATTTTAGGGTAGTGCGCACCTGTTCCACACTTTTTTTGTCGAGGGTTACATAGAGAATCTCTTCCATGTCTGAAAATGCCAGACGCTCTCCCAGGGCATCGTATACAGCGCTGTGCCCCTGGTAACGAAGTCCGTTATCATCGCTTCCGATACGGTTCACCCCGAGGACATAAGACATATTTTCAATGGCACGGGCCCTTAATAGAGCATCCCAGGCGGCTATTCGGGTATGGGGCCAGTTCGCCACGTATAGCAGCACATCGTAATCCACGGTATTCCTCGACCAGACCGGAAACCTCAGGTCATAGCAAATTTGCAAGGAGAAAGTCAACCCCCTAAACCGTACAATCTTCCGTTCATTACCTCTTTGATAGACCTTGTCTTCCCCCGCCAGGGTAAAGGTGTGCCTTTTATCGTAGTACTCATAATCCCCATTGGGAAACATAAAAACCAGACGGTTAAAGTATTGGCCTGCCTCCTGAAAAATAAGGCTTCCCGCCAGGGCTGACCCTGTACGGGTGACATTTTCCCGCATCCAATCGAGGGTGCGCTCAGCCTCTTCATAGGGGATGTGCTCCGGGTTCATAGTAAACCCTGTAGTGAACATTTCCGGTAAAACAATCAGATCGACTTCTCCATCCAAAGTATGAATCAGACGGCTGAAGTGTGCTCTGTTCGCCTCCGGGTCCTCCCATTCTAAAGATGTCTGTATCAGGGCTACTTTCATCATAGACTGGAATCAGGATTGGGCTTCCAGTATCGGAATCAGGCTGTGTAGTCCCTGTGATTTGGCGTGATCCAAAGCCGTTTTCCCCCCGGGATCCTTAGCATCTACCCGGGCGCCCTTCTCAACAAGTAAACGGGCCATGGGCTCCCGGTTAAAAGTAATCGCAAAAATGAGGCAGGTGCCCCCCATTCCATTTCTCGCATTGACATTTGCCCCGGCATCTATAAGGATTTCTGCAATCCCGGTGTACCCTTTAAAACAGGCCCCCATAAGTGCTGTGTTTCCCGAACTGTCCTTTTCATCTACAGGAACTCCTTTCTCCAGCAAGAGTCGCACCACTTCGCCCTGATTGTAATACCCTGCCAGGATTAGTGGGGTTGAGCCACGCTGATCTCTGCTGGTGAGCAACTCCGGGTGCGCTTCGAGTAAAGCTGCAGTGCGCTCCAGATTTCCCTCCCGAATGCTGTTAAAAAAATCACTTATTTCCATAGATGTAAAAATACAGTAATTGAGAAACACAAGAAACAACGCCCCCGTTTTAATTCGGAAGATTCCCGCCCCGGATTGTTTTTTAGCAAAAACATTCCCATTATCGCATCTGTCGAAATACCTATACATCAGGCCTGGAAGGGTGATCCCCCGGGCTGAAATCTTCAGGAGCCATTTGGGGATCTTTATTGGAGTTATGGCCCCCTGAATCGTTGTATATATGCCATTGCGATGGAATGAAGAAGGGGCTTGATGTCCATACCCCGTCACGTCGTTCCGCCTTGCCGTCCTCAAATTCATGGGGGGTCCCGCTACCGTCAGTGCCCGGGTTCCCGAAGGTGTCTTTGACATTGCCAAAAGGATCGATCAACACCAGGGTGTCGTCCCCATTGGAATCCGCAGGGCCGTTTTCAGATACTGTTTTGTCCGGAACAAAGCCATAAGTTTCTTCGAACACCTCCGGGTATGCGCTCAAAACCAGGGCGCCACCCGCCGGGATTGTTAATCCTTCCAAAGGGACGGTCCTTCCGGGCTCCACATTCGCGTTGGTATACCTCAGCAATTCCCATCCCGCCAGATCTACTTCCTGTGCGGAGGCATTGAACAACTCCAAAAAACGGGCCTCGGGCAGATTATCCGGATCTGCAATCTCTGAAATCAGGACAGAATCTGAGGTCATTTCAAAAGTTCGGACCTCGCATCGGGGCGCCCTGAAATCAAAGTCAGAAGGAGACATGACCACGAGTTCGAAACGATTCCGGTACGTATTCAGTACCCCTCTCACACTTCCATGTCCTTCCGGAAGCGGTTGTGCATAAAAGTCTGAATACCCGCTATTCTTTACATTCAGGGTATTTCCAAAACAATCCGTGAGGGTCCTGCGCACATCGGTCCCCGCATCGGCAAAGGGAAGTCCGGTTTCCGCTGCGATAAATTCCACGTTCCCAACCTCCACAAAGGTATTGAGGAGGCTATCTGAGAGTTCGGAAATCTGAGTTACAACAGGTATGGGAAGGGTCGGCGATTCACAATGCAACCGAATATGATCCTGAAAGAGTCGGGCGGGGAGGCGACCTACACTGAGGTTTCCAAAAGACGAAAAGGAGCCTCCCAGTTCCAGAGCTCCCGAGGACACGCCCAGATACAATCCCTTTAGATACACCGAAACAGGGCTGCCGAAGGGGGCCTGCGCATGGGTTTCCAACAGGTCTGTGTAAAAGACAAGCCCCCCGGTCTGTGGATCCCTGGCGTCCTGCAGGTAAATTTCACCGAAAATATTTGAAGTGGCGTCCGAAGAGACTACCACAGCTTCCCATTGGAGGGAATCTGATATCTGAATCGTCTCCCCGGGGTAATACTGTCTGAGCTCCGCAAGGGATATGGGTTTGGCGCCGAATCCGGAACAATCCCGCTGTGGCGGATCTTCATCCAGATCGGGTTGGCATCCCGCAGGAAATCCGGCAACTAAGCCTGTGAACAGGCACCAGGCAGGCAAATATTTGAGTCCTGACTTCATAAAAAACTCCAGCTTACATTCATAAAAAAGGTGCGTCCGAATCCGGGCCAGTAGCGCGTTCCAAAAGAGGGATTTCCACTCAATTGATCCTCGTACCATTGTTTCAGATTGCCATTTCTTCCCGATTGATAGCCTCCTGAGAGGTAAAAGGCATCCAGGAGATTGGCGACACTGAGAAAGAGACTTACATAGTGGGGTCCTTTTTTCCAGGACTTTCCCCCTATGAGGTTTACAAGGTAAACAGGCGGGAGCATCTGTGGTTGCAAGGACTTCGGATACGCTTCCCTTAAAATTCCATCCAACTCGTTTCCGGATTCAGGATCCAGGAGAAAACTTCGGGTATGGCGCAAAAAAGAAGGGGATGGGTATTGGCCGGACATGTAATTCAGCGTAGTCCCTGCCCACCAATACCCCGGGCCCCGGTAATTAAGGCCTATACTCAAGGCCCTGGAAGGCCCTGCAGAAAATGGATGACCTTTTAAAGCAGCGGGGCCCAGGGATAAACTTCCTTCCGCCTGGCGAATATCCCCGGGCTGCTCTCCCGGCACAAAGTAAATTCTGAGATCCGGGTCGCTGGCATAGGTGAATTCCCCCAAAGCGACGACTGTACTGAGTTGCACCGAAGGACTCAGTTCCAGCTCCATTCCCAATTCAACACCTTTGTGAAGCACATCCATACCCGTGGCGATTTCCTGAATAAACCCCGAGCCATAGCCCGTATCTGAAAAAAAGAAATTAACCCCGCTCTGATCCATTACACGGGTATAGTAACCGCTCAGGCGGGAAGTGAGTACTCTTCCCCTGAGAAAATAGGATACTTCCGCAGATGCAAGACTTTCACTTTTCAGATTCTCGACAAATCCGTAGCGCTCTCTGGGATTGATAAAGGCATTTCTCAACACCGGCGGACGTCGGAGAAAAGCACTATTCACAGCGATCCAATGTCTTCCGGTAATCTGGTAGTTCAGCCCCCCTTTGATTCCATAGTCTTCAAAACCGCTCCGTTCCCCGGCGCCCAATGAGGCCTCGGGATACTTTTCGTTCAGAAAATTTCCAGTGCGCTGATAATGAATTTTCCCTGCCTGCCCACTGACAGAGGCCTTCCACTTCGCCCCGGAGGCCTCCAGAGTGAGGAACGTCTGCCACTGACTTACCCCTATGTCGTAGTCATAACCGATTCGGTCGCCCTCTGTCTTTTCAAGGGAGCCCGCCAGATCGTTTCGCATCCCACTAAAAGGATCCGCATCCTGGTGAAAAGCAGCTCCCAGGAGGTCATCCAGTCGTCCGTAATTCTGAATTTTGGATTGCTGAAGAAGGACACCGGCGCGTACTTGCCAACCCCTGGCGATTTCCCAGGCTCCAAAAGTGTTCATTGAAAACTGTTCCTCTTCAGTGCAATCCGCCTGCAGGACATAGGAGGCTTCCTGAACCGGGTTCCCCTGGGTATTCACACTGTAGATTCTGTCCCAGTCGATTTGGCTGGAGTTCCCGAACCCCTTCCTGGCGGCCTCCGCGCTCTGAAGGTTCGGACCGACCGGGCTGTTCCAATAAAAGCTCGGAAGATTCCTGTAATACACAGGGTCCGGATTTGGGGCGTTGAAGTAGGAGAGACGGGTCCGGAACTGAATGCCTGCCCGGTAGGCAGCTGCCAACGTATATCGGAAAGTGGAGCCGGAGTAGTGATATCGCAGTCCGATAAAGGGTTCAGCGATATAACGCATACGAGAATTCCGAACCTTACCTTCCTGCCATCCCCAGTACGGATTGTACAATCTACCCCCAAGCGCCAATGTTTCAGCAGTCAGGGCGGAAGACCTTCCCCTGAGATTGGAGGCATACATGCCGACGAGGGTCACTTCGTGTTGGGGAGCGGGCCTGTAGGCGATTCCCCCTAAAATGGAATAGGCGTCATAAGGAGTGCCCTCCATATAACCCTGTCCCGCGGCCCGTTTGGACACCGAAGTCAGAAAGCCCCATTTACCTTTCCCCATACCCGAATTATAGGTAGCCATAAGCCGACCTGCATAATTCCGGTTAGAGGCACTCAGGGTGAAACGGAAGCCTTCCCGGACGGCCGCCGGACTGATATGGATGGCCGTAGTTCCCATAACACCGCCAAATCCCGCTTCTGAAGGTTGAAGTCCTATAGAATACTGCTGGTTTCGGGTCACATCGTTCAGGCCGCCCCAGGTATTCCACTGCGGACGCCCATTGGAAAATCGATTCATAGGAATCCCATTGAGGAATACTGCCGCATTTCTATTGTCATAGCCCCGAATCCTGAAAAAGGCAGGACTAAAATCAAATGCGGCTCTGTTCAGAAAGATATCCCGACCGGCATGGAGAAATCCCGAACTACCTTCTATCACATCTTCTTCAAAAACATCGGTCTCACTCAACGGGATAAGATTCTCTTCATAAGCAGGTCCCCTCTCGGGTTCCAGAGCCACTATTCCCAAATCCAATCCCAAAGAAAGATTGAGGTTTGTTAACGTCCGGGTTACATACCCCTGAAGCGAGAATTGACAATTCATAGAAGTCAGAGGCCTCCGGGGACTCAGAAAGAAATTCCCCTGAGAATCGCTGAGCCCTTCCGTATCCTCATCCACAAGCTTTACCAGTACGCCCTGGAGTGCCTTCCCGGAATACGGATCCACAACCTTGCCCCTGAGACCTTCTTTCTGGGCCACCAACGTAAAACTCGCCCATAAAAACAGTCCACAACAAAGTATTCTGCGAAGCAACCTGAATAAGAACACCATAGCGACTAACGGCTTGAAACAGGGCGAAAATCGGGCATCGCTGTGCATTGGCCTTGCAGAGGCTCCTTTTAGATTTGGCAGAAACTGAAATGAAAAACGGTATTGCTTTTGCCCTGCTTGCCCTCATAGGCCAGCACGCACTCTTCTGTCAGGACCCCGACAAGGCAATCACTTCCCGTCAATCCGGGAAAAATCACTACCTGATCCGCACCATCGCCTTTTATAACCTTGAAAATCTGTTTGACACCCGGAATGATTCCCTGACTTTGGACGATGACCGAACGCCTGAGGGGAGGGACCACTGGACGGGTCCTCGATTGAATCAAAAACTGCTGCATCTCTCCCAAACCCTTGCTGAAATCGGAACCGATATGGAGGCGAATCCTCCGGACATCATCGGAGTTTGTGAAGTAGAAAACGAAGGCCTGCTCCGGACGCTGATCCAGCAACCGGCCTTACGACCTTTTCCCTATGAGGTTGTCCATTTTGATTCTCCGGACCCCAGGGGTATCGATGTCGGGCTGCTCTTTCGCGAAGACCGCTTTTTCCCGGAAGAAAGTAAGAGCGTCCGGTTGTTGTTGTACGATGAAGCCGGGTTACGCAAATACACACGGGATCAGTTAATCGTCCTGGGCTATCTGGATTCAGATTTTATTGGTATTCTGGTCAATCACTGGCCTTCCCGGGGCGGGGGCCCCATCCAGAGTCGGGAGCACCGAAAGGCCGCCGCCCTGCTTCAGCGCCACCTGATCGATTCACTCCTGTACCGCTATCCGGAAATCAAAATCATTTCCATGGGCGATTTTAACGATGATCCGAAAGATGCAAGCCTCGGTATTCTCAAGGGGAAATCTTGGGAAAAAGAGCAGTCCCTGAACCGCGAGCTGTACAACCCCCTCATGAAGGCGTACAGAAGAGGATTGGGAACCCTGGCCTACAGGGACCGATGGAACCTCTTCGATCAGATTCTTTTTAGTGGAGCCTGGAGGGGAAAAGCCACAGAGGGGTATCGTTTTTGGAAAGCGGGAATTTTTCAGGCCGATTACCTTAAAACTCCCTCAGGCCGATATCAGGGGTATCCGTTCCGCACATATGCCGGGGGCCTGTATCAGGGGGGGTATAGCGACCACTTCCCGGTTTTTGCCTATGTCATTCGCCCTGCAGGGGCAAGAACTAATTAAACCATTGACCCCAGGGAATACGACTGAGGATTAAAAGCAGACCCAGACCATAAAAAATGGCGATGCTTCGAAATTTTTTATTTCCCTCCAGGAATTTCTTGTGCCGCGACCAACCAATGGTGATCAAAACTACGGCGATAATATTGATCAGGGGGTGTTCCAGGGCCAGAAGGCGGGCCGCCGGATTGGAAGTGATCGTTTCCATCCCTACGAGCTGAATGGCCTTAAAACCACTGGTAGAAACGAAGTACAGCACCAGACCTATCACGAGTTGAATATGACTCATAATGAGGGCGAAAAGGCTGATCCTCAAATCTTTTTCCATTGTAAATATCTTGTTGCTTACAAGGCCTATGATGGCGTTCCCTACAGCGATAAAAAGTACCGCCAGCACCGCGTAGGCCAGATAAGAATGTACGGTTTGAAGAATTTCCATTGTCTGAGATTTAGCCTTAAAGGTATTCTTTTTTCACAAAAAAAAACCCGGTCTCACGACCGGGGTTTTTAAGAATATCTGATCCCTTAGTTAAAAATATACCGCAGTCCGATTTGTGCCTGCCATCTGGAAGACGCCAGACCCGCATCGTTCAGCTCAATTATGTTAGGAGTTCCATCATCATTAACTGTACCGTAATTCACCTGGAAGGCCGGGGTATCCCCAGTGCCCACTGTGGTCAGGGGGCTTACCTCACTGCGAATAAACCTACGCTCTCCCCAGTTCTTATTGATAAAGTTGGTGAAGTTGAACATATCCAGGGAAATTTGGAAGGTATGTGTCTTATTGCCAAAATCGAGGTTGAAGTCCTGGAGCACTTTCAGGTCAATGATATGGTTCCACACCCCTCTGGAGCCATTGCGCTCCGCATATTGCCCGCGGCGTTCGCTCAGGTAATCCACACTGTTGATAAAGGTATCCAGGTCGTTCCACTGCTCATCCGCAGAGACCACTACGTTCCCGGCATTATCTGTAATATCCAGAAGGAGAATATCGTCCTGGCTTTCGGGGATATAGATCAGGGCGTTGTCCCTTGAGTCGTCGTTTAACAAATCCCGACCTTCTCTGTATATGAAGCTATAGGGGGTACTTTGATAGCCTTCGTAGAACATGGCAAAGGTGGTTTTGATGTTATCGTTCCATGGAATTTCATAAGAAACGCTCGCGGTGACACGGTTTCCGATGGCAAAGTCCGAACGCGTAACAGGCAGGTTCGAATTCTTACCATTTACAGTTTGAATGTTCCGCCACTGTGAACTGTTCTGGGAAGAGGTTCCGTCAAAGACCTTGAAAGAGTCCCCATAGGTATAAGATACCTGACCGGCGAATCCATTCTCAAAAGGTTTGCGAAGCGAGAACGTCCAGTTGTAGGCGTATCCCCCTCCGGTATTCGAAGCCAGATAAATACCCTGATAGGTCGGATCGATTTCATCCCGGCGGTCGTAGAATGGCCGATTATCCGCCCCCTGATAGAAGCCGCGCGGACCCTTCAGGTTGAGGTTTTCGTAATATATGTCAGTAATCACATCCGTATAGAGGAAGTCAGCCGTGGCAATCAGATTCCAGAAAGGCAATTTCTGATCTACTGCAATATTGTACTTGGCGACCTGAGGCAGTTTAAAGTCCTTGGAAATCAGGTCGATATTTCCACCTGTACCTCCCGATCCCGGGGCAGGATCCTCAAACTGGTTGTTGACATCCGGCTCAAAAGGTTGTCCGAATTCAAACATAAATCCTCCGGTAATCCCGTTGTTGTTATAAGTACCTCCCGGCCATACCAGAGGCAGGCGAGATGTGAAGATCCCCAGTCCACCACGTACCTGTGTGGTTCCTTTTCCATTGACGTCCCAGTTAAAACCCACTCTGGGTGCAAACATGGCCGTCGGATTGATACCCTGACCTACCCTTGCGCCCTGTAGATCCTTTCCAGCAGCTTCCAGAAGAGGGATGGTGCGATCATTAAAGTCATCATTTGCCGTCCCATCCTCCCAGTAGGGAATATCGATACGCGCTCCAAGGGTCATCCTTAAATTGTCGGACATCTGCACCTCATCCTGTACGTAGAACCCGGCCTGGACGGTGTTGAATTCAGCGGCACCGGCAGATTCATCTCCCACGGTCCCGTCCCCCACAAGCGAATACCCGTGCTGATAGAGGGTGGCATTCTGTTGGTTGAGGAACTGGTCCAAACCGCTCGATATAAGATTCCCGGCATCGTCGAAATCATCCTCATAAGTGTAATCCCCGTAGTTAAAGGCGAAAAAGAGGTTTTTGATGTCGGAAAATTCCAGGTTGGCACCCAGAGTTACGGTATGACGGCCGGTGTAGATTTCAAAGTTATTGGTGATGGTAAAGATTTTCTGATCCAGCAGGTTAGCGGTTGAAAAAGGTTCCGCCCCGAAGGAAATCGTACCCGCCCCGTCCTGAATATCCACAGTCGGGAAAGGATCTCCTAAAGGATCCCTGTCGTCGCTCACCGAGGTATATCCCAGAACAAAGTTGTTGGAGAATTTGTTGCCAAATCTGGAATTCAATTCAAGGGCCAGGGAGTTTGTGGTCGTTTCAAAAGACTCCGAACCGTTGATAAAACCTATATTCCGAAAGCCCGAACTCCTTGCTTCGAGGTTATCCGCCCCCACATATCCATAACGAAGGGAGAGCTTGTGATCTTCATTGATGTTCCAGTCAATTTTTGCGGTGAGCTTATTACTCTCAAGCGTTCTGGTGTTATTGTCGAAAATTCCGGGCTCGTACCCGTAAGTATTTCCGAGGAAGTTGCTGAGATTGTCCAGATCCGCAACCGAAGATCGTCCGATGTAGTTGCTAAAGTTAAAAGGTTGAGGGGTCTCGTCTTCTTGTCTTTCGTAGTTCACAAAGAAAAAGAGTTTGTCCTTAATAATAGGGCCTCCTATCCGCACTCCGTAAGTAAGCGCAGTGAAATCAGCAAGCCGCTGGCGCTCTTCATCATCTCCTACCAGTCCGGGAGGTGTTTTTCCCGCAAGACTTTGGTTTCTTAGGAACCCATAGGCAGAACCTTCCCAATTGTTGGAACCGGAGCGCGTAATCGCGTTAATGGATCCTCCGGAAAAACCAGACTGCTTAACGTCAAAGGGTGCAATGTTGATCTGAATGGTTTCAATCGCATCTACCGAAAGGGGGTTGACACCTGTCTGACCCCCGTTGGTGCCAGAACCTGCGAGTCCGAAGACGTCATTATTGACGGCACCATCAATATAGATGGCATTGTACCGGTTGTTCTGCCCTGCCAGGGAAATACTAAACCCGTCGTTACCTTCCGTAACCTGAGCCTGCGGAGTGATACGGACAAAATCTGCAAGGGAACGCGAAGTAGCCGGCAAAGTCTGTACTTCCCGGTTGGATACTGTGGTCTCCGATCCCGTTTTGCTAGCTCCGAAAATACCGGAACTCGTTCCCGTTACCACCACCTCTTCCAGAGCAGTAGCCGACTCATCGAGTGCAATATTAAATTGAGAGGCACGCCCGAGCGTCAGGTAGACATTCTCGCGTACGTCCGTCTCAAAACCGATGTAGGAGAATGAAATCCGGTAAGGTCCGCCGGATCGCATATTGGAAATCCGGAAAAACCCGTCAAAATCAGTAGCGGCACCATAGGTAGATCCCGTAGGTTGGTGAACCGCAACTATACTTGCTCCTCCAAGGGGCTCCCCGGAAGCATCGGTCATTTTTCCAGCAACGGCTGAAGTGGTAACTCCCTGCCCGAATGCGAAGGAAGCACTGAGGACAGTCATTAAAGTGAGTAATAGTCTTTTCATATTGGTGTTCTTAAAGCTTTTAAGCGCTGCAAAAGTGATGCATATCAACCACTTTTATATTATCAGAAGGTTAAATAATTTTAAGGCAAAATTAACAATAAAAAAAAGGACAGCGTAAGCCAACTGACCCTTAATTCAGAAGAAAATGAAAAGAAAATTCAGGGCTTGGGACTGCGGTAGGAAGCCATTAAATGAGTTGTAGAAGCGTCGTGTTTTCCGGGTATTCCATCCTCTAATTCTCCCAGGATGGTCTTTGCCAATTGCTTTCCGAGTTCCACACCCCACTGATCGTAGCTGAAGATGTTCCAAATGACGCCCTGAACAAAGATCTTATGTTCATACATGGCGATAAGAGCTCCAAGGTGTTCCGGTGTCAGGGAATCGATAAGAAGTGTATTTGTGGGCTTATTGCCCTCAAAAATTTTAAAGGGAAGGAGTTCCTGAACTGCGGCTTCTGATAATCCCTGGGCTTTGAGTTCCGCAGTTACCTCTGCCGCATCCTTTCCATTCATCAGGGCTTCAGTCTGAGCGAAAAAATTCGCCATCAATTTGTCGTGATGGTCCATGTCGCCATGGAGCGGTCTCTTGAAACCGATAAAATCGGCAGGGATCAATTTGGTGCCCTGGTGGATAAGCTGAAAAAAGGCGTGTTGTGAATTCGTGCCTGGCGCTCCCCAGATAATCGTTCCGGTCTGGTATCCCACGACCTCTCCATTGCGGTCTGCGCGCTTTCCATTACTTTCCATTACCCCTTGCTGGAGATAGGCAGGAAGGGACTGCAGGTATTGCGAATACGGAATAACCGCCTCGGTCTCTGCACCAAAAAAATTGTTGTACCAAATACTGAGCAAGGCCAGGATCACAGGAATATTTTCTTCCAATGGAGTGGTTTGAAAATGACTGTCCATTTTCCGTGCACCTTCGAGCAACTCAGAAAAACGAGTGTACCCGATTCCCAGGCAGATGGAGAGGCCTACAGCGCTCCAAAGCGAAAATCGACCTCCTACCCAGTCCCACATGGGAAAGACATTCTCCGGCGCAATTCCGAAATCCGAAATCTGCTTTGTATTGGTCGAAACGGCCGCAAAATGAAGGGCCACATCCGTTGGAGAAGCCTGTTTTAGAAACCACTTTTTAATCGTCAGGGCATTGCTGAGGGTTTCCTGGGTCGTAAAGGTCTTGGAGACCACAATAAACAAAGTGGTTTCCGGATCCAGACCTTTGAGGGTTTCAAACACGTGATCCCCATCCACATTGCTTACAAAATGCAGTTTGAGGTGATTTCCGTAGTACTTCAGCGCTTCCGTAACCATGACGGGGCCCAGATCTGAACCGCCAATCCCAATGTTTACGACATCGGTAAAAGCCTTGCCGGTGTATCCTTTTCGGGTTCCTCCTATGACGGCTTCGCTAAATTCCTGCAACTGCTTGCGCACATCCTGAACTTCTCTTACGATATCGGTTCCGTCCAGGATCAGGGAATCCTCCGGCGCTGCCCTAAGGGCGGTATGAAGTACGGCACGATTCTCGGTCTCATTGATTCGCTCTCCCTTAAAATACCCCGATATGGCCTCCTTCAGCTTACATTCAACAGCGAGGTCCTGAAGCAGTGCCATGGTTTTTTCAGTAACCCTGTTTTTAGAATAATCTACCCAAAACCCATTCCATTCCAAACTAAATTGGGATGCTCTTTGGGGATGTTCGGCAAAAAGAGTTCTGAGGTGTTTGCCTTGTATTTCGGTGTGGTGTGCCCGGAGCTTCTTCCAGCTTTCCGTTAGGGTGGGATCAATTTTAGGTAGGGGCATTCGGTGTGTCAATTAAGGGTGACCAGATCTTCCATGGAAGTTGTAGGGGTATACTCTATACATTCCAACTGATCCTTGAGCGGATTGATGAATCCAAAGTATTCCGGTCTAAGCTCTTCTGCCAGGGGCTCCGCGGCCGGCAGCTCTTCCCGGAGCGGGTCTACTTGTCTGCCGTTTTTCCAGAACCGGTAGCACACATGAGGGCCTCCCGTATTCCCGGTCATACCAATCCATCCGATGACATCTCCCTGTCGCACAAATTCCCCCTGTTTCACTTTTTGAGCCTTCATATGTAAATACTGGGTGCTGTAGGTTCCGTTATGCCGGATTTTAACGTATTTCCCGTTCCCGCCACGACGCGTAGACTCCGTCACGACACCATCCGCAGTCGCGAGTATAGGAGTGCCTATAGGGGCCGCATAATCCGTTCCTTTGTGCGGTCGGACCTTGTAGCCGTAATACCGGATTCTTCGCTTGAGATTATATCGGGAGGAAAGACGTCCGAATTTTAAAGGAGCCCTCAGGAAGGTTCTGCGGAGGTTATTGGCCTCTTCATCGTAATATTCCTGGACATCCAGAGAGTCATTCATATACGAAAAGGCGTAAAACGGTTGTCCGTTATGCTCAAAATAGGCCGCTTCAAT
Source organism: uncultured Bacteroidota bacterium (assembly GCA_937136025.1). Classification (GTDB taxonomy): domain Bacteria; phylum Bacteroidota; class Bacteroidia; order Flavobacteriales; family Flavobacteriaceae; genus Robiginitalea. The sequence continues at coordinate 64,315 of CAKZOC010000253.1, forward strand.
CGGGCCCACTCCCGCATATATACTGTCGTTAATATATTTTTCCTGATAAATTATTTTGAACTTATCGCCGGGGTTGAGTTTAAAGAAATCAATCGTCCAGGCATAGATCTGAGACAAATCATAGGTCAGGTAATAATCCAGTCCCTGCTCCACAATAACATTGGAAAGAGATCCCCCGTCCGGAATAACTCCCGAGGCCTCCTTTTGGACAAAACTAACTTGCCGCTGCTTTTTATAGGCGACCACGGAATCCCGAAAATCCACCACGGTGTAGTTTATTGGATCCTGTTCGTAGATAAAAACCTGAGCCCCCTGGGTGGTGTCCTTTGACTTCAAAATCATATAAGGCTTTCCCACCCGAATGCGCCTCACGTCAAAGGTATCTTTGTAACGCTGCGTCAATTCGTAAATCTTGGGATACTCCACTTTATTCTCGAGCATCAGTTCCCCAAAACTATCGCCAGATTGAATCGTGTCTGAAATCACCTCAAATTCATCGAGGTTAAACCCATAAGCCATGGAAGGTTTCGTCACCTGTTTTTCTACGGCGGGAGTGTCAGTATTTAGTGTTGTTTTTTCCGAATTCGAATCCCCACAGGATAAAACACCCAGGGAAATCAATACTATGCCCCAATACAATCGCATTCGTCAATGTTGTTTTTCCGGGTTGAGCCCGTGCTCCACCCATTGTTTGCCCCAATTTTCAAGGGTTTCAGGATTATGGACCTCAGGAAAAAACACTATTTTCTGAAATCCGGGTGGAAGATATTGCTTCCAGTTTGTCCCCCCTGTGGCCTCAATTTCCTGTGACTCCCGATTCAGATAGCGATACGCAGAGCCGAGATGCATCAGCGGCCAATTCACATTGGCATTGAGGTCCATCAGTTGTAACGCTTTACGAAGCGCTTTATTATCCTTGCGTTCCGGGGGCAAATTTAAATATTTATCATAGATCGTGTTCCCCTTTACCTGATGTGCTATACGAAGGAACCTGGGGGTGTATCTTTCTTCAAACTGCTTTAAGGTCAGGGTTTTCTCCCCTGTGGTCTTCTCAGTCGCTCCTTTTTTCCAGTAAATATGCTCATAAAGCTCCTCGATGGTATTCTCAGATGAAAACTTGTCGCGCTCTGAGACGTGTACCAGCTGCTCCATTGACGTGGCATAAATCTCGATCATCCGATACTGGGCCGATTGGAATCCGCTGGCGGGAAGTAAAGCCATTCGGTAACGCATAAATTGTTTGGGCTCCATTCCCCGGACCATAATGCTGAAAGAGGATATCAGGGCCTTGTAATAATTGTTGATCCTGTTGAGTTTTTCTGTAAAACTTACGACGTTTCCAGAGACATCCTCTACCAGTTGCTTCTGTTCATGCAGAATCAGCTTGAAGTACAACTCGGTAATCTGGTGGTACATAATAAAGATTTCCTCGTCGGGAAAATGGGTCCGGGGCACCTGAAGACTTAAAAGGGTGTCCAGGTGGATATAATCCCAATACGTAAGGTAGCGCTGGTATAATAACCCGTCGAGGTAAGCGCCTAAATTTTGGCCGGAATCACTGAATTTTTCTCCCAGCAGCTGAATTTGTTTTTCGATTTGCGCTTTGTCCTCCATTGGACTTGTCAGTCTAAAATTATTTTGAATTGATTCTTCAGGCTGTTGTAGGCCTCTAAATCCGCTTTGATCGACCCTACAAGGAGGTCTGCCTGAATGCGTATCGGAATCTTATTCTTGTCGTTTGACACCCACAAAGATAGGCTTTCCTCTTCTTTAAAAACCCGGCCGGACTGAACGAAAGGCCGAAATTTCAGACATTCCACATTGCCGAATTTGGTCTTGAGGATTTCAACTCCTACGTATTTCAGGCGGAAGGTAAAAATTCCATCGTCGTCAAAGAGCACTTTCAATTCCAGGCTTTCCCCGAGGACCAGATCACTGACCTCATAGGCATTCCTTAAATAATAAAATGCCGAAATCAGGTCGTGGATCGAATATTCAATATCGAACTGCTTTTTCTCTTCTTTCTTCTTATCGTGGTATAAGGCCTTTTGTTGAGAATAGTCAAAATTGATTTCCACATCCCGTGTATACCCCCCTTCGTCAATTTTTCGAATAAACCGGTAGGGTCTGCCGTCAATTTTCCCAAAATAACTCTCATACCGGTCATCTACTTTAAAGAAAATACTAGCCAGTCCGGTCGTCTTTCCAGTGCCCACTACGTGGTACACCGGATTGTCTCCCAAAGTTTCAGAGGTCAGGTGCAGGGTGGCATAACTGGCATTGAAGATGCCGTAATGCACTCTGAATTTCAACCACTCTCCGGGTTTAAATGCGGAATGTTCCCATCCTGTTGCATCGGGTTTTGGGCGATACTGAGCGTTCAGAGCGCTTAAACTCAGACCAAATAGAATCAAGGCAGACAGAAGACGGGATGCCAACATAATCATGACAAATTTGGTGAAAATATGATTGTCGGGGGCAACCCAAGCGTATTTTCCATTAAGATAACCTCCAATTTCCCCATTGTATTGTGCGTATTGTCGGATTTTCTGAATTCAGAAAACGCTGCACTAAACAAAAAAAGCCCCGATCAGGCGACCGGGGCTTTTCCTAAATAACCAACCAAACTTTAAATTATGAAAAACCAATACTTAAAGTTCCAAGGGAACCACCCCTTGATGTGATCAAAAATAGAACAACATTCCTGGTGTACGCTCCATTTTAACGGACTTTAACTCCCGTCTTAACAATCTTTTATCGGTTTGGATGCTGAATTTCAGAATTCGTTAAGAACTCGCGGGTCAGAGCGTACCCCTGGATTCCTGTTCTCTTTCAATCGCTTCGAAAAGGGCCTTAAAATTCCCTTTACCAAAAGATTTGGCTCCTTTACGCTGAATAATTTCAATAAAAAGCGTCGGGCGATCTAAAATGGGCTTCGTGAATATTTGTAAGAGGTAGCCTTCATCATCACGGTCAATTAAAATACCCAGATCTCTGAGTGGCTCCAGTTTCTCGTCAATTTCTCCCACCCGGTCGAGTACATCTTCATAGTACGTCGCCGGAACGGTCAAAAACTCCACACCTCGGTTCTTTAACGCGGAAACCGTTTCGATGATGTTGTCGGTGGCCATAGCCATATGCTGCACTCCAGCCCCATTGTAAAACTCAATATACTCTTCTATTTGAGATTTCTTCCGGCCTTCGGCAGGTTCATTGATCGGAAACTTTATACGCCCATTTCCATTACTCATCACTTTGCTCATCAGGGCCGTATAATCTGTGGAAATATCTTTGTCATCAAAGGAGATCAATTGGGCAAATCCCATGACCTCAGCGTAAAAAGCCACCCATTTGTTCATTTCATTCCACCCTACGTTTCCAACCATGTGGTCGATAAACTTCAACCCTGTAGACTCCGGTTTGTAATAGGGATTCCAGGCGCGATATCCCGGTAAAAAGGGTCCCTTGTAGTTTGAGCGCTCCACAAAAACATGTACCGTCTCTCCATAGGTGTGTATTCCGGACAGTACCACTTCTCCGAACTCGTCTTTCATGGTTTTTGGCTCAAAATAACTTTCAGCCCCTCTTTTCACTGTTTCCTCATAACTCCCGGTGGCATCATCCACCCATAGGGCAATAGCTTTTACCCCGTCCCCATGCTGATCGATATGCCTGTTGATATCCCCACCCGGCTTCAGAGGCGAAGTGAGTACTAAACGGATTTTGTCCTGTTCCAAAACATAAGAAACGCGGTCCTTCATTCCGGTTTCCAAACCCGCATAAGCCAGGGGTTGAAATCCCCAGGCGGACATATAGTAATGAGCAGCCTGTTTGGCATTTCCGACGTATAATTCAACATGATCTGTTCCAAGAAGGGGAAGAAAGTCCTGAGCCTCAGGGTTTTCTTTTGGTAATTTTAATGAAGTGTTATCTACTAATGACATGATACTTTTTTTAATCGGTTAGAAAACTACAGTTTAAAAAATTTAAGGAACCGCGGACGCGGTGAGGACACGCTGCTTACCACATCGCCCTTAAGTGGGGGGTAATATCCGATCTCAGTACAATCACGGCTTATTCTTTACACAAATATCGGAAAAAACGACGAGCCGCAGCACTTATGCGCAGTCTTCAACAGGGCCGGGTGATTTCTGTGCATTGACCCGGATTCAAAGTGGGATAAAAGAAAGCACAAACATGGTAATGTACTCCCTGTTTAAAACCAATACCCCACACTGAAAAATACGACATTATTGTCCGTTTCTGGAGACCAGGAGTACAGCAGTTGTACCGGCCCGAAAAACGAAGCCCAACCATAGCCTATACCATAGCCGGAATAGTCGGGGGTCGTAAACCATTCCCCGATTCTGAACAGATCATCCTCCACATTGGCGTAGTTCAAAGAAAACATAAAGTGATGGTTCCGGGCAAATTCCCAGTCGAGCCGTCCGTAGGCCTTTACATAACTATTGCCCGGGAGGCTCAGAAAGTCATAGCCCAGAAACGGCACAAAATTATTAATCATCTCGGCTCCAAAACCCCCGAGAACAAAATCCAGGGATGTGATCTCTGAAACCCCCAGCTTAAACCCTCCCTCGGTTTCAAGATTCAGGCTCAGCTTTGACCAAAGTGGAAAGGCGGCGCCCATCCGGGCTTTTCCAATGGAGAATTCGGAAAAATTATCGTTAAAGTCAGACGAAAACAGGTAGAGGTGAAAATCCCCGTCAAAATATAAACCGCGCGTAGGGAAATACTTGTCGTCATACGTGTCCAGAGTCAGCTGCCCAAAGGTGCTGAAGTAGTTGCTGTTTTCAAAATAGGTGCGCCCGTCTGAATTCTGTAAGCCTGTATCCTCCAACCCGTCCGGCAATTGATTCAGGGTTCGGGTACTGAACTTGAGCAACTTGTGTTCCAGACCCAGGCTAAAGGCAAACTCTTCCCTGAGGGTGGTTTGCATATAAATCTGATTGGTCAGATCGGTAACATCCAGATTGATGACATTGATATCCGGGTTCTGACGGGTACTGAAATTCTGCTGAATCAGACTGTAGTCAATTTCTTCATCAAAACTGTTATACCTGGAATTAATCCCGAAACTCCAATAACTCCCTTTGTCTACAAAGTATTCGGCATTGTAACGGATGTGATCTCCCAGAATCAAGTCCAGAGAAGCCAGATCGTCATCGGCCAGTAATTTCTTCTTCGTGTAGTTAACCAAACCCGCCGTTTTGTAGAGGTCGTCATAGTGAAGACCAAACCGAATAAATGATTGTACCGGATCCTCCTGAAGATGAAGGATCAGGTCTTCTCCAATACCGTTGGAGATGAGTTCGTATCGGATGGTTGCAAAATTATCTGTTGCCGCCAGGTTGATAATGCCTTCCTGTAAATCTTTAAACGCAATTTTTTCGGAGAGATCAAACCGCAGCTTACCCTTGATAAAACCCCTGGAGTAACTGCTGTTTCCCCGAATAATCAAGCGGTTTACGACCAGAGAATCCACAGCTTTGGGAATCGGAGGTCTTCGCGACACATCGGTTTGTTGGCCTGAAACTTCCTTTAAAGCAGCCCACTGATTTCTCGCTGCCCGGGTTCCTTCCGCCACTATGCTATCCTGAGCTTCAAAGTCTATGACGGAATACTGCTCCATATCCGGCTTAATGTAGACATCCGTTTTCAGGCGCTTCTCCTGCATTTGTCCGATCGTGCGATAATTGTTAATCTGCAACAACACTTCTGTGGCCGAATTGAGTTCTTCCCTTTCCCTCAGACCGTGCTGTACATCCACACCAATAATGATGTCGGCTCCAAGGGCCCGGACGCGATCGACCGGATAGTTGTTCAGAACCCCCCCGTCTATGAGTATTCTCCCATCTACTTCGGCAGGCATAAAGAGGGAGGGAAACGTTCCACTCGCCATAATCGCCTCGGGCAGGTACCCCTTGTTCAATAAAACTTCTTCTCCGGTCTCCACATCCGTAGCAATACAAAAAAATGGGATGGGCAATTCATTGAAATCAGAAATATCTTTTACGTGGTAAAGCGCCTGAACTAGTTCATTGTAGATATTCTGACCCCCTGAAAGGGCCGCGGGGATGCTCACCTTAAATTTTTGGAAGGGCAAGGTCAGGGCATAGCGCTCCGCAGCCTCTTTCTCGTAAAACGGTTTGGCCGTCCGGGGCAATTCATCCTGTATCAGTACGCTGAAGTCATTATTCCTGAAAAGGGAGTCGAGTTGAGTAGCGGAATACCCCGAGGAATACAAAGCGCCTACAATAGCACCCATGCTTGTCCCTCCTATATAATCGATGCGCACGCCGGCTTCTTCTATGACTTTAAGGGCGCCGATATGAGCCATGCCTTTAGCCCCTCCACCACTCAAAACCAGGCCCACCTTAATATCCTGCACATCCCCGGGGATCTGTGCCTGAGAAAGTGCCAAAAAGGGCATAAAAAGGAGAAATAACAAAATGCTCCGCATGGAGTGAAGGTACTTTATTCGCGCAAACTTTCATAAACTTTACGGGCTTTTGAAGGCCCCACTACCGCACTGAGTTCCTCGAGCGTACTCTCGCGAATGCGCCGGACAGATTTAAACTTCCGCAGGAGTTGCTGAGCGGTTTTTGTCCCGATTCCCTCAATATTCTCCAAGGCAGAATTAATAGCCGCTTTACTGCGCTTTTTTCTATGAAACGAAATCCCAAAGCGATGCGCCTCATTGCGGAGTTGTTGCACAATCCTGAGGCTTTCCGACTTTTTATCCAGATAGAGGGGAATCGGATCTTGTGGAAAGTATATTTCCTCCAGTCTTTTGGCGATACCAATAATGGCAACGCGCCCCCTTAGCCCTAACCGCTCCAGACTTTCCAATGCCGCGGAAAGCTGCCCTTTTCCCCCATCGATAACAACGAGCTGGGGAAGGCTTTCCCCTTCATCGAGCAGGCGTCTGTACCTTCGGTGTACCACCTCAGCCATAGAAGCGAAGTCATCGGGTCCGGTGACGGTTTTAATATTGTAGTGCCGGTATTCCTTCTTGGAAGGTCTGCCGTCACGGAAAACAACACAGGCTGCCACCGGGTGACTCCCCTGAATGTTGGAATTGTCAAAACACTCAATATGCCGCGGCTCCTCAGAAAGCCGCAGATCCCGTTTCATCTGCTCCATGAGCCGGGTCGTATGTCGGTCCGGATCCGTAATTTTTATTTGTTTAAAGCGCTCCTGTCGAAAAAAGCGGGCATTGCGTTCGGAGAGTTCTACAATCTTGCGTTTATCCCCCATTTTGGGAACCCTGATTTTTATCTCAGCGGGAAGCGGCACGGCAAAAGGGAGGTAGACCTCCTGGCAATCCGACTCAAACCGCTCTCTCAGGTCGACGATCGCCAGAGCGAGTAAGTCCTCATCGGATTCCTGAAGTTTTTTACGTATCTCCAGGGTATGGGAACGCACAATAAGCCCGTGGCTGATCTGCATATAATTCACATAGGCGTGGGTGGGATCAGAGACGATTGAGAACACGTCCACGTCAGATATTTTGGGATGCACCACCGTGGACTTGACCTGATAATTCTCCAGGACCTCTATCTTCTCCTTCATCAGTTGGGCAGCCTCAAACTGCATTTCAGAGGCCAGATGATTCATTCGGTTCCGAAAATAGTGCAGGGAAGTCCGAAAATTCCCCTTTATGATATCGCGGATATCATCTACCTGTCGCTGGTAAGCTGCTTCATCCTGCAAGCCTTCACACGGACCCATACAGTTTCCCAGATGATATTCCAGACACACCTTGTATTTTCCAGCCTGGATTTTTTCCTCTGAAAGATCGTAATTACAAGTTCTGAGGGGATATACACTTTTAATCAGGTCGAGTAGAGCCCTTACGGTTCTCATTTGCGTATAAGGGCCAAAGTACTCCGATCCATCATTGATCCGTTTTCGGGTGGGAAAGATGCGCGGGAATCGCTCATTTTTAATACAAAGCCACGGATAGGTCTTATCATCTCGCAGCAACACGTTATATCTGGGCTGATGTTCCTTAATAAGGTTGTTTTCCAGTAAAAGGGCATCGGATTCCGTGGGGACGACAATGTGCTTCAGGGATCGAATCTTGCGGACCATTACGCGGGTCTTCCCGTTCTGGTGTGTTTTGGTAAAGTAAGAGCCGACTCTTTTTTTGAGGTTAATAGCCTTACCCACATACAGGATTCTCTCCTCTGCATCGAAAAACTGGTAAACGCCCGGGCTTTCCGGCAGGGTTTTTATTTGTATGTCCAATGCCAACTCATCCATTGAAGCAGGTTCCTTCTTCAAAGATACGGCCCCTGCTTATTCCAGCAGAACCGAAACCTTTTTTAAGTCCTTTTCAGGTATAAAAAGCGGTTTTTACTAAAGCTGCAGGGCATATGCAGGTTCAGATCGGAAATTCGAAGCAAATAACGATAACTCGTTACAGCTACAAAGCTATATATTAGCGGATTAGCCATACCTAAGTCATGTTAATATCGTTTTAAAAACGGGTAGCGTCCGTTAAAAAATTATAAAATTTGTGCATTTCATCGATTAATTCATACCATTAATAGAAAAATGTGCGTTATTATTCTATATTTAAAAAATTAAAGCTCACACTTATGGACAACTATCTCATTACGCTGGGAATGTACCTGATACTGATGCTTTTTTTCAAGGTGTACGTCGCTGTTTCGGCCAAAGAGTAACCCTTGAGAAAAAACGTTCCCCCGCGTACAGGTGTAATTTGAGGCGATGCAAAAAGATCAGCTTCGGTTAACCTGTCTTCAAAAAAGAAATGCCCTTTCCCAATCCCAGGTGGAAACGGAAAGCCTTAAAATTGCAAATCGCTGTCTTGGATTACCTATCTGGGACGGCTTTTTTTATCACTTGTTTCTAAGTATTCCCGAAAAAAAGGAGGTCGACACCTCTTTTTTACTTACCATACTCCAGGGAAAAGACAAAAACGTAGTGTTGCCGCGTGTGAAGGGCAAAGGCCATTTAGAGCACACCCTGCTCACAGATTCCACTGAGCTAAAAATGAGTTCCCTTGGCATACCGGAGCCCGTAACAGGCCTTTCCGTTTCACCAGAGACCCTCGATGTGATTTTTGTCCCCTTGCTCTGTTTTGATATCGTCGGGAACCGACTGGGTTATGGAGGTGGGTATTACGACCGCTTCCTGTCTCGGTGCAGGCCGGATGCCCAAAAAATAGGTTTGAGCTTTTTCGGTCCGCTCACTCGGATTTCAGATATAGAAGAAACGGATATCCCTCTTGACGGATGTGTTACCCCCGAAAGGTACTATGCGTTCTAAGAGACCCTTTTTTCAAAAGCGCTCTTGTTAAAAACCAGAAGTATCCCCACACCTGTGCTGATCGCGGTATCGGCAATATTGAAGACCGGTTCAAAAAATCGGAAAGCTTTTCCACCTAAAAAGGGAACCCAGTCCGGCCACAAGGTATCGATCATTGGAAAATACAGCATGTCTACTACTTTTCCATAGAACAGGCCCGCGTAAGGCTCGTCAGAACCGAAAGTGGCAATCTGCCCGAAACTGTGATTAAAGATTTGTCCGTAGAATAAGGAGTCAATGATATTCCCAATAGCTCCGGCAAAAATCAGACTTACGGCTACAATGAGGATGGTACTGGCCTTTTTGCGCAGGATATCCCACAGCCAGTACCCGATTCCGGCAATTGCCAGTAATCGGAAGATGGTGAGAATCAATTTTCCGGTCTTCTCAGAAACCGGTAAGAGATCACTGAGTTTAGTTCCCCAGGCAGCGCCTTCATTTTCTATAAAAAGAATTTTGAACCACGAAAAGACCTCCACAGACTCTCCGAGTTCAAAGTGTGTTTTTATATAAATCTTGCTGATTTGATCTGCCAGCAGTACAAGGCCTACCAGCAGGAGGGATTTTTTAAGATTCATCCGATTTCTTTGAATCTGCCAAAAATAGGGATTATATGGCAATCTCGGGATATCCGCATGAGGGATCCCTTTTTCAAAGTAAATTCACCGCAATATCGCCCCGGGTACTATAGAGTTTCACATGGTGATCTCCAACGGGGATAGGCTCCAGAAAGACAGAACCATATTTAGATTGGGCATCTACAACCCCTGATCTGAGATGGGCCGTAATAGGTGCCGAACCCGTCGTCACCTCAGTGTTTTCAGCCTGGTGTGCCAAGTTGCAACCTCCGTCGTTAAAGACGATATCCAAATCCCTGAACACCCCAGAGGTAGTGACCTGACAACTCGCTCCACTTAAGAACACATTCTGGTGTTCCGGAAGGGTTATTTTCAGTCTCACAGAGATTACCTTGTGCGCCCCGAGTTTATCGTTGGGCATTTTAAAATTCGGTCCAAACCGGGTTTCGATAAACAGTGTTGTTCCCGATTCCCTAAAGAGCACCATCAAATCCGTCCCGTATTCCCCTTCCATACGCGCCTCAACACTCACCTCCTGAGAACTTTCTGTGAGCAGTTCAACTTCATAAGCGAGCGTACCGTCTATACTGATCGCCTGTATTTCAGGATTGAGGAGTGTTTTGTTGACTTGTTTCTGCCCAAAAAGACACCCCCCCGCAAGCATTGTAAACAGGAAAAATCCCTGGAAACCAAGGCCCAAAAAAAGCCCCGAAGGGCCTTTTTGCTTATTTCTGCATGTTCTTAGCTTCAATGCTGAGGGTGGCATGAGGAACTAGTTTTAAACGTTCCTTATTGATGAGTTTTCCGGTGACGCGACAAATTCCATACGTTTTGTTCTCTATTCTGAGCAAGGCATTCTTAAGGTCGCGGATGAATTTTTCCTGTCGGATTGCCAACTGGGTATTCGCCTCCTTGCTCATAGTTTCTGAACCTTCCTCAAACGCCTTAAAGGTAGGAGAAGTGTCATCTGTCCCATTATTCCCATCATTCATATAAGAGCTTCTGAGCAGCTCCAGATGCGATTTGGCTTTCTCGAT
>CAKZOC010000254.1 GCA_937136025.1 uncultured Bacteroidota bacterium
AAATAAGGTTTCTGTCCGAAACGATTTTCCCTATTTCACCACGTTTGGGCAGGACTCGCGAAGTTCCGCAGGAACGAGCAATTCCCGTCCTTGAATGCAGTTAGCAGTTGCAGTGGGGTTGAACAACGTTTTAGGCCAAATAAGGTTTCTGTCCGAAACGACTTTCCCTGTTTCACCATGTTCGGGCGGGAATCGCGAGGCCCCGCAGGGGGAGCATTATCCCCTATTGGACGATAATCCATTATAAGAAATTTCCTTTAGGAGAGGGTGTCATCCACGCATCAATCCCAGAACCACAGCGGTCCGAGCGCGATCCAGGTGATTCTTCTTTTAGGAATGTTATTAGGCTTATTCAGGAAAAAATCAGAAAAATAATCAGGGCTGTAAGCACATATCCTGCCGGAAATGCCCATCGGCAAATCCGATGCAATTTCTGTGCGCGTGCTGTTTTTCCCGAATGCTTCATACGGTCAAGGGCCAAACTCACTAATACCGAGGCAGCCAGGATGACAAAATTTTCCAGCACAAAAAAGTCCATAAGTGTCAGGTAATCGATCCTGGGAATATTGTCCTGGATGACCATATAAAAAGCCACAACTGAAAGGATGCCTATAAATAGGATGTTGATTCGGTCTATTACCGGATTTTTATCCAACCAGAACACAATCCAGGTAAGGGAAACCAACAAGACCATGGGCAGGATGATGCTAAATAGGATATGCAGGGGTTTTCTCTTGATCTTCAGAGCGATAACAAACTCGGAAACGGGGATGACACTTCCATCATGAGCCTGAATCTCGGCGGTTGTTACAGCCATTTCTTCTGCTTTTCTGTCCCATTCTGCTGTACCAAGATTTTGGACCCAGGTTTTCGAAAGGGACTTGTCGGGAACAAATACAAGTTCGTCCTCGGTGTAAGGCGTTGGGTGCATATAAAGCAAAAGGTCCTGGGTATCAAAAGGATAGGACCGGAGATCCATTGGAGTGCCCATCTCCGCAATGAACCCTTCAGTATACTGTACGGTCCCGTCCGGCCATATCGCAATAGTTTGAGTGTTCACATCCTTGTTCCCAACTCCGTTAAGGAAGTAAAGTTGCGGCCGCCAGCCTTTGTAAAGCCGGTTGATACTATATATGCCCTGATATACTTTTTCTGGAACTCTTAAATTATTCTTTCCGGAGTATGTAGAATCTGCAGGAGTATATTTCAGTCGCTCATCTTTCCATCTCAGGAAGAGGGCTCCGTCAAACTGGATGGTTTCCTCTTTTTCATTGATGTTGGAGATGTTTAAGATACTATAGCCTATGCGGATCTCCAGGGGTCCTTCGGATCTCGGGATGGTATACAATTCATCCGAACTCGACTGTCCCCACAAGAATAAAGGGGCTGTAAGGCTAATAATCAGACTTAACAAACAACGCATTTCCTTAAACTGCTTACCCATGGCTTTGTGCGGAAAATTTATGGATTAAAACTGCTCCACTGCCAAATTAATGATTTACTGCCAATCGGCATTATTAACTTCCTTCAGCTGAATCACATCAATTAATCATGTATAATGAATCAAAGTGCATTTGCCGACTGACAGTTGTCTCTTTTTGTGCTTCCAGTGTTGAACAGCATGCTATTCGTAAGTTTTTTCAGAAGTTCAATTATTCATACCTTACAATTAATTGATTTAAGCTGATATGATATCTGCAATATTGAGATAATCTTTGAAGTCGGTGATGATTTAGCCAATCACGAATCAATTTTATCTGAAACGCAGTTCCCGAATCAATTTGCCACAGCTGACATAAAATGGCTAGATAGATTTATGAATATCCTAAGAACCAGACTCTTTAAGCCGGTAGTTGCCAATCGTTATATTGCCCGGCCCAAGTTGATCCAGATGATGGACGACGGTGGAAATAAGCCTGTCCAGAAGGTAGTCGCCCCGGCTGGATATGGAAAGAGCATCTTAGTGAGTCAATGGCTAGACGAAACCAACAGCCCATATTGCTGGATAGCCATAGAGGAAGATTGTAATGACCTACTTACCTTATTGAATTACCTTATTGAATCCGTAAGGATGATTGATCAGACCGGGTTCTTGGAATTGAGTTACCTGGGAAATACGCTTGAATTACCGGAGAATGCGGAATTGGCCGTACCCATCTTAAATTGCTTGCAACGAATCAAGGAGGAGATCATCTTTGTATTCGATGATTATCACCGCATTGACAATCAACAAGTGCATGATTTTTTTACTGAACTTTTAAATCATTTTCCGGAACAGCACCGATTTATCCTTATTTCAAGATATGACCCCCCCTTGGACCTTAGAAGATTGATTGCCTATGACAAGGTGGAGGAAATCAGGATGGCAGATCTTAAATTCACGGAAGATGAAATTAGGGCACTTTCAGAGCAACAAACGGGCAAAAAAATATCTACGGATGCCGCGACTGTTATATGTAACCAAACAGAAGGATGGGTCATTCCCATTCGTTTATGGTTAAAAGAACTCGCTTCGAATGAAGATAGTGAAACTCTGGAACTTGTCGGTAATCAAATTCAAGGAACGAAAGTTCTTGGGGATCTAATAGAGGGGGTATTCGCCAGTCTTGATTCGTCCGTAAGGAAATACCTAATGCTAGCTTCGTTATTTCCACGATTCAATTTACCTCTATTGCGAGGCGTGCACAATACCATTCATCCCGAAGGAGATCAATCATTTGATGAAATTGAAATTCGCATTAGAGAACTCCTGGACCGGTCTCTGTTTATCATGGCACTTGATGACAATACTAATTGGTATCGCTTCCATCAACTGGTTAAAGTGTTCCTGAAAACCAAATGCAAAAAGAAATTTTCCGAAGATTCCATTTCAGAATCCATTGGATATGGTTGTTCATTTCTGGCAGCTGAGAACTCCATTTACGAGGCAATCCAATTGAGTCTGGAGTATAAAGATATTTCAAGAGCTATTGAATTTTTTAATCGGGACCGGTATTCGCTTTACGATAACCAAAGGTTTGACCAGTTCCGACGGCTGCTAAAACTATTCCCCGAAGAGGTGATAGAAACCGAACCGAGTCTGCTCCTGATTCGGGCTTTGCTATTCGATCTCACCAAAAAACACAATCTAATGTCGGAGGACCTGGATAATGCCCGACGGCTCCTACCTCCCTTATCGAGTGCTACGGAAGAAGCAAAAAGGTTATGGGGGGAGTACTACTCTAGTTCATCCTTCCTTTTATTTCAAAACCAGAAAATAGACGAGGTAATCCATAATTCCCAAAATGCCATGGAACTGATGTTTAAGCGTAGTTCCTACCTTCATGATCACGCATTGGCATTCTATGTTTTTGCATTGAACGCGTCGGGGAAGTGGGATCAGGCCAAGGCGTTTTTAGATACCTATAAAAAGACCTTGAAAACGACCGACCCCTCCTATCGAATGAATTACTTCACCCTTGCAGCTATGTTTGCTTTTATGCGGGGGAAACAGGAAGACATTATAGCAAATGCCCAGAAGGCCCGCTCCCTTGCTGTTAATCATCGGAATCAGGGGATACTGTTGATGGCCAACTATTATAACTCGATTGCCCTTTATCAACGAAATGAATTGGACAAGGGGCTTGAATACCTCAATGAAGCCATAGAAAGCAGTTATGTGACAAGACCTTCATGGATCATTGAATGCTTTTATCTGAAGTGTTTGTATCATTTGGCCCGAGATGAGGATGCCAGGTTCGATCACTGTTTTAAAAAGATGATTGCTTTTCAAAAACGATTTCACTCCAGGTCCTATAACCACTTACAGTCCTTACTGAAAACGGAATTAATGCTAAGAAAGGGTGATACTTCCCTGGCGTGGAATTCATGGCACGATGGTCCCAAAAAAAACACTTCGTACAACCACCATTATTACCAATCCCGATTAACCGAAGTGAAGCTCCTGATGGCCGATCACCCCTATCAGGACCTTAACAGGGCCGGGGACTTGCTGGAAAGCTTCGAAGTATATGCAGCAGAAGTAAATAACCTGATCCTGCTTTTTCAGGCGAATGCTTTAAAAATTGTATGGTATTCACTGAAGAATGAAACTGAGAGGGCATTGGAACACTTGAGATCATTGCTCTCCCGTACAAAGGCCGAGTCCATAATCAGGGTGTATACAGACTGTGGAAGCCCTATGCAGGCTTTATTGTCTAAGGTTTCAGACATTTCACCGAAAGATCCGTATGTTCAGGAGATACTTCACAGCTTCAATTTAAAAGCCGGGACCCGTAAGGGTGGCGGAAAAGGCGAAGAACCTTTAAAAAAGAATCGGGCTTCTGATATTACTCAAAAAGAAATTCAAATACTGCAATACATTTCAGAAGGCTATCAGAACAAAGAAATTGCCGAAAAACTCTACTATTCCCTGGGTACGGTCAAAACATATATCTACAACCTTTACCAGAAAATCGGGGTCAAAAACCGGGGCCAGGCTATCGCATATTTCCACGCTTTGGAAGAAAAATCAGCTGCGACATTCAAATGATTCTTTACCATTCTAGTGCTCCTGTCCAAGAATAACCTGCCCTTCCCATTAACCACTCTGGGGAAAAATGGTTTAAAACTGACTTTTTATTGACTTCGCAGCCAATGTCCGAAGGATAAAAAACGATAGTTTAGGCGGGATAAAGGAGGATTACATAAATTAGGTTATGAGATCAATCATCAGACAAACTGTTTGCACTGTTCTATTGCTCTTAATTACTCAAAGTTCGTTTGCCCAGAATGAGAACAACCTGGTGCAGGACAGTATTATCCCGTTCAATGATAAGGGATTTGCCTGGGATATGTCCTTTGCGTTTAAGACGATGAATGTCTTCAGGGGTTTGCTTCCTTCCAGGGCGCCCGTCTTATCAACACAGGCAGGTTTCAAGGCAGGGAGTTTCGTGCTTGGTGCCTACGGGGGTGCTTCCTTTAATGGTGGATATACTGAAACGGACCTGATCCTGATGTATTATCGCCCGAAATTCTACATTCGTGCAGACTGGTACTACAATTTTACTGAAGGGATAACGAATATTCCAACGCCTTCCGGATTTTTTGACTTCAGGCCTGACATAACCCGTGGGTTACTGGACTTTATGGTGAAAGTAAAACCTTTAAAGAATTTTGAACTTATGTCCTCTACATTCCTGTACGGCAGGGACAGACCCCCGCTGCCAGAGGATGATGCGGCCGGAATTCCACTGCGCAGGGGGGAGCAGCGATACTCCCAGTACTTTAAACTCCAGTACAATTGGGTAAAGGACAGATTTAAAATATCGGCCCATGCCGGCTATTCCTTTAGTTGGAACGATCCCTCGGGAGAAACCTTTTATGCCGAGAACCCCGGGTTTACTGACCTTGGGGTTTCGTTTTACAGGAAAATCGTGGACACTAAATCCATTTCAATTCCTTTTAAGGCCAGCCTATACTGGAATGCTGTGAGCAATGATATGTATTTGGTAGGATCCATCTTGTTGGTTGAAATAACAAAACTGAAATAATAGGAAATTGGTGGACCTGAAGGCATTCCTTTAAACGAGCAAAATCTCAGGAGTTGAGAATTTTTGTCAGGGTCCTGGTTTTGCCATATGCGAACTTTTGCAGCCAAAATCCCATATAGCGCTACCGACAGATGATCCTTCTGCCGGATATTCAGATGATCCCTCAACCCTTGCTGCTTTCTTGACCTATGGTTGACTTTAGTCAATTGATAATCCAGGAGTTTCTCCCTAGTTTGGACATCTTAGCGAATCATGTAACCGAGGGATGGGAACGTCAAAATTTTACGAAACAGCAAGCTATGGTATTACCGTGGATGGAATCCTTGTCGATGATGCATTTCCAATTTTCGATGCTTCGAGAATGAGTGTCGTTTGTAACAGTAAACATGCACAGAGTTACCTCTCAGTAAGCGTGAAGGACCAGGCAGAATTATCAGGCCTTTTGAACACCCTTTATTCACTGCAATATGTCATTCTCAAGATTGAAAAAATGGATACCAAAAGGCTTTTAGGGTTTGCTGATCAATTTCCTCATGGTGGCGTTAGTGAATAGAACTTTACCAACAAGAATATACATCTGTATTCTTTTAACATTAGGTGGGTTTATGTATGTATCGGCCCAAATAACAGAAAAAGATATTGCCTATGACTCCCTGGCCAAACAGGATTATCGCAGTATGGGCCATGCCGGATTTGATTCTACCGCTACCAACGGATTCTATATACAGGATAGCAGGAAGGGACATTACAGATTGAATTTCGGTGTATGGACTACACCCAGATATACTACCGTTTACAAGAACAATACCCCTGATTCCGTACCGAGTGTTGAAAAGGGATTCACCATTAATCGGACACGTATCTTCTTTACCGGCAAGTATTCTGACAAATTCAATTTTAACCTTGTGACAAACATCGGGGCCGACGGCGACTTCAACTTGCAGCAGGTTTACCTGGCCTATGCCATCAACCAGGATTATATCATTACCGTGGGCAATCAATTTGTGGCCTCCTCACGGGAGGATTGGATGGACCCCTCCAATATCCTGGCCATGCAATGTTCCGCCAACGATGCCGCTTTTGCCTTAGGGACCTCTTTTGGAATCCTGGTATACCGAAGACCCAAAAACAGGGCGCGCTGGTGGGCCTCCCTTTCCAACGGCCTTTACGGATGGAACCGGGCGGTGACCCAATCAGATCAGTCTGATTATATGCTGGGCGGCAGGTATGAATATGCACTTAAAGGGGATGACTGGACGGTATGGGACGATCTGGTAGGCCGCCGGGGCAGGTCTGAGGGCATTCTTTTAGGCGGTTCATTTAATTTTTTAAGGCATACCGTTGGGCTATTGAGAAACCACGGGGTTCAGGGAAATTTGGATATTTCATATAACGGCGATGGGTATCAGGCCCTGATCGCCGGGGTTTGGACAGGGCAATTCCCGGAGGGCGCCAAGGGCTTCAGCCAATATGGATTCTATGCTCAGGGAGGGTATTTTGTCAATCAGGTCATCCAGCTCTACGCCCGCTACGATTTGGTGTTGCCGGGGGGAACACCAGGGGATTTTAAAACCTATTCCGCACCCGGATTCGGTGTGAACCTGTATCCCTTTCATTTTACAAACCGATGGAAGATCAGCCTGGAATTCAACCACCTTTTCGGGACATTTGATAATACTATTGTACCCCCCGACCTGGCACTCGGGTTCGCTGATAGTGCATATAGAGGGCAGCAAAGCATTCGCTTTCAGCTGCAGTTTGGATTTTAACCCAGTGGGTAATGAAACCATTAAGGGAGTACGGGTATATAAGAACAATAAGAAAGTAAATTTTAACATTAAACCATAATTTCATGAAACAGAGAACACAATTCAATACCAAACTAATGACGGGTATCCTGTCATTGGTGTTAACAGGGTGCTTTTCATTCCTGGCTGTCGCCCAGGATACGCCCAGCCAGACCGTATTTAAAAACGTCCGGGTATTTGACGGTACCAATGACCAGCTAAGTGGCAATACGGAAGTATTCGTAGAAGGCAACAAAATTAAGGCTATTGGGTCTAGTGCCAGCAGAGGTGCTTCTAAAAATGCAACCGTAATCGATGGTGGTGGCCGGGTATTGATGCCAGGGCTTTCAGATACCCATACGCACATCATGTTTGCTTCGCTCCCACAGGCAGCACTTATGTTTGGTGAGCCCAATTTCAACGTGATCTATGCCACCAAAGATGCAGAAGCCATGCTGATGCGCGGTATAACCACGATAAGAGACTTAAGCGGTAATACTTTTGGATTGAAAAAGGCCATCGATGAGGGGATGGTTCCCGGGCCCCGCATTTATCCATCTGGAGGAATGATCAGTCAGACCGCAGGTCATGGGGACTTTCGAATTCCTAATCAGAAACATCCGGCGTATGGCGGAGAATGGCCTGCCCTTTACCAGCAGGGTCATGGGTATTTAGCAGATGGTCCCACAGAGGTAATGAGAGCTGCCCGCGAGAATTTGCGAAATGGTGCCTCCCAGATCAAACTGGCGACCGGAGGAGGTTATTCTTCTCCTGCAGACCCCCTATTGGGTATTCAGTATACTTCTGAGGAGGTTAAGGCAGCAGTTGATGTAGCCAAAAACTGGGGAACCTATGTCACGATACATTCCTATTTTCCGGAATCCATCAATATGGCCATTGATGCCGGCATCAAAGATGTTGCCCATGGTCAGTTACTGGATAAGGCTACCTTAGAGCGCATGGCCAAAGAAGGGGTGTTTTTGAGCACGCAAGCCTTTACCCTGTGCAGTGAACCACAGAATTCCGAATTTTCAAATGAAAAACTGGCTATTGTATGTGTTGGGACAAAAAAAATGTACCAATGGGCCTCCGAAATTCCCAATTTAAAAGTAACCTGGGGAACGGATATGTTCTTTGTCCCTCAAGATCTGTTTGAAGGGCAGGTTAAGCAGTTGGAGCGTTTAACACCTTGGTTTAAGCCAGTAGAGATTCTTAAAATGGCTACCGGAAATGCAGGTGAATTGTACAAAATGAGTGGACCGCTCATGAACCCCTATCCGGGGGACCTGGGGGTTATTAAAGAAGGCGCCTATGCAGATATGTTGTTAGTGGAAGGTAACCCATTGGAGAAGCTGGATGCCGTTACCAATCAGGAAAACCTTATGATCATCATGAAAGACGGAAAGATTTACAAGAACACGTTACAATAACACTCATTATGAATAATACTAAAATCTAAAAACATGGAAAACAAGAATTACAATATTGAGGATCTTCTAAGTGAGACGATCACAGATATGGAAAACCTTATATCAGATCTTGATTCAGAAGTCACCGATGATCTGGAAGAAGCCCTGGAAGAAGCGAGCAATGAACTAAAGAGAAGCCTGCATAAGTTGGTGAAATCTGTCAAAAAAGAAGTTCGAACAGATGTGCTTTCATTTTACCATGACAACAAGAAGCTGATTAACAGCGATCTCAAATCGCTGAATTCTTTTGTCCGGGAAATACTTGCCGACATTAAAAGTGAGTTGAGTGAGGAAATTCACGATGTGGCAGATAAGGATGCGAAAAAGGAGCTCAGAGAAATCCGAAAAGACGTGGTCCGGTTTGCACGGCGATACAACCATGCCTATCATAAACTCCGTTTAAAACTTGCCTTAGGAAATGCAGGAGTCAGTGTTCAGGAATTCTTTCATCACACATCTTAATCGAATAAAATGAGAGCTAAATTTAAGTATGGGATCTGTATACTCCTAATTGGAGTGTCCATGATTGCCTGTCAGCAGGCAGGTGAGACAAATGCCAAGAATGAGACTGAATTCAAAGCCCTTTCGGCTGACACCGAATTTGACCTGGTTATTAAAAATGGCCGGGTGATGGATCCCGAGACGGGTTTTGACAAGGTTGCCAACGTGGGAGTAAAAGACGGTACGGTGGGTCTCATAACTGAAAAAGACATTTCAGGTAAGAGAGTGATCGATGCCAGCGGCCATGTGGTGGCACCGGGGTTTATAGACTATCACTCACATGCCCAGGAGCCTTATGGTCATAAACTCTATGTTCGGGACGGCGTTACTACACCGCTTGATCTGGAGGTAGGTGCCTTCCCTGTGAATGATTTCTATGAATTCTGGGAAGGAAAATCTTTTGTTAATTATGGCACGAACGTAGCCCATGTCGGCGCACGGTTGGAGGTATTGGATGGTCAGGAACCTGATGGAAGAGTACTGTACAGTGCCGCAATGGGGAGGGCCATGAACGATGGATCTCAGTTTAAAACAAAATTATACGATCCAAAAGATGAAAAGGCTATCGTCGATGCGGTTGAAAGGGAAATCAAGCAGGGCGCACTTGGGGTTGCCTATCCCATAGGCTATTACACGGTGGTGGGCAGCCCTGAAGTCAATGCCGTTACCGCCCTGGCCGGTAAGTACAATTTACCCATTACTACACATGTGCGCTATCTCGCACAGATACCCCCAAGTGGCTATATGGGTATTACCGAAATGCTCACTATAGCCCGTCAAAACGACGCCCCTGTGCTTTTTCATCACGTACAGAGCAATTGCCTTGGCCTGACCGGGCCATGTCTAGATTTGATCGATGCTGCCCGTGCACAGGGTCAGAAAGTGGTCGGCGAGTTTTATCCTTATCAGTATGCCGGCACCTATGTAGATGCTGATTATAACCGGCCTGGTTTTGAACAACGCATGGGTATACAGGCTTCAGATTATGTTATTACGGCTACAGGGGAACATCTTACACCGAAGAAATTGGACAGCCTGCGGACTGCAGCACCGGGAACCAACTTACTCATGTACACCATGAAGGAAGAATACATCATGGAAGCATTTAAGAGGCCGGGTACTATTGTTGGTTCGGATGGTATGCCCTGGATAGTTGAAGGGGATGAGGGAGGCTTTAATGCTACATTTGACACCCCATATGGTGCCGGAAACGGCCATGCCCGTGGATCAGGAACCCACGCCCGCATCCTTCGTATGGTACGCGAGACCAAGGCGATTCCTCTGATGGAGGCAATTGGTAAGATGACTTATGGCCCGGCTTCCTTTTTAGAGGATCATGTGCCACAAATGAAGATTCGGGGTCGCATCCAGGAAGGTTCAGCTGCGGATATCACCATTTTCGACCCGGAGACGGTTACTGATAATGCTACCCCTAAGATTGGCGAGAATTCGCTCCCATCAACGGGTATTCCTTATGTGATTGTGAATGGTAAGGTAGTGGTCGATGATTCCAAAGTACAGAATGTAGCCGCGGGTGTTGCGATCAGGAATAAAACAATAGATTAGGATTCCATTCCAATATAATAATGACACCGATTTAAAAGTGGATACTGGGCTTTGGGTCTGCCATTTGGTATTCTTTTTCACTTGTAAACAGAACATCCGGAATCAATAGTCTCACGCTGCCTGGTGCTGCATGAAATAAAACTCTAAATAAAAATAGGTTATGAAAGCACGTACACTTTTTTTGGTTACCCTCTCATTTCTTGTCTTCTCACCGTTGATTGTTTTTGGGCAGGACGTGAAGGATACTGATAAATTGGTTTCAACCGATACGATCGAACCGGGGATTCAAGGTTCAATAAATCCTTTGACGGACAACACGGAGATTCTCTCAGGAATCGAACTCATAGATGATTCTTTTCCGAGTTCGCTTCCCATACCGGGCACAAACGTTCGAATGAAAATTGGAGGCTATGTAAAAGCAGATTTTCTTCATGATTTTGACTACATAGGAGATCGGTGGGAGTTTGAATTGGGAAGCATCGCGGTTGAGGGAAGCCCGGAGAGAGAACTCGGGGGAATAACCACATTTCATGTGAAACAGACCCGAATCAACTTTGACTTCAGGTCCAAAGCAAGTTGGAAAAATGGCAGAGAGTTCCCCATGCAGGTTTTCGTTGAATTCGATTGGTTCTTTGATTCGGATGCATTCAGATTTATCCCTCGAATGCGACATGCCTATGGGGTGATCGGCCGTCTGCTCATAGGAAGGACCTGGACCAATTCGGGAGATATCTCAACCCTTCCGGGGACCATCGATTTTTCTGGTGGGGATGCGCTATACGGGGGGCGGGTAACACAGATAAGATGGCAGGACACCTTTGCCAAGAATTTTTCCTATACCATAGCCCTTGAGGAAACTGGGGGTCAGATTGACAACCCCGATACCCTTGAGGGTGCCTTCAGGCCTTTGTATCCCAATTTGGCAGGAAACGTGAAATACAGATCCGCTAATGGTTCGTCCTTCCAGCTCGGCCTTGACCTCTTTGTATTGAGTTGGAAAGGTTCAACGGCTACCCCGAACGTCTCCAAGACAGGTTATGCAATTACCGGTACAGGGCGCTATGTATTCAAAGCATCTCATTATAATGACTCCTTTGTGTACGGTGGTGGGTTTGGTCAGGGTCAGGCGCATCGTATTATCGCCTTGTCCTGGGACGGCAAAGCATCCGGGGTGATCACTGAAGACGGTCTGGATCTGTCCCCCGCCTGGTTCGCCTTTGCCGGATTTAACCATTATTGGAGCAAAAGCTTCAACTCGACGATTTCCACGCATTGGGCAGGAACGGATCTCTCACAATTTCATTCAGATGACACCATTCAAAGAGCCGGCTCCTTTCACGCCAACCTCATTTGGTTTCCATATCCCAGGATATCAACTGGAATCGAATATATGTGGGGCGTTCGCGAAAATAAGAACGGTATCGAGGGAACTGCATCGAGGGTCCAGCTTATGGCCAAATTTAAATTCAACTAAGTAACACTAATAACCATTTAATACGTATCATTATGGAAAATGCACTTTCAAAAATCAGCCATGTAATCAAATACTGGTGGGTGGGCGTCCTGCTGGGAATCCTTTTTCTGCTTTTGGGAATTTGGGTACTGCAGTCCCCCATTGAAAGCTTTGTCACCTTTGCGATCTATTTTGCGATTACCTACATCATCAGTGGTATAGGTGCCATTGCTTTTTCGATCTCCAACCGGGAAGCCCTGGACGGATGGGGATGGCAACTTGCAGGAGGGATCCTTGAACTCGTCATGGGAATTGCCCTTCTGGCCAATCCTGGTGTATCGATGGTCGTCCTTGCCTTCTTTGTGGGTTTCTGGCTGCTGTTCCGGGGGTTTGCAACGATTTCCATCGCAGTGGAACTGAAGCGGGATGGCGGAAAAAATTGGGGGTGGATCCTGTTCTCGGGCATCCTGACAATGATCCTGGCCTTTATGGTGCTGCTCAACCCATTGTACGCGGTGTCAACGCTGAGCATCTTTATAGGAATTTCATTGATTATGGCGGGTGTAGCACAGATCATGATTGGATTCCAGGTTCGGAAAGTTTCTAAAAAGGTAAAAGAAGTTCTCTGAACACCGGTTAAAACGACCTTCAGATGGTGTAATAGATCAGCAGGCATTAGCCTTCCATTGAGGTCACTACCAGTTGTTTTCAGTTTGTGGTGGTCCATTGATAATATGCTCTTTTACCAATGGTCAGCGAGTCAGACCGCTGCGCTGGAATCAGTTGGGCCCGATGGAAAGGTTGGCATAGGAAGCACTTTTCCCTTTACTTTCAACAAGGCTTCAGAGAAGGTATCCGTTGGGGACATGGTATACGGCTAAACAGGCCGGGTTCAATTATGGGTGTCAGGAAGAAATACATCAAACATAGGGTAGATCGCAGGCTCCGCAGGCTGAACAGGACCTTATTGGTATTGATTGCCCTTATGCTTTTAAATGTGGCATATGATGCAATTGTATTCAAAACGCCCTTGTATTATATGGGCTTTGTACTGGGCGGATACCTCGTTGGCGGAATCTTCCGAAGGACTGCTGTAATTCAGTTCAAAATGGAAACGGAGTCCTTTGAGTTTACGACCAGCGCAGTCTACGTCCTCCTGACCATTTTGCTCCTGGTATTCAGGTATGCTTTTGGCAAGAGCTTGCTGGAGAATTTCCATGTGGTTTACGCAAGCGATGCCCTGTATTTATTCTTTATCGGCATTTATTATTCCAAATGGCGAATGGTCCTGAAAAAGATCGACGGGGTCATATATCAATACGCAGACCAGAAGTTGGAAGAAAACAAGGAAGACAGCGTCATTACCTGATTTCGCTCCAATTGCTTCGAAGATTTTATAAATTTGACTCGACAACACACCCACTTATCATGAAAGATGCGATCGCTTTTGCAATTATATGTCTTCTTCTGGCAGGTTGCGAGGAGCCTGAAAAAGAACCGGCCCTTCCAAAAATCGACTGGACATCAAGAGAAGCCCGACTGGACAAGGCAGACAGCCTGATCTTTGGGAAGTCCTACCTTCCCATTTACTCTCGCATCTACCATCACAAGCGGGACAAGACCTATGGCTTAACAATCACCGCAAGTTTGCGGAACGTATCTGCCACAGATACGGTATACCTGCTCTCGGCAGACCTCTATGGAACCACCGGGGATATGGAACGCTCCTTTATTGAAAAACCTGTTTACCTGAAGCCTTTGGAAACCCTGGAAATCGTGATTGAAGAGACTGAGGCGGAAGGGGGAACGGGGGGCAACTTCACCTTTGAATGGGCTATACAGAACGCCAAGAACCCTCCTTTGTTCGAGGCAGTGATGATCTCTACCCTGGGTCAGCAGGGCATCTCCTTTACTACCCCCGGGCTCCGGATGGATTAGGGGACCTTTGTTTTGCTATTTCAGCAAGTCTTATTCCTGTTGTTCACCTGCCGGTGCCATACATCTCAAGAAATAAAAAAAGCCTCCCTGTCAAAGGAGGCTCAATGGCACAGGAAAGTGTCTTGTGTCAGATCCCAAATAACAATAAACAGAACAAAATGATCATATAGAAGACCATTCCGCTTCCAATTCCAATTACAACATCCTTAAATTGATACTTTTTTAGGGTTTTCATACGTCTCGTAAAAGAGCCTATTATTGAAACGGAAATCCGGTCATGACCCTGAATATGAATGCGTAGAGCACCACAGAAAACATTCCAAAGCTAAACCAGGCAAATCCCTTAAAGAAGTTTTTAGTAATAAAATGTCCCAGGCTTTCAAAGGCATCCCGGTAAATATTTTTAATAAGTAAAACGGTATTCATAGCAACAGATTTTCGGGTTGTTTCTGGTGCTAAGTTCCCGCTTACAAGGATTTCATTTCTGATAAATAGATCAGGAAATCATTTTATCAGATGAAATGTATTTCGTCGAACATGTATCCTAAAAACAGTACGCTTTATGGATTATACCAATTTCAAACCGCATCTTTAAACGGACAAATTTCTCGACCAAATTCTGCGCACTCCCAGGTGTTTCCCTGTATTGAGAGGCCTCTATACGCTAATTACCCTCTTCCGAGCTTCTCTTTTCTGATTCAGTAGAAGGCGTACTAAATAATGCGTTATGCACCGGTCTTCCCGAAGTTAAAATTTGGGGATAGCGGTCCCCCAATGGAAAATCAGTAATTTTATGATTCCTCTTTAAAGGGAAACTAATGATTCCCACGAGTACGGCATGGTAAAAAGCAAAGGCACCTCTCCTCTAGGGCTGGGGCGGATAAAACGTCGTTACAAAATTAGTGGGATTGTATTCCTGCTGCTGCTGATCTCTTTTGGGGCTGCGACCTATTATATAGAAACGCGGAAGAATAAAATAGCTGCTGCCGTACTGGATATTCTCGATGAAAATTACAGCGGGGATATAGGCTATGACCGGATCTCTCTGGATCATTGGAGTACCTTGAGTGATCCTTCTATCTACTTTGACAACCTTACCGTTTCAGATACTTCCTCGGCCAGCCACCTGCGACTGCGCGCTAAAAAGGTCAACGTGGAACTTTCCATTAAAGACCTGTTCGAGGGCATGATTCAGATCAAGTCTGTACGCCTGACCGGCGGGGAGCTCTTGCTGGATAACTATACCCCTTTAACCCCTGAGGAACTGAAAGGATTACCTCCTATTGTGGATTCCCTGAAACTATCTGATAACAGGATAGATCCTTTTCTGGAAAAAAATACCCGTCTGAATGTTTCGGATTTTCGCATCCAGATACGTCACCACGTAAAGAATAAGCGCTTTGTATTTCAGGTGCACGAACTCGCTTCAGATATTGAGTTCACCCAGGAAACTATCGCAACGCGCACGACTCTGGATGTCGACATTGAAGGGCTGGGGTTTAACCTGGAGAATGGCAGTTTTGTAAACGGGGCCCGGGCCCGGGGCACTCTGGAATCCGTATTTGACCGTTCCCGCAAGCAATTGGATATCAACGCCTTTCCTTTGGAGCTGGGAGACCAGGTTTTCGATACTTCAGCAAAGTTGAATTTTATGGGTTTAGGGACATTCGATATTGCCCTTGAAAACGATAAGACACAATTTTCTTCCACCATGGCTTTACTGACAGAGAACATTCGTGAGAAGTTTTCAGCCATTGCCCTGGAGGGACCCTTATCAACCCGCACCAGATTGGAGGGAAGCTTTTACTACAAGAATAACCCTCGAATAGCGGTTCAATTCCAAAGTGAGGATAATACGGCTGTTTTTGACGTTGATAAAAAGCTTACCGAGATTAAATTTTCAGGCGAATTCACCAACCGTCTTTATGCCGATGAAAGGGAAGAACCTGAAAGCCCTAAAAATTTCAGAATCCAATTGCCTGAGCTGCAGGGACGGTTCAGGGATTTCGCCTTACAGGTGCAGGATATGGAGCTTACAAGCAGTCCGGACAGAGAGAACGCTCTGATCGCCAAGGTTAGCGCAAGTGGATCTCCTGAGAGTCTTAATAATCTCGTAACCGATCAGCATTGGAGTTTCCAGGGCGGGCAACTTGAACTCATCTCGGAGATCGATGTGCATGGACTGGACATGATTGAGATTTTGTCGACCGCCCGAAGTACGTTTACCCTGCAAGACACTCGGATTATCAATAACGATAACGGGGTGGGCCTTCCGGTTTCTGCCATTTCTCTGGCCATTAAAGATAACCGCGCTACCCTGGAAGGACTTAAAATTGAAGTTAAACCCGGGCAGGACCTTTTGGTACAGGCCGGATTTTCAAATTTTTCCAACCTCTTTGGAGACAATGCCAAAGCAGGGGCGCACTCGGAATTCAGGATAACATCCGAGAACCTCATTTGGGAAGATTTTATCCAGCTTTTTGATATTACGTCCTCAGGCAGGAATACCAAAAGACCTCAGGTGGCTCTAAGGGATTTACTCCGGGATATACAGGATAAGTATAACCCGGAGATAGAAATTTCTTTGGGCCAATTCCATTTTGGCCAATCTGTGCTTACGGATCTTAGGAGTGGCCTTCATTTTGAGAGTCCGGATCTTTTGAGGCTGGACGAAACTTACTTTGGTATCGAGGGGGGCGAAATGAAACTTCAGGGACACCTCGACCTCGCCTATGAAGATAGTGTCCCTATCGAGGCTACCTTGGAGGGCAGGGCTAATATAAACGTCCTTAACCAGCTCCTGACCAATGATCAGCTTGCACTCAGCGGAGGGCAATTCCGGTTCAGCGCAGCCCTTTCCGGTGATCTGTTGCTTCCACAAGAGATCCTGGGCCAATCGGAGAGCCTTGTCCAGATGCGTGATTTCAGTGCGACGTATATACCTTCAGACATTACCTTTCCAGTGAAATCCCTGGAACTGGAACTTAAGAAAGACCATGCCAGATTAAATGACCTGACGCTGTATCTGGGGGAAGCTGACGTTGTGACTTTCTCAGGAGACATAAAGAACCTGTCTGCTTTGCTTTTCGGGGGTATACAAAAACCTGTGGAGTCGGAACTTCACGTGCAATCCGAAAAATTGATTTGGGATGACTTTGTTCAGATGTTCGGGAAGGTGGATTCCGCAAAGACTGTCAAAACACATAAGGATGCTGAAGCAGTGGTCGCGGCCGAACGCAAATTAAAGGCAAGCCTCAGGGATATTTACACGGCTCTGAACCCCAGGCTTACCGTGGAGGTTCAGGAATTTCATTATGGGGACAGGGAAGGGTTTCACGAGTTGGGAACCGGGATATCCTTTAAGGACGCACAGACCTTGCAGTTGGAGGAGACCCGTTTTTTGTACGATCGAAAAACGGCTGTCACCTTGCAGGGAGAGATTGATATTACAGACTCCCGGAAAACCCATGTGCGTATGGAAATCACAGCTTCGGGCGATCCGGAAGAACTCAATGAAGTACTGAACAACGACACCTTTGTTTTCAGGGGAGGGGCATTTCGGGTAAATGCCCGGGTCCGGGGGGATGTCGAGGCATTGGATTCGCTTATTGCCCATTCCGATTCCAAACTGAATATTGAAGATACTTTTGTGGTGCACAGGCCCAGCGGGGTCCATTTTCCCATTAATAGTCTGGACGTGGGATTAAACAGTAATAAGGCTACCCTCAACGCCCTGGAACTTGAGTTGGAGTCCGGAGATCGCATAATCCTGAAAGGCGAGGTAGGCTACATCTCCGACCTTATTTTTGATTTGCCCGCGGAAAAGGCCCGGACCTATTCGACCATTAGCCTGCAAGCTGCAAAATTGGATTTTGATGAGTTCAGGTCCCTCTTTGCACTGGGACAGGAGGATACGGCAAAAGCAGCACACAAGACGGCTATACGACAGACCATTCGCGATGTCTACAACAAATTCCGGCCAGGTTTAAAAGTTTCCATTGACGCTTTTAGTTTAGATAAACTCCTCGTCCATAACCTTAAATCTGGCTTACATTTCGAAGATCAGAATCGCATCTACCTCGAAAAAAGTGAATTTGAATTCCACAAAGGGAGTGTAAGCCTGGATGCCCATCTGGACATCTCAGAACCTGAGAGCACGCTATTTTCTTTTGGGGTGACCACCGACAGGATAGAAGTGGATA
Organism: uncultured Bacteroidota bacterium; assembly: GCA_937136025.1. Classification (GTDB taxonomy): domain Bacteria; phylum Bacteroidota; class Bacteroidia; order Flavobacteriales; family Flavobacteriaceae; genus Robiginitalea. Next base: position 18,448 of record CAKZOC010000254.1, read on the forward strand.
AATTGCTGGAGGCATTTGATTATTTTAACCTGCCATCCCTTCGCTCCGCCACTGAAATAAACGGCCTTGTAAGTTTGGAGACTGAAATAGAAGGTGCAGTAAATAAAGAAGGACTCATTAACCCGGAAAGCCTGAGGGGCATCATCAATTTTGACCTGGAGGAGGCTCAGGTAGCGGGATTTGAACCAATTATTGAATCCGGAGGCAAGATCTTTAAAAAAGAACGCCTGCAGGACATTCGTTTTATGCCGATACAGAATTCAATGATTCTGGAAGATAAGATATTGGATATCCCCCTGATGGAGATTCAGTCCTCAGCCTTTGAGCTTTTTGTGGCGGGGCAACTGGGGTTTGGAGAGGCCTTGACAAACCTCTGGATTGGCTTTCCACTGAACAACCTCAAAAGCAGGGATATCCGAAATATACCCGATAAAAAGGGGTATGTGGCTGCCGGTAAAAAGGTTTATGTCGAAGCCAAGAGCGATGAAAAGAAGGGAATGAAATACGTTTTACACCTGAGCCCGAAAAAGTTTTTTGAGGAGCGGGGTATGATGGAAAGTTACCGAACCGACCCTGGCGAACAAAAGATACAGATTCGACGATACAAAAGAACGGACGATACGCTCTTATTGAAAGACTCCAAAGCGGCTTTTGACAATAAGGGTAATATCCATGCCATTGGGGGAGGTAAGGAATTCAGGTAAAGCCCTTGCACGGGGCCGAAAGAACCCACAGGCCATACAACCGATACAACGGGCCCGGTTGTAGATTTAAGGTTTCATCTTCGATTCGGCATCAATGCGCCTATGATTAGTTCGTAACTTTCACTAGGTTTTAGGCTAAAATTACATGATGGCCTTGAGAGATCATTTTTAAATTAAGCTAAAAGAGTAAATGATAGATTTAAGTATCATAGTTCCGCTTTATAATACCGAAGAATATATTGCACGATGCCTGGATTCTCTTATGAATCAGGATATTCCGCATGATAAATATGAAATAATAGTTATTAATGACGGCTCAAGAGATAATGGTAAGAAGATTGTTGAAAAATATGCAAGTCAGTACGCACAGATAAAACTTTTTGATCAACCCAATAAAGGATTGTCCGTAACGAGAAACAGGGGGCTTAAACTTGCCCAAGGCCAGTATTTATATTTTATTGATTCTGATGATTTTGTTTCCCCAAATTCATTTCTCAAAATTATTGAGTTTATGAAAAAACATGAAGTTGATATTTTTGGTTTCGGAATTATCCCGACTACGTGTTCAAGTTTGCCCGCTTCGAATTTTAAAGATTCAGCATTCAATAATTTGCCCATTTATAATGGGAGAAAAAATGTGCACTGCCTATCAATGAGGCCTTTGAATATGAAATTACATCTCAGGATGTGAACGAAAAATCATTTAGAATGAATGAAGTTTATTAAAGTTCATGAAAAAATATTCTCAGTAATTTTTATGCTTTACATAAAATTTATCGTCAATTTTTTGTACTTTTATTTCGATTGGATCGAATAAACTATTTCACAGTATAGTAACTTAATTCCAATATTTGAAATGATTTGTTTATTTATCTTTTGTTAGAATATTCAAACATTTTCACTCATTATTGCTCTCATTGTCTAGAAACAGAAGCACCTATTCACTACAAAACTATTCACAAATGAATACTTTTCGAAAATTTATTCTTCGCAAACAAAAGAATTCTGAACCCACGCAGCCGCAAAATTTCAGGTATCTCCTTCCAAATTTCCATTCTTGAGCACATAATCAAAATAATAACACATTTAAATCATTTTCGGCCTAGTCAGTTGATTTATCTTCTTACAGCCAAAAAATTAGGCACTTATTATATTTGAGTCCTTTCCTACAAAGAGTGTGAGTGGTATGTTGTCGCTATTTCCTTAGAATATACGTATCTGTTCAAATTAACCTACCACAAGATTTTTTATATCACAGATTAGTAGACAAAAGTAAATAACAGCTGAAATTTAAGTAATTATGGAGTAATAACTCTATGGTCGAACACACACAGTTATCGAAAAAACACTGACGTTATTATTTTATATACCATATTTATTGTATTTTAACAGTGTTTGCTCACCAACCTTTTGTGATTGATAATTGAGTAAAGTATATCAGTTGTGTAACATTGCATAGAGTAGAAGAAAAATATGAAGTATAATATATTCATTGGTACGGTTGACAATGTCATTGACAGTAGGAAGAATTCACGAAAAAAATAAATGAACAAAACTGGGATATGCGATTTTTTGATTCCCTACCACATGTAGTGTAGAGGACTAAATAGTGTACTTTTTGGAGATAGCTAAATAATGGACATCTAAATACAGCATAATAATAATGAAGATACGTTTGAACAGAGTAATTAAAAGTCTTGTTGATTTCCATGCAAAATAAATAAATACTCGAACAGCATGTGAGAACAGCAGACATCTGACCATTTGACAACAAAACACAACGAATAACGAGGCCGTGGACCACTAAACACAACGAATAACTAAGTCATGGACCACTAAACACAACGAATAACTAAGTCATGGACCACTAAACACAACGAATAACTAAGTCATGGACCACTAAAC
>CAKZOC010000255.1 GCA_937136025.1 uncultured Bacteroidota bacterium
GAATTAAGGCGCAAATATGCCATTTTTTTTGAAAACATCCAGCCCCTGTTAAAGGGTCGAAACTACTTCCATGAGGTAGGCGCATAGCAAGGCCCCTCCGGTTCCCACCACATACCCCAAAACGGCTAACAAGACACCAACAGAACTCAAAGATGAATGAAATTCCGCAGCAACCACCGGGGCTGAGGCAGCTCCTCCTACATTGGCCTGACTGCCTACCGCGAGAAAGAAGAAAGGAGCACGGATTAGTTTTGCCACAAGAATCAGCAATCCGGCATGAATGGAGATCCAAATCAATCCCAGTAGTATGAGTCCCGGGTTTTCCAGGATACGGCTTAAATCCATCTTCATTCCTATGGTCGCGACCAGAATATAAATAAAAACCCCGCCCAGTTTGCTGGCTCCCGCTCCTTCCAGGTTTTTTGCCCTCGTAAAAGACATACCAATTCCCGCGAGGGTAGCTATGACAACCATCCAGAAGAACTTCCCCCCGAGAAAAGATAGAAAACTTTGCGGGTTCCGAACGACGTCATAGGAACTGCTCAGGAAGCCGCTGATTTCATCTCCCAGAAAATGTGCCAATCCTACCGCGCTAAAGGCCAGGGCCGTCATAAGCAAGTAATCCCTCAGGGTAGGCACACGAGTAATGCGTTCAGAAAATTCGGTAACCTTCTTTTTTAAAGCTTCGATGGAAGAGGCGTCGGCCTTGAGCCATCGGTCAATTTGTTTATTCTTCCCCACCCCCAGCAGGAGAATAGCCATCCAGATATTGGCACATACCACATCGACCAAAATCATTTCTCCATAGCGGTCCGGGTTAAATTTAAAGATTTCAAACATCGCAGCCTGGTTGGCACCCCCGCCTATCCAACTCCCTGCAATGGTAGATAATCCGCGCCAGATCGCATCAAAATCATGTCCGCCGAGGGTTTGTGGAGATATCAAAGAAACAATCAGAATGGCAATGGGTCCCCCTATTATTATACCGACGCTACCTGTAAGAAACATGATTAGCGCTTTTGATCCCAAGCGGGCAATAGCCTTCAGGTCTATGCTCAACGTCATTAAGACCAAAGCTGCCGGCAGTAAATACCGACTGGCCATAAAATAGAGATTGGAATGCTCATCTGAAACGACTCCGAAACTGGCCAGAATAGCGGGGAGCATATAACACAAAAGGATGGCGGGTACCCAGGTGTAGAATTTCTTCCAGAAACCACTTTGAATCCCCGAGGTGTAGAAGATCAGGCCCAGACATAGGGCGAGTAAACCAAAGACAATGGTATCGTTGGTGAAAATAGGTGTATCCATACCTTTGAAATGCTTTTAACCGAAAAGATACGTGAAAATTGAGGAATGGGCTGAATTGACGGAACCGTGAAATTAAATATTCAGCCAGTAGGTCACTTTAAGGTTAATGGATCTCACTTTTGGGCTAAAGGTGTCCACATAGTAATTATCTGTATAGACCAGAAATAAGTCAGACAACGGAGCAAATCGCCATTGCAAGCGGGTGTTGATCCCAAGATTGTCCCGCTGATTACTGTATTGAATCAGGGTGGACCAGAACAGGGATCTGGAGAATGTGATTTCAATCCGGGGAACGATTAGCCAGATATCCGCCGAAGAGTAGGGTTCGGGCAGTGTAATTTGGTCGTAATTCACCTGCATGGACAGAAAGGCTTTGGGTTGAATCCGCACGGTAGCCCCTGCCTCTATGGACAAGCGTTGTCCGTTATAGAAATCTCCGATGGTGCTCTGTCCCCGGTAGGAGAAAATCCGTCTCCGGTCCGATCCATATCCCAGGCGAATCGTATTGTAGTAATAATCTGAACCAGCCGGGAGCTCTACACCGTCTGAACCCGTAGGGTCAAAAGAATCAAAGAGATAGGTGTACTGACTGCGCCATTGTACTTCGGCTTGGGATTGATCTCTGAAACGGGCCTCCCAGGACCCCCGGAATGTATAATCCGTCAGTTGCATGTCCAGAGACGGACTCCAGATCTGCTGGGCCACAACCTGGAATCTGTGGTTGTTGAAATAGCTGTTTTCAGGCCAGAATGTACGGGAGAACCCGGTGGTTCCCTTGACAATATCATCCCTGCGGATAAAACCCAGATCGGATCGGAAATTCTCACCGATATACGCCCAATCCGTAAATCCACCGTAAAACCTTGAATTGTAGTTTAAAGAGGCTCCGGTGGAGAGGTCTTTCCCGCTGACATCGGGTTGAAAAGAGCGGTGCAGGTAGAACCGTCCGTTCCAAAGGTTGTCCACAGAGATCAGGTTGTAGTCCACTCCCAATACCCTGTTAAACCGCTCATCCCGGGTAATAAAATCATCACTGCCAAAAGCGACCCGATTGATGAAATAAAAACCGATGTTAGATCGGGCAAAGACCACATGTTGAAGGGCCAGCATAGTATTGTTGAAGGCAGGAATCTCATTGGCTTCATCCTTTTGGGTGTGGATGTTGAAAAAGCCCAGACGAAATTTGGGATTGAGCTTTCCACTGAGTCTTACCCCTCCTAAAATCGGATTTTCAATGGTGTTTCCAGCCGTGTCCTTTGCGATTCCAATTCTGCGCGAAAAAAATGGATTGGCATCCCTTGCGCCTCCAAAATCTGCAAATAAATCGTTATTGTCTATGAAGAACTGTCTTTTTTCGGGCAGTCCCACCTCGAACCGGCTCAGATTTGTCACCTGATCATCTACTTCCACCTGGGAAAAATCCGGATTGACAGTAACGTCCAGGTTCATACTATTACCGATGGAGAGTTTTGCATCCGCACCAACCTTGAGGCGATTCTCCTGATTTTGATTTTCCCGGTCGTTAAAGGTGCCGGCGGCCACATAGGGTATAATGGCCATAGGGGTGCGGGACCTCCCCAACGGTTTTTCAAAAATCATATCCCCCATAAAAGTCAGCCCGTAAATATTCTGGTTTTGGGGGATGCGGACCCAGGTACTCTGTTCATTGGACTGGGTGTCAAACCGATAACTATTAAACCGCCATTTCGTTTCACCTTCCCGGAATTTAAAAGAAGTGAGGGGGATCACCATTTCGGAAGTGTAATAGTCGTCGTAGATTTTGGATTCACCTTTCCATTTGACGTCCCAGGAAATTGTAAAACCACGCAGGTCCAGACCTCCCCCTGAAACGAGGCCTTCCCGCCGCACCCCATAGGGATTTATCCCAAACAAAAAGGCATTATTCGCGTCATTAAAAGTGTCGAATAACAAGGTGATGTTATCGGAGTTTCCAGCCCTGAAGTCACGCCGGAGCGACTCTATGGCGTAATTCCTGCCTGCTGTATTGACCCGAATCCCTATATACAGGTTCGTATCATCATACAACATTTTGATTTCGGTTTGTTTTCGCGCCTGAATGCTGTCTAAAGGGAAGTATTCCCAAAATTCATCGGCGGACTCTGCGATTTCCCAGGCATAATCATCCAGGGCACCGTCCAATTCAATTTTTTCGGTGATATATTTTACCGAGAAAGATTTGTAAGGACCGGTTTGAGAGTAAGCATATATTGAGCAAAAAAAGCATAAAGCCCACCGCCAGAATAAATGCATTCAGTTTTTTTAAGGAGGTTAAAAGTAAATTTTCTTTAACAAACAGATATTCTTTTGTAAATACTTTAACGAAACCTTTAGATATGTGTTTAGATTCACAGTCCCTGGAAATGGGGTTTTTTGTACATTTCCACAGAATGAATGTAAGCTTAGGCAGCATCCATCCAAAAATCTATTGATTTATTACAGCGCCATGAAACAAACTCTGATCCTGGGATTTATATGTTTATTCTTGTTTCCGATTCAGGGGGTTCCGAACTCTTTGCCTGAATGGTCTAAAACCGGACATCGCGTCGTCGGGGCTGTGGCTCAAAAGCATTTGAATCGCAAAGCCCGAAAGGCGATAACACAATTATTGCAAGGTGAAACCCTGGCTGAGGTATCCAACTATGCGGATGCTATTAAATCGGACAGGGCTTATGCGCGTTTTAGCCCGTGGCATTACGTTAATTTTCCCTCAGACGCGCGGTATCTCGATTCGGAGCCCAGCGCGCAAGGAGACGTGGTGATGGGAATTGAAAAATGTATAGCCATACTTCAGGATTCCAATACTTCAGAGGAGGATGCTGTTTTTTACCTCAAAATGCTCATTCATCTTGTGGGTGATCTCCATCAACCTATGCATGTCGGGAAATTGGAGGATAAAGGTGGCAATGACATTCAGGTTCAGTGGTTCGGACGTGGAAGTAATCTGCATCGGGTGTGGGACGCCAATTTAATTGACGATTACGGTATGAGTTATACAGAATTGGCTGAAAGTTTACCGCGCTGGGACCGGGATAAAATCAGGCAGGTCATGGAAGGGACTGTCTACGACTGGGTGGAGGAAGTTCAGGAGGTTACCAACCGGGTTTATGCTTCTGCCGAATCCGGTGAAAAACTCAGTTACCGCTACCGTTTTGTATGGTGGGATACCGTTGAGGAACAATTACTCGTAGGGGGGCTTCGGTTGGCGGCATTACTCAACACTATTTACGGCTGATCGTCCAATTCATTTTCTTTTTGAAATGGCGTTTCCGGTAATGCTGCGTTGACGGGAACACTTAAAACGGCCCACACTTTCGTTGCGGAGTTTCAGATGTTTGGTGCTTCTTCCCTGAACGCGCTTGCGCCACCTTTTAAAACTTCCGGGTTTGAGCTCAGTGCGCATGAGAGAAATTACCTGGTCCTCAGTAAACCCAAATTGAAACGTTATGGCCTCAAAAGGCGTTCGATCCTCCCAGGCCATTTCAATGATACGATCTATTTCCCTTGCTGTAAGCTCTTGTTTTTCCACAATTCAAAAATACGAAGGATTCCGCCTCTGGCGAAACGGAGGGAAACTTTCAATTGATTTTGCGAAAAGTGAGGTTAATACGTTTCCCCACGGTTTTTCGGGTTTTGGGAATCTGATGTAACCAGAATTCCTGCATGGCGCCACCCATCAGCAGCAGGCTCCCATGCCCAAGTTGCATACGAAACCTCAGGGACTTGTCCGCCCTGTGCTTTAAGTGAAAAGCGCGGGATGCACCCAGGGAAATCGAAGCAATAAAGGGATGATTGCCCAGTTCCTTCTCGTTATCCGCATGCCATCCGTTACTGTCTTTCCCGTCCCGATAGAGATTGAGAAGACAGCTGGTAAAACGTTCACCACTCAGATCTTCAATCCTCAACTTAAGGTCTAATAACTCAGGGGTAAAGGGTGTGGGGTGCATTTGGATTCCGGAATAAGCGTAGGACTTCCCCCGGTCACCATACAGCGCGGTCAGACGGGGTTGCGGATAGGTTTTTCCGAAGATTCGGATGGAGTCTTCCTTCCAGGTAACTTGGGTCAACAAATGTTTAAAGAGCCCATCTGCAGCCTCCGAAGAAAGAAAATGAGGTTCGTACCGCAATTGCGCATCACGCAGGGAGATATGACCGGTTTGATGGAGATCCTGCATCAGCGAACTACGGATTGGAGCTCATTGCGATATTGAGAAGGACTCATACCTGTGAAGGCCCTAAAGGATTTATTAAAATGTGAAAAATTGTTGAATCCGCTTTCAAAACAAATTTGAGTAATACTCAGGTTATTCTCCGAGAGCAGATTTGAGGCGTGGACCAGACGGTATTCATTGACGAACTGAACAAAGGTTTTTTGAGTAACCTTTTTAAAATACCGACAAAAAGAAGGGACAGTCATAAATACCAAACCTGCTATTTCCTCCAGAGAAATCGGTTGTCGGTAGTTTTCTTTGACGTAATTGAAAATCGTATTGATACGATCGTTTTCCTTGGATTGGAGTTCCATGGACAAATGATCGGCGTTGAGAATTTCAAAATCTTTTGAACTGGCAAGTTCATTGAGGACATTGAGAATAGCCAGGAGTCTTTGAAAATCGGTTTTATACTCCAGGATTTCAATTTTCTCTCCAATTTTTTTCTTGGTAGTACCTCCAAAGGCCAGTCCCCCTTTGGCTTTTTCAAACAGGTTTCGAATTTTCGACATTTCGGGAATATCAAAAAAATCTGATCCCAGGAAATCGGCTTTCATCTGTACCACAGATTCACTGGTGTTTCCTGTACTGGCATCGGTAAAACCGCAATGGGGCAGGTTTGATCCGATAAGAATCAGGTCACCCTGTGTATAATAAGAAACATGACTGCCAATCTGTCTGCGGCCACTTCCTCCATTGACATACACCAGCTCCAGTTCGGGATGGTAGTGCCACACATTATTTTTATTGGGTTTCGCAGCACTGAATTTCTGATAGGTAAACGAATGGCCGAAATCAGGGGCAATGGCCTCAAAGGCCGGTTTACTCTTTAATAAAGTATCCATACACCTGCAATTTTTATTCGAATTTACGCAAGACCTCTTTATATAGATTATACGAAATTACCCTGAATATATGGAATATTAACATCAAGAGGGTAATTAGGCTTCAGGTATGTTAATATCAGACACAAAGTGGGTAATGCCGTAGTAGTTCTGCCCATACCTCTGACCTACTTTTGGAGTGTTCATTAAAATTTAGTTTCAATCAAAAAACGAATGTCATGAAAAACAATTGGAAAAAAGTAAGTTCAGCATTACTTGTTCTCGCAGCATCAGCAAGCCTCAGTGCTGCCTCACCGGATGCTAATGCAAATCCGGGTGAAAAGGAAATTAAAACAAATACTCCGGCCATAATAGTCCAAGGAGAGCGGGTATTTGTAAATCATTTAAATCTGGAAGGTGAAAAGGTTACTTTGAAAGTGTACGACGAGGAAAATCGTCTGTTGTACATCAAAAAGTTCAACCAGACCCCAGTAGTTGAAATGGCCTTTAATTTTGAAAGTGCCTACGAAGGTACCTACAGTGTCGTCCTCAACGACGGTGATGTGATCTACAGCGCAACTGTAGCCGTACTCTAGTTCGTTTTAGTTGGTTTAATTCAGGAGAAAAGGGGCTTTAGGGCCTCTTTTTTTATGATATCCACTTCTGGAGTTGTTTTTGTTTTTGTTCCGAAATCCCAGGAAGATTTAATACCTCAAGTATCAATTTCCGATCTTTTTCAGGAGCGTACCACATAGTGTAAAAAGCCGCAATGCTTACTTTTTTTTCAGGCAGATCCACTAACTCCATGGAATCACCTTCGCGAACCAAACCAGGTTGCAGCACCTGAACGTAGGTGCCCGGGCGACGGTGTTTTACAAAGGCAGCGATAATACCCTGGTCTTTAAAACGTAGTCCAAGCTTAAAACAAGGTTCCCTGGGCGTGGTAATGCGAACCGTGGCCTCCCCAAGGGTATACATGCTGCCTATAAAAAGTTGGGTTTCATCCAGGCCCGAAATCGTAAGGTTCTCACCGAACATTCCAAAATCCCAATCCAAAGAGGGATATTGGGTTTTCCAAAACGGATAGTGGTCTTCAGAAAAAAGATAGGCCGCTTTCAGGGCACCTCCGTGGACCTTTGGATTCCCTATGGCGTCTCCGGTGACCCCTTCCGCACTCAGGTAAATGCCATCGGGCACAGGAGTTTTATATATACCAGTGATTCTTTCAAGACCCTGCCAACTGATCGTCACAGGTTGTCCGATATTGGTGCTGACAACGTTCACATTTTTTTTTATTAGTGACTTAAAGATAGTGTTTATCTTTTTCCGGAACATTTTATTAGTCTTCCCGTTCCATTTTTCGGGTAATAAAAAAACCGGTCAACAGACCTGTTCCTGCCAGCAGGAAAATCGAGCCGGGCATAGCAATATCCCATTCTACCCCTGCGACCTGGGCGAGGGTGCCCCCTAACATAACCCCGGCTCCAATACCCATAAGCAATAGGGCCAGATTCAGGATTAATACTTTCCAGAAGGGTTGGGTCCTTTCACGACCTTTTAAAAATATGCTGGCATCCAATCCTTTTTCAATAAGCGCAAGACGCTCCTGGTTTCGGGTTGAAAAATGGAGGTAGGCTATTCCGAAAATAACCGAGAATAAGGCGATAAAGATGATGACTTCTGCTCCCATAAGTAAAATGTATAAGTGATTAAATTGATTTGTATACCTCATCAGACGAATGTTTTATCCCATGGGTTACGCAGAAAGAATGTTTTTTTTGTAACCTAAGCGCTGCGCCGGGCGTCCAATAGGCAATGGAGAACCAAAAGGTTTCTGATTCAGACCTGATCCGGGAGGTGCTTTCTGGAAATTCCAGATCGTATGCGGTATTGCTGAACCGATATCAGCATATGGTCTTTACTCTTGCCATGCGTATGCTGGATCATCGGGAACTGGCAGAAGAGACTACTCAGGACATTTTTGTGAAGGCCTACAGATCCTTAGGAAGTTTTCGGGGGGATTCAAAATTTTCTACGTGGTTGTATCGGATCGCTTATCGGGGTATTCTGGATGCCTGTGACCGGGAAGCCCGTCTGCGCAAGCCCTTGTGGTTATCTGATGTTGATCGTCTAAGTGAGGTTTCGGAGACAACGTGGAACACACTCATGATCAGTGAGCGAAGCACGTGTATTCAAGAGGCGTTAGCACAGCTCTCCCCAAGGGATAATTCATTGCTCAGCCTGTTTTACTTACAGGAATTGAGCATCGAGGAAATCTCAAATATTACGGACCTGGCTGAATCTGTTGTCAAAGTTGGCCTGTTTCGAGCGCGCAACCGATTCAAAATCATATTGGAGAGCTCAGAGCAAGGGTTGCGTTTAAAAACATATAACACTTAATTATCCGAGGATGGAATCTGAGAATATTTTAAGAGAACTGCTGCAGGAAAACGCTATGGAAAAGGCCCCTAAGGACCTTGCATACAACGTCATGAGGCGTATTGAAACTCAGCACCCCCCTTTGACGGCGTTTAAACCGTTGATTTCAAAACGAGGCTGGGTGGGAATTGCCGCTGGAATTCTCATTCTTTGCTGTCTGACCTTGCTACCAGGTTCATGGCTCAAGGACATCTCAATGCCAGAAATACCTCATATTTTGTCCTTCGATCTCGAATGGCGCATCCCCGAAATACCGGAGATCTCGAGGACTACTTTGCTTGGAACACTGGTATTTACGGCATTCAGTCTTCTCCAAATATTTTGGATTAAACGACAACTCAGTACTCGGTTCAAGGCATCAAAAAGGGACTAAAGGGTGTGTCATCAAACCCTAGGGAGGTAGTGCCATAAATTAAACGCAGGAAGTACCGACTAATTAGGGACGCATGAAACTTTTAAGGGGGAATATCTGAGACTTAAACACTTTATAAGGCAAACTCACAGGGCTCTGAATTTAAAAATAAACATACGCCCAGTACATCTTCAAAAACTGAAAGGGAATACGGAGGATTAGAATACAGGAAGGAATCCCCATGCCTGCATGCTTATCGTCTGCACCGATGCGCTTCGGGGATTTACTCAAGCGATATTGAGCGTATTTTCCAAGGCACTAGTGCAGCTTTGCATTGTGCACCAAATATGCAATTCGCTAAGGTATATCGCCTCCAAAGATCAAAAGGGGTCTTTACCAGTGATATGGCCTTGCTTAAACTCGTCTATCTGGCTACCAGGAATATCGAAAAGAAATGGACCAGTCCACTTCAAAACTGGAGTCTGACCATTCAGCAACTTTATATTAAATTTGGAGAAAGAATACCTCTGGCCTTAAACACAAATTCCTCTGGGGCAAGCCCCAGAGGACGTGAAACAATGGACAGAGTTTAATTTACAGGCCCGGTTTGGATTTTCAGGAAAAATATCCTTCAACCTTTTCTAAGCCCTCTTTTATTATATCAGAATTGGAAGCAAACCAATTTTTTACCTCTTCCCATTGCCCGTCTGCCATATCATTAACACCTTCCAGTCTTACTTTAAGTTCCTCTTTTTGCTCTTTAAGATCGCTGATGACATCGTGATATAATTCGTCGGCATTCTCGCCTTGGGCCGCTAATTGGGAATTGAGTTCTTCAATCTTACCTTTGAGTTGTTCATGTAAATCATAAGCCTTTGCTTTAAATTCTTCTTTTTCCATTTTAATTGTTTTTAGATAGTTCAGCTTTAAAGTTAAAAATAAACTACTGATAAATGCTAACCTCAAAGCACATTTACGAAAGGATAGTAGATTCTTTCTTCCTCCTGTGAAGCGTTCATCTGGTAATTTCTTCTCCTCATTGGCACAAAAAATTTATCGCATACCCATCATTCTGTATTCATTAAGATTATCCGATTGGATATCAAAATCTATTGATATGACCTCAAGACCAACCGGGAATTCTTCCTCGACAAAAGTGCCTTTATCCACAACTTCATTGGCTTCGGAAACTTCTTGATTACCCCTGTCCTGGTCATTTTTCAATTCAGGGTTTTCCCTATTAAACCGTTTTTTCCACTTATCTTTTTTTGATTTAACATTAAATGAGGGGAACTAAATTCATTGATTTTAGTCCTGAGTTAAGGGAACTAAAAATAAAAAAGAGAGGTGCGTTTGCCCTGTTTATTGACAATATACCAACTGGGAGAGAATTACCTAAAAAAAATAAAATTTAAAGGAAGTTTATCTTGCTCTAATGTTAAAACTGTATTCCGATCAATCGAGAAAATGCCTGAGGTGTTTTTTTTCGTGAAAGAGCAGAGATTTCCAGACCATCTAAAACTGTTTAAAACAAGAGGTCAGGTGTGCTGCAGTGTAATCAGAGATACAAATAGGCCCAATAGATAAGCAGCCCCTGCAAAGGAATGCGCAAAATCAGGACCCATCTGGGTATACCCATACCTGCCGTTTTATCGCGAAGCATGTAGGTGTGGACCGGAAGAAAAAGGATAAGAAGAATTATAATGCCATAAAGGGCCAGGGTTCTCAGCTCTGGTAAAACCAATGCAAATCCCAGAACAATCTCGAGTATTCCGCTCAGGAAAACCACTGATTTTTTTCCAGGAATCCAGGGTGGAATGATCCGCGCATACATGGAGGGGTAGACAAAATGAAACACACCTGCCAATACATAGATCGCGGCCATAAAAAAGAGATGCCAGGGAGTTTCCACAAATCTAAAATAAGAATTCCCAGGGAGTGGGCACAAAAAAAACCGCCCCTTTCGGAGCGGATTTTAGCGTCATGGTGCCTCGTAAAAAAAAACCGCCCCTTTCAGAGCGGTTTCTAACTTAGGGTTCTCGATATGATATTATTTAACCATGTCGTAACTCCTGTGAATAAAGGAAGTCAGTTCTTCTCCTTTAAGCAATCCTTTGGAAAGACGTGCCAGGTCCAGACATTGATTGATCAGTCGGACGCGCTTTTTGGCAGTCTTCGTATTTAGAATTTCTCCCACCAGGGGGTGATTCGTATTGACGACCAGATTGTACATATCCGGCATATTGCCCATACCGAACATTCCGCCACCACCACTTTGCTGCATTTCTTTCATCCGCCTCATAAATTCCGGCTCGGTGATCATAAAAGGAGACGCGTTGCTGTCCATGGCTTCCATTTGAACCATATAGCTGCTTTTCTCTCCGAGTACTTCTTCCACCTGTCCTTTCAATTTCTCTTTTTCTTCGTCGGATAATTTAGAAATCTGAGTCTCTTCTTTTTGGATCAGTTTATCGAGGTGGTCTGCATCTACCCGGGCAAAGGATATCTTCTCCTTACTGGTTTCCAGTTTCTGCATCAGGTGCGCTACAATAGGACTGTCCATCATCAGTACTTCATACCCTTTGGCTTTGGCGGCCTCTATATAGGAATGCTGACTTTCTTTATCTGAAGCGTAAAGCAGTACGAGTTTATCGTCTTTATCCGTTTGGGCATCCTTTACTTTTTCCTGTAATTCACTAAAGGTGTAGTACGTCCCGTCCACCGTGGGATATAGGGCGAAAGACTCTGCCTTCTCGAAAAACTTATCTTCGGACAACATTCCATATTCAATCACGATCTTGATGTCGTTCCATTTCTTTTCGAAATTCTCCCGATCCTCCTTGAAGAGAGAGTTCAATTTATCGCCCACTTTCCGGGTGATGTAGGATGAAATCTTTTTAACGGCTCCATCAGCCTGTAAATAGGAACGAGAGACGTTTAAGGGTATATCCGGAGAGTCAATAACGCCCCGAAGCATGGTCAGGAATTCAGGGACGATCCCTTCTACGTTGTCCGTTATAAACACCTGGTTTTGATAGAGTTGTATCCGGTCTTTCTGCATCGCCAGGTCCTGATTCAATTTTGGGAAATACAGAATACCAGTGAGGTTAAAGGGATAATCTACATTGAGGTGTATATGGAACAATGGCTCCTCGAACTGCATGGGATATAGTTCCCTGTAAAAGGCTTTATAGTCCTCATCTTTGAGATCGGAAGGTTTTTTGGTCCAGGCCGGGGTGGGATTGTTTATGATATCGTCCACCTCCTGAGTAGGTGCCGGATCTTCTTCCTTGGCACCTTCCGGTTTGGGCAGGGTTTCAGTCCGTGTTCCAAACTTGATGGGAACGGGCATGAATTTATTGTATTTCTGAAGCAGTTCACGAATACGTGATTCTTCAAGAAACTCCGTAGAATCCTCTGCAATATGGAGTATGATTTCCGTTCCCCGTGCTTTGCGGTCGGAAGCCTCAATGGTGAATTCAGGGCTTCCGTCGCAACTCCAATGCACCCCTGGAGCGTCTGTGTGGCTTTTCGTAAAAATGTCTACGCGGTCCGCCACCATAAAGGAAGAGTAAAAACCAAGACCGAAATGACCTATAATGCCGGCATCTTTTCCGGCATCCTTATATTGATCCAGGAATTCTTCAGCTCCTGAAAAAGCAACTTCATTAATATATTTTTTGACTTCTTCTTCTGTCATTCCAATTC